>NZ_JARVSY010000031.1:0-114360 GCF_030208925.1 Rhodococcus sp. MEB032
CCACCTCCCCTCCCGATCGCGGCTTGACTCCTACACCCCGTGAGATGTCTTCCAAAGGTTCCCGGTCTGGAGCTTCGCCGGGTTGCCTCCTTGTGGGACCCCCATTTAGCTTTCCGTGTATGTCCGCATCTACGGATATACGTACATACGAAAAGGGTCAGCGTCGAGCGAGAACGTCACGTTTTACCCGTTACTGAGGGTTCGTCGGCCAACAGACGTTCAACCAAGACGACAAGAATCTCCTGGGCAGTCACCCGGGCAAGTCCCAAGTCTCTGACTGCTGGGAACGACGAAGCACTTCGTGCCGAACCACTCCGCCATGGGGTGAATGTCCGTTATCTTCCTCGGCAGTAGTTGCAATCTCCTGGCTGCTCGGCGTCCACGCACGGATGCTGTCACCACGAAAGGGAGCACATCTGTGAATGGACTCGAAACGCCTACTCGTTTGTCCCGAACCACCGCCGCCCTCGGCGTTGGCGCGCTCGCTGCCGCGATCACCTTCGGCAGTGCAGTGGGTACTGCATCAGCCGACACTCCGGTCGTCGACTTCGGCAGTATCTCTTTCGCGGTGACCAACGGTCCCGGCAACACCATCTACGACATCAACGCCATCATCAATCTCCCGCCCGGCACACTGCCGCCAGGGATGATGACCCCTCAGATCACTGCGCCCGCCGCGGCCCCTCAACCAGTCGGCGACCCGTTTGCGGGCACCGCATTGGACTTCGTTCTGAGCTTCATTCAGGCTGCGGCCAGTTAGCCGACAACAAAAAAACGAGGCCCCAACTCAAAGGAGTTAGGGCCTCGTCTTGTGGTGGGCGAAGGGGGACTTGAACCCCCACGTCCCGAAGGACACTGGCACCTGAAGCCAGCGCGTCTGCCATTCCGCCACTCGCCCGAGCAACGCCGAAACATTATCACGACAAACTTTGAAAGTTCTATTCGTGCAGCTCAGGGCACGAATCGATGAACACCGAGCACCCGAAAGCCCAGAACCGATACCATGCTGAAACAGCGGCCAGGTACTGCCGAAGCGTCATTTGACAGTACCGTGGAACCTGTACAGCAGTTTGGACGACACGCGACAAGGCGGTGCCGGCGCTACTTGCCGAGCATTTTGCTGTCGTAGATGCGAGGCGAGAGGAGGGCCCGATGGGCATCGTGCAGCGTTTCGAACGAAAGCTCCAAGGAGCTGTCGGCGACGCATTCGCGCGGGTCTTCGGTGGTGGTGTTGTGCCGCAGGAAGTAGAGGCGGCGCTCCAGCAGGAGGCACGTGACCGCGTCGAGCACCTCGGCGGCGGAATCCTTCTCGCCCCCAACAACTACGTGATCACCATCAACAACTCCGATCACGAAGAGCTGGCAGCAGATCGCGAACTGACGACAAAAGCTTTCAGCCGACACCTGCAGGATTTCATCCGCGATCAGGGTTGGCAGACGTACGGCGACATCTCGGTCACCTTCGAGCCTTCGCCTACGCTCCACACCGGTCAGTTCCGCACCCGCGGAACCGTCGACCCGGATGGTGACGCCGAGCAGGCATCCCCGCCGTCGCATGTTCCGCAGGTTTCGTCGCGGCCTCCACAACGGCCGCCTCAGCGACCCGCACCGATTGTTCCCCCTGTTTCCAATCCAGTCCCGTCACAACCAGGAGCCGGCCCCATGACGCAGAACTCAGGCTACGAACCAAGCCGCGAACCGGCGGGTCGCCAGCCCGAACCGCAGCAGCCGGCACGGAACGGGTACTCCCACGACGACGGCGGTTACGCCGCTCCGCAGGGCCAGGAAGCGCCGTACCAGAACGGTTACGACCGCGGCGACGGTTACCGCACGGGCGACGACCAGCAGGGCTACAACCAGCAGCAGGGTGGCTACGACCAGCAGGCGTACCCGAACCAGCAGCAGCCGTACGAGCAGGCCGGTTACGACCAGCAGGGCTATGACCAGCAGGGCGGCGGCTACGACCAGCAGGGTTACCAGCAGCAGCCGTACGACCAGCAGGGCTACGGCCAGCAGGCGTACCAGGGTGGGTACGACCAGCAGGGCTACCAGCAGGGCGGTTACGACCAGCAGGGTTACCAGCAGCCGTACAACGGCCAGTCCTACGATCAGCCGGGCTACGACCAGCAGGGCTACCAGCAGGGCGGCTACGACCAGCAGGCGTACACACAGCAGCCGTACGAGCAGGGTGGCTACGAGCAGGGCGGCAACTTCGAGCAGACGCAGGCCTACCCGCAGCAGGGTTACGCCCAGCCGCAGGGTGGTTACGCACCGACGGCCCAGAGCCTGACGGCAACCCTGCAGCTCGAGGACGGCAGCGGACGCCACTTCCAGCTTCGCGACGGCAGCAATGTCATCGGCCGCGGCCAGGAAGCTCAGTTCCGCCTCCCGGACACCGGCGTCTCACGTCGCCACATCGACATCCGTTGGGACGGCCGCACCGCGATGCTGTCCGATTTGGGATCCACGAACGGCACCACCGTCAACGGAGCACCGGTCCAGGACTGGCAGCTGGCAGACGGCGACATCATTCGTGCAGGTCACTCGGAGATTCTGGTTCGCATTCTCTGAGCTGAGAAACGGACGCCAGGATTTTTCCGATAACAATCGAACATTCGGCGGTCCGTCGGCGCGCCGCCGTCACGCGGCTGTCAGTATCGTGATCTTCGGGGCCCAGAGCCCCCTATGATGCTGCCAGTCGACAATGCTCGAACCCCGCTGCGGCGGGGCTCGAGCCATAGAAGGAGGTGGACAGCCGTGCAGGGCCTGATTCTGCAACTCACACGGGCGGGCTTCCTGCTCCTACTGTGGCTGTTCGTCTGGGCAGTCCTCCGCACTCTCCGCTCCGACATCTATGCCGGCTCCGGGGTCAGGGTTCCGCCGCGGTACACCCGCGCCGGAAAGGTCCTGCCCTCGCTGGGCAAGGCGAAGGTGCCTCGGTACCTGGTGGTCACGCAGGGCGCCCTCGCCGGTACCCGCATCACCCTGGGTTCTCAGCCGGTCATGATCGGCCGCGCCGATGATTCGACGCTCGTTCTCACCGACGATTACGCGTCGACGCGCCATGCGCGGCTCTCGCAGCGCGGCGCCGACTGGTACGTCGAGGATCTCGGTTCGACCAACGGCACCTATCTGGACCGCGCCAAGGTCACCACTGCGGTGCGCGTGCCGCTGGGCACCCCGGTTCGCGTCGGCAAGACGGTAATCGAGCTACGCCCGTGACCCTTGTTCTCCGCTACGCGGCGCGCAGCGACCGCGGTCTCGTGCGCTCCAACAACGAAGATTCCGTCTACGCCGGTGCACGCCTGCTGGCCTTGGCCGACGGTATGGGCGGACACGCGGCCGGTGAGGTCGCGTCGCAGTTGATGATTGCCGCCCTGGCGCATCTCGACGACGACGAGCCCGGCGAGGATCTGCTCGGCAAGCTCGAGGCAGCCACCCGCGAGGGCAACGATTCCATCGCCGATCACGTCGAGGAAGAACCCGAACTCGACGGCATGGGCACCACGCTCACCGCGATCCTCTTCTCGGGCAGCAAGCTCGGCCTCGTGCACATCGGCGACTCGCGCGCCTACCTGCTGCGCGACGACCACCTGACGCAGATCACCCGTGACGACACGTTCGTTCAGTCGCTGGTCGACGAGGGCCGGATCACCGCCGAACAGGCACACACGCACCCGCAGCGATCCCTGATCATGCGGGCGCTGACCGGCAACGAGATCGAGCCGACGCTCACCGTGCGCGAAGCCCGCGCCGGCGATCGTTACCTGCTCTGCTCCGACGGCCTCTCCGACGTGGTCAGCGACGAGACCATCGAGAACACGATGCGCGAGGGCTCGCAGGAGCAGTGCGCCGACCGTCTCATCGAATTGGCGCTGCGCAGCGGCGGTCCCGACAACGTCACCGTCGTCGTCGCCGATGTCATCGACCTCGACTACGGCCAGTCGCATCCCATCGTCGCGGGCGCCGCGTCGACGGAAGAGGAAGAGGACGCCCCTCCCCCCAACACCGCTGCCGGCCGCGCCGCTGCCATGCGTCCGCCGCGCGCGACGCCCAAGCGAGTTGTCTCCCAACCCGAACCGGAACCGAAGAAGAAGCGGAACCGGTTGTGGTGGGTGGTCCTGGCCGTGGTGCTGATCGCGCTGGTCGGTGTCGGCGCAGTGATCGGCCGCGCCGTCATCCGCAACAACTACTACGTCGGCGAAGACAACGGCCGCGTGACGGTGCTGCGCGGCATCCCTGGTTCGGTGCTCGGCTACTCGCTGCAAGACGCGGATCTGGTGGGTTGCGTCGGCGACGACGACGTCCTGACCCTCGTCTCCCCCGACGCGATTCCCAGCAACTGCAACATCCTCGAAGTGACGGATCTGCAGCCGTCTGCGCAGGAGCAGGTGCGCGCCGGGTTGCCGTCAGGCAAGCGTGAGGATGCGCAGAGCCAGATGATCCGTCTCATCGGCGGCGATCTGCTGCCTCGTTGTGAGCCGGTTCCGACGACGACGGCCACGCCCACTCCCCCGCCGGCACCGGAGACCACGCCGCCCCCCGCACCGCCCGGGGAGCCTGCTGCGCCGACGACGGCGGCACCCACGACTACGCCGACGCCGACCGAAGTTCCCGGTCAGACTTGCAGGACGGTCAACTGATGTCGTCCAACGCAGCTGCGGGGACGGCTTTTCCGAGTCCGCCCGGAGGTTTTGCCCCGGCGCCGGTCCAGTCGACCCGTCGAAACATGGAGCTGCTGCTCCTGGGCTTTGCCGTCATCATCACGACGGTCTCGCTTCTGCTCGTCGAGGCGAGCCAGGAACAGAAGATCACTCTCGATCTGGCCAAGTACGCGCTTGCGTACACGGGCTTGTTCCTGATCGCGCACTTGGCAATTCGGCGGTATGCGCCGTACGCCGATCCGCTGCTGCTCCCGATCGTCGCCCTGCTCAACGGCCTGGGGTTGGTGCTCATCCACCGGCTCGACCTCGCCGACGAACAGACAGCGCTCTACAACGGCGTCGAGGCACCGTCTCCGGATGCGAACCAGCAGGTCATGTGGACTGCACTGGCGATCACCGGATTCGTGCTGTTGCTGGTGTTCTTGAAGGACTACCGCCTGATGGCGCGGTTCAGCTACACGCTCGGCCTCGCAGGCCTGGTGTTCCTGGCGATTCCCGCGATCCTGCCGGCGAAGTTCTCGAGCGTGAACGGCGCGAAGATCTGGATTCGCCTGCCCGGATTCAGCATTCAGCCAGGTGAGTTCGCGAAGATCCTGCTCATCATCTTCTTCGCGTCCGTGCTCGTCGCCAAGCGCGACCTGTTCACCTCGGCCGGTAAACACTTCCTGGGCATGGATTTTCCGCGTGCCCGCGACCTCGGTCCGATCCTGCTCGCCTGGATCGTCTCGGTGGGCGTGCTCGTCTTCGAAACCGACCTCGGTACGTCGTTGCTGCTCTTCAGCACCGTGCTGGTGATGCTCTACATCGCGACCGAACGTGTGGGCTGGCTGGTGATCGGCGGCGGACTGCTCGCCATCGGATTCTTCTTCGCCTACAAGATGTTCGGACACGTGCGCGTGCGCGTCGACACCTGGCTGGACCCGCTCGGCGACTACGCCAACACCGGTTATCAGATCTCGCAATCGCTGTTCGGCCTGGCCACCGGTGGTATCGCCGGAACAGGTCTGGGCAGCGGCCGCCCCAACCAGGTGCCGTTCGCGAAGACGGACTTCATCATCGCGACCATCGGCGAAGAGCTCGGCCTGATCGGCCTGGCCGCTGTGCTGATGCTGTTCCTGCTCCTCATCGTGCGCGGCCTGCGTACGGCGTTGGCCGTGCGCGACAGCTTCGGCAAACTGCTCGCCGCCGGTCTGTCGTTCACGATCGCGATCCAGATTTTTGTCGTCGTCGGCGGCGTCACCAAGCTGATCCCGCTGACGGGTCTGACTACACCGTTCATGTCGTACGGCGGCTCGTCGCTGCTCGCGAACTACCTACTGCTGGCCATCCTCGTCCGGATCTCGGACGCGGCTCGTGCGCCGGTAGTGACGAAGAAGAAAGGTCCGCCCCCAATCGCTGACGCCAATACCGAGATGATGCCGCGCGTATGAACACTCCACTGCGCCGCGTCGCGATGGCCGTCATGGTGATGGTTGTCGCGCTCCTCGCCAACGCCACGTACGTACAGGTCATCAAAGCTGACGACCTGCGAGCCGACCCGCGCAACTCGCGGGTGCTGCTCGACGAGTACTCACGCCAGCGAGGTCAGATCTCGGCTTCCGGTCAGGTGCTTGCCGCCTCCCGCGCCACCGACGACCGGTACAAGTACCTGCGCGAGTATCCGAATCCGTACCCGTACGCACCGGTCACGGGTTTCTACTCGATGCAGTACGGCAGCGCCGGCCTCGAGCGCACCGAAGATCCGATTCTCAACGGCTCGGACAACCGGTTGTTCAGTCAGCGCTTCTTCGACCTGGTGTCCGGACGCGATCCGCGCGGCGGCAACGTCGTCACGACGCTCAATCCGGCCATGCAGCAGGTGGCCTACGACCAGCTGACCAGCAAGGGCTACACCGGTTCCGTCGTCGCCATCGAGCCGAGCACCGGACGCATCCTGACGATGGTCAGCACTCCGAGCTACGACCCGAACCTGCTTGCCAGCCACGACGGCGCCGAAACCACGAAGGCGTGGGACGAGCTCAATGCCGATCCCAACGATCCGTTGGTCAACCGCGCTATCTCGCAGACCTACCCTCCCGGCTCGACGTTCAAGGTGCTCACCACGGCCGCAGCTCTTGGCAACGGTGCGACCCCGGACGACCAGCTGACCGCGGCGCCGCAGATCACGCTGCCCGGCACCAGCACGACCCTCGAGAACTACAACGGCAGCACGTGCGGCCCCAACCCGACGGCGTCGTTGCGCGACGCGTTTGCGCGCTCGTGCAACACGGCGTTCGTCGAACTGGGCATCAAGGACGGCGCCGACGCCATCAAGGACGAGGCCAGCGCCTTCGGTATCGGACCCAACACTCCCGCGATCCCGCTGCCGGTTGCAGACAGCACGGTCGGCGACATCTCCGACGACGCGGCTCTCGGTCAGACCAGCATCGGCCAGCGTGACGTCGCGGTGACCCCGCTCGAGAACGCAGTGATCGCCGCGACCGTCGCCAACGGTGGAGTGCGGATGCAGCCCAACCTGATCTCCCAGTTGCAGGCACCGGATCTGACCGATCTCAGTACACCGTCGCCGGTTTCGATGGGTCAGGCGATCTCGCCGGCAGTTGCGGCAACGCTGACCGATCTGATGATCGGCTCGGAGAACTTCACCGGCGGCGACGGCAAGATTCCCGGCGTTCAGATCGCGTCCAAGACCGGTACCGCGGAGCACGGCGTGAACCCGCGGGAAACTCCGCCGCACGCCTGGTACATCGCTTTTGCACCGGCGCAGAATCCGACGGTCGCCGTGGCCGTCATCGTCGAGAACGGTGGTGACCGCGGACTTGCCGCTACCGGTGGCTCGGTTGCTGCGCCGATCGGTCGTGCAGTCATCGCAGCCGGAATCCAAGGGGGCTGAACCGTGGCGTTGAACAACGGCGCTTTGATCGCCGATCGTTACCGATTGATCCGTCTCATCGCCACCGGTGGGATGGGTCAGGTGTGGGAAGCCACCGACTCCCGGCTCAACCGTCGCGTCGCCGTCAAGGTACTCAAGTCCGAGTTCTCTTCCGATCCGGAGTTCTTGGAGCGCTTCCGCTTCGAGGCCCGCACCACCGCACAGCTCAACCATCCCGGTATCGCCGGAATCTACGACTACGGCGAGACCCGCGACAGCTCGGGTGATTCCACGGCGTACCTGGTGATGGAACTCGTCAACGGTGAACCGCTCAACGCTGTCCTGGCACGCGTCGGCCGCCTGGCGGTTCCGCATGCCCTCGACATGCTCGAGCAGACCGGCCGCGCCCTGCAGGTCGCACATGACGCCGGTGTCGTGCACCGCGACGTGAAGCCGGGCAATATCCTCATCACGCCGACTGGCCAGGTGAAGATCACGGACTTCGGCATCGCCAAGGCCGTCGAGAACTCACCTGTCACGCGCACGGGAATGGTGATGGGCACCGCCCAGTACATCGCGCCCGAGCAGGCTCTCGGTCAGGACGCGACCGCGGCGAGTGACGTGTACTCGCTGGGAATCGTCGGATACGAAGCACTTTCGGGTCGACGCCCGTTCACCGGTGACGGCGCGCTGACCGTCGCGATGAAGCACGTGCAGGAAACCCCGGCTCCGATGCCGGCCGACCTGCCGCCGAACATCCGCGAGCTCATCGACATCACGTTGACCAAGGATCCGGCCGGCCGCTACGCCAGTGGCGGCGAGTTCGCCGACGCCGTTGCAGCCGTTCGGGCAGGAAGGCGTCCACCGCCGCCCGGTCTGCTCGCCACCGGTGCCGCGAGCGCGTTGCCGGCAACGGGTGCCACGCAGGTCATGCCGCCGACGTACGCGGGTCCGGTGACGGGCGCCGCTGCTGCGGACGACGCGGCAGCCGGCGGACTGACCAGTGGGCAGAAGGCCGTGGCGTGGGCCGGCGGCGGATTGATCTTGTTGGCGTTGATCATCGGCGGAGTCTGGATCGCAACCGACGGTCCGAGCGACCCGACGCCGCCCGTCGTCACGTCCACGACATTGCCGACCACGACGACGACCAAGCCCACCACGACGACGACTCGGCCGACAACGACGACCACCGAGCCGACAACAACGACGACTCGGCCGACGACAACCACGACCGAGCCGACAACCACCACGACAACGCCGACCACGACAACAACAACTCCGACGACCACAACCACCACCACGACGACAACGACGACCACAACGACCACTGAGCCGTTGGCGGATCCCGGAGACGCTGAAGAACCGCTAGGACAAGACCAATGACGACACCCCGCAATCTCTCCTCCCGCTACGAGCTGGGTGAGATTCTCGGCTTCGGCGGAATGTCCGAGGTTCACCTGGCGCGCGACCTCCGACTCAGCCGCGACGTCGCGATCAAGGTGCTGCGTGCAGACCTCGCGCGCGATCCCACGTTCTACTTGCGGTTCCGTCGTGAGGCGCAGAACGCTGCTGCGCTGAACCATCCGGCGATCGTGGCCGTCTACGACACCGGTGAAGCCGAGACCGACGCCGGGCCGCTGCCGTACATCGTCATGGAGTACGTCGACGGCGACACGTTGCGTGACATCGTGCGCAGCACCGGGCCGATGGCTCCGCGCAAGGCGATGGAAGTGATCGCGGACGTCTGTGCCGCTTTGGACTTCAGCCACCGCAACGGCATCGTGCACCGCGACGTCAAGCCCGCCAACATCATGATCAACCGTGCCGGCGCCGTGAAGGTGATGGACTTCGGTATCGCCCGTGCCATTTCCGACGCGTCGAGCCCGATGACGCAGACGGCCGCCGTGATCGGCACCGCTCAGTACCTCTCGCCGGAGCAGGCGCGAGGTGAGCAGGTGGACGCGCGTTCGGACGTGTACTCGCTCGGTTGTGTGCTGTTCGAGATTCTGACGGGCGAGCCGCCCTTCAAGGGTGATTCACCGGTCGCCGTGGCGTACCAGCATGTTCGTGAAGATCCGCAGACGCCGTCGGAGATCAATCCCGACATTCCGCGCGAGCTGGATTCGATCATTCTCAAGGCAATGAGCAAGAACCCGGCCAACCGCTACCAGAGCGCCGGCGACATGCGCAGCGACTTGGTACGCGTTCTGGGCGGTCAGCGTCCGAGTGCGCCGATGGTGATGAACGACGAGGACCGCACCACCATCCTCGGCGCCGTCGGCTCCGACACCGGGAACTACCGCACTGCTCCCGATCCGGTCGAGCCGGTTGCTGCGAGGACAACTCGCGCCGCCGAGCCGCCTGCCAAGAAGAAGGGCGGACGCTACGCCCTGATGGGCATCGCGGCGCTTCTGGTGATCGGTCTGGTGACGTTCTTCCTCATTCGGGTGAACTCGCCGAAGGTCGAGATGGTGACCGTTCCGGGTGACCTGACCAACCAGCCCGCCGACGTCGCCGAGGCGACGCTGACCAACGCCGGATTCCAGGTGGAGCGTCAGCAGAAGACGGACAAGGTGATCGCCGCCGGAAACGTCATCACGACGCGTCCGGTTGCCGGGGTGCGCATCGAGAAGGGCAGCACCGTCACCATCGACGTGTCCACCGGCCCCGAGCAGGTCGCGATCCCACGCCTGACCGGGCTGAGCCAGGACGACGCGGAGAAGAAGCTCAACTCCGTCGGACTCCGACTTGATCCGACCATCGGCAAGGCGGCATCGACCGTCGCCGAGGTCGACAAGATCGTCAATCAGGATCCTGCCGTCGGAGTGTCGGTTGTTCTCGATTCCGCGGTCTCGATCACTGTCGGCACCGGACCGGAGCAGGTTCGTGTCCCGGACGTCACCGGTCAGCGTGAAGAGGTGGCGAGGCCCAACATCGAAGGTGCCGGGTTCGTCGTTCAGATCACGGAGATCGATTCGGGTCTGCCGAAGGGGCAGGTCGTTTCGACCGACCCGACCGGCGGTACGTCGGCCACCAAGGGTTCGACCGTGACGCTACGAGTGTCCAACGGCAACCAGGTCGCGATGCCTGATCTGACCAACAAGACGGTGTCGGAAGCGTTGAGCACGCTTCGCGCAGCCGGTTGGGCGGGAACCGCTTCGCAGCTGGTGCAGAACCAGAGCACGACGCTCACCCCGGAAATGGTGGGCAAGATCGTCTCGCAGACCCAGCCTCCGGGCTCGGAGATCTCCAAGGACGCGGTCATCACCGTCAGCGTCGGAGCGCTCGGAATCCCCGGCCGCTAGCAAAGTGAAAAAGTGCCTCCCGGAGATTTCCGGGAGGCACTTTTTTGTGGACAGGTGTCAGAGAATTGCGGGTAATGCGCCACCGAGCGCCGACGCGACCTCGGCCTCGAGGGCTGCGACGAGTCCTTCCGGAGGCGCCTCACCGCAGACTGCGAGCCAGTTCGCGAGCATCCGGTGCCCACCCTGAGTGAGTACGGACTCGGGGTGGAACTGGACGCCGTGAATCGGCAGTTCGCGGTGACGCATCGCCATCACGACGCCGCTCTCGGTGTGTGCGGTCACCTCGAGTTCCTCGGGAATGGTGTCCTCGAGAACCGTCAGCGAGTGGTAGCGGGTAGCGGTGAACGGATCGGGCAGCCCGGCCAGGACGCCGACGTCCTTGTGGTGAACCAGACTCGTCTTGCCGTGAAGCAGTTCGGGCGCGCGGTCGACGGTTCCGCCGAAAGCCGCACCGATCGCCTGGTGTCCGAGGCAGACGCCGAGCAGCGGAGTCTTGGTGTCGGCGCAGACCTTCACCAGATCCATCGTCGCTCCCGCGCGCTGCGGAGTTCCGGGGCCCGGGCTCAGGAGAATGCCGTCGAACTGCGCTACTGCACCTTCGAGGTCTGCCGTCAGTTGTGGATCGTCGTTGCGCCAGACCACGGCTTCGGTTCCGAGCTGGCCGAGGTACTGCACCAGGTTGAACACAAAGCTGTCGTAGTTGTCGACGACGAGAATCCTCATGAGAGCAGGGTAAACGCCCGTGCTATCCGCCGGTATAGGCGGGGACCGTGATCTGCGACGGCGTTGCCTGCGTGTACCCGAGGCCGAAGCGGGTCGCGTACTGCTTGTAGATCCGAATGCCCGGTTCGGCGGCGAGGGCCGCCTCGAGGCGCGCAACGTCACCGATGGCACTCATCACGTAGGGCGGACTGTAGGTGCGACCGTGCAGAAGCAGAGTGTTTCCGATGCACCGCGGCGCCGACGTACTGATGATCCGTTGGTCCTGCATGCCCACCGCTTCGGCACCGCCCGCCCACAGTGCGTTCAGGACGCTCTGGACGTCCTGCTGATGCACGACGAGGTCGTCCGGGGTGGCGTCGACCGGATACTTGCCGTCGGCGTTGCGCGGAGCGTCCGTCATGGTGACCACGACGCCGGGGCCGGTCATCTCCGTCAGTCCCGCGTCGGCAGAGATGTTCTTGATGTCACCGAGAGCGGCGGCCACGCCGGCGTCGGACCGAGCGGCGTCTTCCTGCAGCGAATCGAGCTGAGCGGCAAGTTCGTCCCGGTCGGCCGAAACTTTTTCGGCATTGGCCTGTGCACTGCGGACCAGATCGGAGAGCCTGGTGCTTTCGGTGACCTGCAGCTGATTTTCCTCGGCGGATCTCTGCGCCGTGGCAACCATCAGACCGGCTACCAGGCAGACGGCAAGTACACCGATGTGCCAGACGGTTCGTGAAGATTCACCCGAAGACACGTGGCTCCTCCCGGATTGTGCAGGTCGGCCGGTGACCAACTGGACACAGCTACGTTAGCGTGTAGGTAACACATGCAGGTCACACCGTAGAGCGAGGACGCCATGCCCAAGTCGAAGGTCCGTAAGAAGAACGACTACACAGTCAACCCAGCAAACCGCACTCCGGTGAAGGTGAAGATGGGTCCGTCGAGCACGTTGTACGTCTCCGTGATGCTCGGATTCATGCTTCTCGGCCTGGCGTGGTTGATTGTGTACTACTTGGCCGCGGATTCGATCACGTGGATGAACGACTTGGGAAACTATAACTTCCTCGTCGGCTTCGGCTTCATGGTTGTGGGTCTTGTGATGACCATGAGATGGCGCTGACCAGCCATTATCTGATTCGACTCGAATCGTGACAGTCTCTCAATTACATGGGTGTCATTCATCCCCATTGTGGATAACTCCTGTGGACAACCTAGGAAGTTATCCACATGCTCGAGGATGAATTTCATCCACAGCCTCGTGACAACGTCACGGAGGTGATCTCGTGGGCCACTCCGATGGGTGTTGTCTACGCGATGTTCGGCGGCGGAATTGCCCTCGCGATCGCCTCGATAATCGCGCCCACGGAGCCTGCCGGCCGCTTCCTGCTCGCCCTCGCGGTGATCGGTCTGTTCGTGATGGGCGGACTCGCCCTGCGTCAGCGTCCCCGCCTGGCTGTGATCGAAGACGCGGGAACCAAGTCGATCGCGGTGCAGCGCCTGCGCGCCCGCCACGAGTTCACCCGCGAACAGATCGACCGGGTCCGTCTCGTCCGCTACCCGCGTCTGGGTCGACGCGTCCCTATGCTCGAGATCGACATCGTCGACCGTCCCACCGACACGGAGAAGCTGTTGATCTTCGGACGCTGGGATCTCGGCACGTCACCGGAGGACGTCCTGGACGTGCTCGCCGTCCACGGTTTGGTGCCGCCCGAGAAATAAGCGCTGGTTACATGGCCAGTGCCGCGAGGTCCGGCTGCACGATGTCGAGAGCCTGCTGCGGCACCGCGACTGCGTCGCTCGACCATCCCCAGATCGAGTACAGCTCACGGCCGGGGTCGGTGTATCCGTCGCGGCCGTGCAGTACCCGGTAGTTGTCGATGCAGATCATCTCGCCGGCTTCGGCGCGGAACATCGGACCGCTGTCTCGCACGTGAATCACAGCCTCACTCCACTGCTTCACCAGCGGCCACTGCGCTACTTCCGATTCACCGGCGATCGGCGCGAGGTACGGGTGATAGCGAACCTGGTTGCGTCCACTCGGCACCGTCCTGGCGATCGGCGCAAATGTGTTCTGCGGGAAGTTCGGTTCCGAATGGTCGATGTCTGTGCTCCAACAGAATTCGGCCAGCTCCGCTGTTGCGGGATCGAAGGCGAGCAATTGGGTCAGTTTGACCGCGTCGATGAGAAACGAGTCGCCGCCACTCGGGTACGCCGGGCGCTTGCACCACAGAAACAGGTAATCGGGAGCGTAATCGCCGAACGCGAAACCGTCGTTGTGGGCGGTCATCCGCTCGCCGGAGAAACCGAACGAGCGCTTGCGGCCGCGTTCGTCCACCGGTTGCGTGTCGACGACAGCGGCTTCGGCATCCTGACTTTTGGCGCTCGCCTCGAACTGGCGGCCGACGCGAATGCACTTCTCACCGAGCAACTTCGACGCGAAGGCAATGGCATCTTCCTCGGTGTGCAGGCCACCGAACACCGCGGCGCCGTCGAGAGCGATTGCCGCCCGGACGGCCTCGACCGTCTCCACGCGCCGCGGAACAACACTTGCCAGCGTCAAATCGGAAGAGAACATTCATCACTCCATACGTCGAGTTGGCCAAACGGTTCAACTCGAGCGTAGGAACTCGTCATTTCGACGGCGTAACTCCGGAAACCGATTCGGTTACGGAGCCAGCCTTCAGATCACCCGGCCTTTCAGATCACCTTGCCGGGGTTCATTATTCCGTGGGGGTCGAGTGCGCCTTTGATCGCATGATGCATCGCGACGACGGCTGGTGACAGTTCTTGCGCCAAACCACCCATCTTCAACAGGCCGACGCCGTGTTCACCGGTGACGGTTCCGCCCAACTCGAGGGCATTGTCGATGATCTCGGCAAAAGCGGCCTGAGCGCGCCTCCGCGCCGCTTCGTCGTCGTGTGGCGTGATCAGCAGCGGGTGCAGGTTGCCGTCACCCGCGTGCGCGATGTTCGCGATGTGCGTGTCGTGCCGGGCCGAAATGGCCTCGATGCGCGCCAACATCTCCGGGACCGCCGCCTTGGGGACGCAGATGTCCTCGGTGAGCACCGGGCCGAGCCGCTCGAGGGCGGGGTATGCCAGACGCCGGGCGGAGAACAGGGCGTCGGCTTCCTCCTGGTCGGTGGATCTGGCGCTCCAGGTAGCTCCAGAGCGGTTGAAGCAGGCCAACATTCGCTCAGCTTCGGCGTCGCCGATCTCGCCCGGTGTGTCGATGCGGCCGAGCAGGACCACCTCGGCGTCAGCCGAGAGGCCCATGTTCTTCCAGGCATCGACGGCAAGGAGACACTGCCGATCGATCAACTCGAGGGCCGACGGCGTGAGACCGTCTGCGGCGACGGCTTCGACGGCCTTGCCCGCAGCGACGATGGAGTCGAAGTATCCGACGATGGTGCGTTCGGGATCGCGCTGAGGACGAAGCTTGACGGTCACCTCGGTGATCACCCCGAGAGTGCCTTCGGAGCCGACCATGAGTGCCGAGAGATCAAACCCAGCCACTCCCTTGGCAGTTCGACGCCCGAGCCGAACCAGCTCACCGGTTCCGGTGACCACCTGCATGCCCAGCACGTAGTCCTTGGTGACGCCGTACTTGACGCAACACAGGCCGCCGGCATTGGTCGCGACGTTGCCTCCGATCGTCGACCAGGGCGCGCTGGCTGGATCGGGCGGATACCAGAGGCCGTGCTCGGCGCAGGCGTCGCGGAGGTGATCGTTGACCACTCCGGGTTCGACCACGGCCAAACGCTCGAGGGTGTTGATCTCCTTGATGGCGTTCATCGCGTCGAATGCGATCACGACGCCGCCGGCGACTGCGTTGGCTCCGCCCGACAGACCGGTTCCGGCTCCGCGCGTGACGACGGGCGCACCGTGGGCGATGCACGCCTGCACAACTGTCTGTACCTGCTCGGCTGTGCGCGGGCGGACCACTGCGACCGGCATCTCGTAGGGAGCCCACTCGGCGTCGTCGTGGATGTAGCTCGCCATGATGTCGGGGTCGGTGATCAGTCGATCCGCATCGATCTGCGAGCCGAGCGCCTCGAGGAGTGTCATGTCTCCACGATAGTGACGGCGGCTACACCGCCCCATGTAGATTTACTCCGAGAAACCGGAAACTGTATGGACATTCTCTCCATACTCATCATTGGTCTGACGAGTTGGTCTGACGAGTTGGTCTGACAAGGGAGCGCGGATGCACGAGAACTGGCTACAGCTTCTCCTGGCCGAGGCATCCACCGAGGAACTGATCGAACACCGCGATCAGTTGGCCGCTGGGTCAGGCCCCGAGGTCGCCGCCGAGATCGAGCGAGAAGCCCGATCGGCGCTTCAACTACGAAGTCTCCTGGCTCAGCGCCGACAGCGCGCCACCGAACTCGGGGCACTCAACGACATCGCGTCGCTGCTGACCACGATGCACGATCACCACGCCCTCCTGCAGGAGATCGTGGATCAGGCCAAACGACTACTCGGCGTCGACCTTTCGTACCTTGCTCTCATTCACGACGACATCTTGATCATCGAAGTCACGAGCGGTGCGTACACCTCCCAATTGCTCGGCCTCACGGTTCCCTTCCGCGAAGGTCTGATCGGTCGCGTGGTCGAGAACTCTTCTCCTGCTTGGTCTCCCGACTACCGAAACGATCCCTCGTTTGCACATATCGGACCGGCCGACGACGCAGCACGGGCCGAGAACATGCGCGGCCTGTTGGCCGTTCCGCTGACTTTGAACGGCAAGATCCTGGGTGCCCTCTGCGCGTGCAAGCGTCAGGAGCGTCGATTCGGCAACGAGGAAGTTGCGTTGCTGTCCGCCCTCGCAGCTCATGCCTCGGTAGCCATCGAGAATGCCCGCTCTCTCGAACGCTATCGCGCGACGGTTGCAGAAGTGAATGCAGCGAACACCGAACTTGCCAAGCGCACAGCACTTCTCGAACAGACGCTGACCTGGGATCGTTCGCTCACACAAGTTGTCCTGCGCGGCGGTGGAGTCCGTGAACTCGTGGAGGAAACCTCGGCGTCGACGGGCTCGCCCGTGTTCTTCGTGACCGGAACATCCGAGATCCCACCGGGACTGCAACGGGTGAGCGAGAGCGTGCATCGGGTCTTCGACATCCTTGCCGCCGACCGACGCGAGCAGGAAGTGACGCTTATCGTCGGTGAGCAGTTCCTGTTCTCCACCGAAGTACGCAGTGCCGGTGACCAACTCGGAGTTCTGTTCCTACTCTCGCGCCAGGAACCCACCGCCGCCATGAGATTGGCACTCGAAAGGTCTGCTCCCGCCATTGCGCTGGCACTGGTCGGCGAACGGGCAGCCCGGGAAGCCACCCGCCGAGCACGCGATGCATTTCTGGTCGATCTGATCACCAGGCCTGCGCCGACGCCGGCCGAGGTCACCGGTCAGTTCCGCCTGGCCGGGCTCAATCCTGACCGCTCGTACACCGTCGTGGTGGCCCGCCCGGCCGACGCCGTCGACCGTGCGCGTCGCAGTATCGAGGAAATTGCATTCCCCTCGGGAACCGTTGTTGCCGAACATGGTTCACGAGTCATCGCACTGATTCCCGGAATGTCACCGGCAGCAGTTGCGGCGGCGTGGGTTCAGCCGGCGGAGAACCCGACAGTGGGAATCGCCGATCCCGCGGTGGGAGCGGAAGGTCTGGCGCGGGCGTATGTCGAGGCACAGCACACCGTCGACGTCCTCGAGACTCTCGGTCGGGCCTCCCACGTGGAACCGGCAAGTTCACTCGGCATCTACCGAATTCTCCTCAGCCGCACCGGCCGCGAAGAACTGGAAGCCCTGACAGAGCGTTCCCTCGGTCCTCTCCTCGAGGAGGAGCAACGACGCGGCGTTCCGCTATTGGACACCCTCGCGTCGTACCTGTCACACAATTGCAAGCACTCCGCGACCGCCGCCGCGCTCGCGATTCACGCCAACACTCTGTACCAACGGCTCGAGTCGATCGACCGATTGATCGGTACACAGTGGCGTCAGCCGGACCAGGCGCTCGATCTTGCGCTCCTGATCCGGCTGCGTGCCAGTGCCGGGAAACTCGGTCAGATCTGAGCGGGCTTGCTCGATCGCTTTGCCAGTGCCACCACAAGGATTGCGGCACAGAGCATCACGGCGCCCACCACCCACAGTCCTGCCTTGGCATTTCCGGTCACATCGGTGAGCCAGCCGGTGATGTACGGAGCACCGAAGCCCGACGCGTTGCCGATCGAGTTGATCATGGCGATGCCCGCGGCCGCGCTGGCACCCGTCAGGAACGTGGTGGGAAGGTACCAGAATACGGGGAGTGCACACAGCACGCCGACGGCGGTGAGCGAGACCGCGATCATGACGGTGAACGGTGAATCCAGGTACAGCGCAATCGGAATGGATACCGCGCCCAGGAGCGTCGGGGCTGCAACGTGCCACATTCGTTCACCGGTCTTGTCGGAATGGCGGCTCCACAGCACCATCGCGACAGCGCCGATCGCGTAGGGGACGGCCACGATCAGGCCTGTCTCGACGAGCGAGAAATCGGTGTTGAACGTCTGCTTGAATCCTGCGACGATGCTGGGCAGGAAGAAGCTCAAAGCGTAAAGGCCGTACGTGATTCCGAAGTAGACCAGACCGAAACCGATGACGCGGGGATCGCGCAGGGTTTTGCCGGCGGACTGGTGACCGGCGTCGCCGAGTTCTTTCTCCTCGTCGGCCATGGACTTCATCAGCCAGGTGCGCTCCTCGAGGGTCAACCACTTTGCGTCGGCGGGACGGTCGGTGAGGTAGAACCAGACGACAAACGCCAAGATCACGGCGGGCAGACCCTCGATCAGGTACATCACGCGCCATCCGGCGAGGCCGAACAGGCCGTCGCCGTACTGGATGATGGCCGCCGAGAGCGGGGCACCGAGCGCCGACGAGAGCGGAAGTGTCAGCAGGAACAGACCCATCAGGCGTACGCGGTACTTCTTCGGGAACCAGAAGGTCAGGTAGAGAAGAACTCCGGGGAAGAAGCCGGCCTCGGCGATGCCCAGCAGTATGCGGAGGAAATAGAGGCTGCCGACATTGGGCACGAATGCCAGCGCAGCGGCGAGGATGCCCCAGGTGAGCATGATCCGCGCGATCCACAGCCGGGCGCCGAAGCGGTGCAGGGCCAGGTTGCTCGGCACCTCGAACAGCAGATAGCCGACGAAGAAGAGTCCGGATGCGAGCCCGAACATCGTCTCGGTCATACCGAGGTCGGCGCTCATGGTGAGCTTGGCGAAAGCGATGTTCGTACGATCCAGATAGTTCACGAAATAGAGCAGGATCAGGAAGGGAATCAGCCGGCGCGCTACCTTCTTCACCACGCGAGTTTCGATCTCGCTCGGCGCAACCCCACCGTCAGTGGTGGTGCTATCGGTGGAGGTCATTGCAGGGGTACTCCTCGGAAAAGGTCAGCGTTGCTATCTACGAAGTGACTCAAGCCACAGTAGAAGCACCGCTGACCTCAACCTATGTGAAGTTCACCCATGAGTTGGCGCGCAACGTGGAGGAAAGCTCCACAACTATCGCGCAAATACCGTCGGCCTGCGATGCTCCCAGGGCATAGCCTTCTCCAGGTCACCCGCCAACGCGAGGAGCTTCGCCTCGTCTCCGTAAGCACCGATGAACTGAATCCCGATCGGCCAGCCCTCGGACGAGGTACACAGCGGCAACGAGATGGCAGGATTGCCGGTCGCGTTCGAGATTGCGGTGAACGAACCGAACTCGAAAATCTTGTCCGCCCAACCCTGTGCGTCCAATGCATCGTCGTCTGCGTCGAGATGTCCCAATTCGGTATTCGGTGAGCTGGTTGTCGGCGTCAAGATCACGTCATAGGACCCCAGGAACCGCGCATACTCACGTCGGACGGTGTTGAACACGTTCTCCACCGCAAAAACGTCCCGCGCACCGAGTTTCGCGCCGTATTCGGCACACGCGAGAGTGGTCGCTTCGAGGTGATCCGTGCCGGGAGTGAATCCCAGTTGTTCACCCGCACCTGCCACAGCTTGCGCAAGAAAACTGCACCACGCATCGAGGTTCGCACGATTGAACATCTCCATATCGATCGATGGCGCCGCGTACTCGACGAGGTGGCCCATCGATTCCAGTTGTGCGGCAACCGCCTTCACCGACAGTACGCACTGCTGATCGACCGGCCGACGCGGATCACCGGAATCGACGGAGACGGCAACCCGAAGCGGCCTTGACTCCCGTGCGGCACTTTCCGCGAACGAGTCGACCGCACTCGGAAACAGATACTTGTCGCCCGGCTCCGTCCCCGCGACCGCGTCGAACAACGATGCGCAGTCACGCACGGTTCTGGTGACGGCGAATTCAATTCCCATGCCCAGCAGTGGATCCGAGTAGTCGGGACCAGGGCTTACCCGTCCGCGGCTCGGCTTGAGCCCGACGAGCCCGCACGCCGCCGCTGGAATACGAATGGAACCTCCGCCGTCGTTCGCGTGAGCCATCGGAAGTGCGCCTGCCGCAACAAGGGCCGCCGATCCGCCACTGGAACCTCCGGGGCTGCGAGTGGTATCCCAGGGATTGCGGGTCGGCTTGCCGTAGGCCTTTGCCTCCGTCGTCGCGTTGAATCCCATTTCAGGTGACGTCGTAACCGCCATGGTTGCAAGGCCGGCCCGCCGAAAACGCGCCATCAGATGGCTGTCGTACGGATACGTGACGCCGTCTCCGAACAACCTGCTGCCGTTACGCTGCGGGACGCCCGCGGCGTGAATGATCAGATCTTTGATCGCGAATGGCACTCCGGAAAATGGCCCGTCGGCGTTGTAGTCCAAGGGGTCGAATCGATCACCGACCACTGCTGCGAGTTCACTGTCCACCTGATCCAGCGCAATTGCTGCCGCAGACTGCACCTGAGAAGCGCTCACCTGCCCGCTTGCAATCAGTGAGGCAAGCTCAGTCGCATCGCAGGCTGCGTAATCCGAAACATCCATCGTCGTGCTCCAAGTGCTCGAGGTCCAGTGATGGAGGAGAACCTAGGAGCAGGTGCGCTCGGACGAGTCCGTCGATCAGGGGATGCGGAGACAGCGGACTCGTGCTGTGACCCAAGGCATAATTCAGGGATGGCTGATCCGACCTCGAGACGCTTGGCTGCCGCGCTGAGGCTGCGCGACGCCTTACCCGCGATGGTCCCGGCGCGCGCACTCTTCGAATTGCAGGAAGCAGTGCCGTACCACCACGCCGGACTGTCACGGTGGGATCCGTCCGAACGCACCCACCGAACAGTCGCGAGCCTGGGATACCCGGCGGCATCCCTCGACGTCGTCAATACTCGAATGGCAGCACATCCCGTCTTCGAACAGCTTCAAGGGCAGCGGCTGCCGATCGTTCTGCACGACGTCGACGATCATCTGCGGACCGGAGTTCTGTTCGATACCGTCATCACACCCTTCTACAGCGACGGCATCAGCCAGTGTCTGTTTGCGGGCGACGGTCGCTATCTAGGAATGTTCAACGCGAGTACAACACCGGGGCATTATCTCGACGATCAATCGAAAGTGACGATCGCTCTGCTCGCAGCGTCGTTGGCCGCTGCCCTCGACCCATACGAGCCCAGCCGGAAGGCGTTGCCCGATTCACGGCCGACAGCTCTGATCGCTCCGGACGGCACCGTCGTCGACGGCTCTCGCGAACTGCCGATAGCGGTGCGGCACGCCGGCGCCGAAAGTGCCCGAACGGGTGCCCCCGCCACTTACCTGTCACTCGACGGGACTTCGGTGATTCGTCTCGAGGTAACGCCGACCCAAGGGGGCCTCGCCGTCGTCAAATGGCATTCGATCGAGCCACCGATGGGATTGACTCGACGCGAACTGGAAGTACTCGCACTGATACCGACCGGGGATTCGAACACGGCCATCGGAGCACGCCTGGGGATCGGAGCAGCAACGATTGCTACACATGTCGAACGCGTGATTCGGAAAGTAGGCGTCCCCAATCGAACCGCCGCGGCAGCACTGGCGACCCGATGGGGATTGCTCGCTAACTGATTCCCAGCTGTTCGCGCAGTTGAACGACGCGGAGCACGATGACTCCGATTGTCACCACGGTGACGGCACCAAAAGCGATCCAGCCGATCCGCACCGCCTTCACGCGGTTCTCACCGGCGCCCAACCACTGCGGGGCGTACAGGAATGCAGCGGCCGTTGCGGCACCTGCCACCAGACCTCCCGCGTGACCCCAGAACGAGATCCCGGGCAGCGAAATGCTGATGATCACATTGATCGCGATCACCGAGATGATCGGGACCGGGCTTCGACGCAAACGCAATAGAAGGACGGCCTGTGCGCCCATGATGCCGAAGATCGCACCCGACGCCCCAGCAGTCCAGGACAGGGCCGTGAGCGAGGAGAACACCGGCTGGAATGCCATCACCGAGGCGGAACCGCCGAGAAGCGAAACCAGGTAGATGCCGATGTACCTCGAGCGGCCCATCACGATTTCGGTGTCGCGTCCGAGGATGTAGAGGGCGTACATGTTGACCGCGAGGTGCAAGATGCCGAAGTGCAAGAACCCGGAGCCGATGAGCCGGAACCAGTCACCGCTGGCGACCAGACCCGGATTGAGTGCCCAGTTCGCGAAGATCGACGAGCCGACCTGATTGTTCATGATGCTTCGCGACTGCGCGAAGGTGGCGAGGAACGCCAGGACGTTGAGCCCCATCAAGGTGTACGTCACGACCGGGACCGCGCGGGTGGGGCTCACGGCATTTCCGGCGACGCCCCGAACGGGACGGACATCGCGTTGGCCGGCAGCTACACAGTCAACACATTGGTATCCCACCGCCGCCTCACGGAGACAGTCCGGGCATGCCGGACGTCCACACCGATTGCAGGAAAGTGCGGTAGGTCGATCTGGATGGCGGACGCACCGCGGTTGGGGCGGGATGCCCTCACTCGCACCGCCGCCCCAACCGGGGTTCGTCATCTGCTTGTTTTACCTGTTCAGGAGATGGTGATGCTGTTGATCACGACGGGCTCGACCGGACGATCGCCACGATCGACGGCGGTGGAGGAGATAGCGTCGACAACCTTCTTGGAATCGTCGTCGAGAACCTCACCGAAGATGGTGTGGCGACGGTTCAGGTGCGGCGTCGGGCCGGTGGTGATGAAGAACTGCGAGCCGTTGGTTCCCGGGCCTGCGTTGGCCATGGCCAGCAGGTAGGAGCGGTCGAACTGCAGTTCCGGGTGGAACTCGTCACCGAACTTGTAGCCCGGGCCGCCGGTGCCGGTTCCGGTGGGGTCGCCACCCTGGATCATGAAGCCGTCGATGACGCGGTGGAAGATGGCACCGTCGTAGAACGGGCCGGTCTTGGTGCCGGCGGCGTTTGCGGTGGTGTACTCCTTCGAGCCGTCGGCGAGGCCGACGAAGTTCTCGACGGTCTTCGGCGCATGGTTGCCGAACAGAGCGATCTTGATGTCGCCGCGGTTCGTGTGCAGCGTTGCGGTTGCGGTCTGATGAGTTGAAGTCACACCACCATCGTGCCATTGCCGGCGTTCTCGCGGATGTCGCCCCGCAAAAGTCTCCCTGTCCTCGCCCCACTGTTATGGCACAGTGAAGTCATGACACGAGTGACCGAGTCCCTCAGCACGCAGTTGCCCGACACCTTCGATCACGCGCGCGCCCGCGTCGAGGACACCTTCGACGAGACTGCCGCCTACCTCGAAGAGACAGCGGCTCGCATCAAGGAGTCCGAGGCAGCCGACAACGCTCGCCGCATCGCTGCGGTGGTCGCCACGTCGGTCGCTCGCGGCGCTGGGCAGGTCGGGTTGTTCCTGGGTCGTCAGGGCAAAGTCCTCGCCAAGAAGGGCGTCGAGCGCGCAAAGGCCATCCCCACGAAATCCACGGAACGCACCGAGAAGCCTCGCGGTCGCAAGCGCGTCACCGTGTTCGTCATCGCCGGTGTTGCGGTGATCGGTGGCGCGGTGTTCTTCAAGAGCCGCCGACGCGAGCATCCGCCGGTCGCTTCCGCACCCCCTCGCCTCGAGGAGAACTCGGCCGAGAAGACCGCTTAGTCGACATACGAAAAGCCCCGGAACAGATTGTGTTCCGGGGCTTTTCGATGTTCACGTTCAGCAGTTGGACGGTGCCGGGACGTTGTTGAAGCGATCGATCATGTATCCGACGGATTCGGGGGTACCCACCAGGTACGGCGTCGCGTGATTGATTGCCAGTCCCGGAATGATCGGGGGCAGTTCGTTGACGGAGAACTGCACCGTCGCGCCCTTGCCGCACCAGTCTCGCGCCAGTTGCTGTCCCTGGCCGAACGGAACGATGTCGTCGGAGCGGCCATGCTGAATGAGCACGGGCGACTCCGGCGTCAGCTTGCCGATCTTCTGCTCGTCGAGGATTGCCTGCGCCATGGGTAGACGCGCCAGAACTGCGGAGAGTGATTCACCGGAATTGGTGAAGCTCGACGACTGCTGGAAGCCGAACTGCAATCCACTTTCGGCGACGCACTGGTTCTTGGTGGCGGCCAACATCTGTCGGCCGCGATCGTTGATCTCGGCGTCGAGCAGCGGCTGAACCTCGGGGTACTGGGCAAGGATCCCGTTGAGCGCGTATCCGATCACTCCGGTGAGGAACGTGCCGTCGACCTGCTGCAGCGTCGCCGCCAGATCGGCGGGCGGTGCACCTGCGTAGGTGCCCTTGAGATCAAGCTCGGGAGCATACGACGGCTTCAATTCCGTTGCGGCAGCGGCAGCTCCACCACCTTGCGAGTAACCCCACAGTCCGACGGGGCCGTCGGCGGGAATGCTCGCGTTCGGGAGTTGCTGAGCGGCTCGCACCGAGTCCAGAACCGCGTGTGCTTCGGCTTCACGGTTGACGTAGGTGTGATCGCCCGGAGTTCCGAGGCCCTCGTAATCGGTGACGACGACGGCAATGCCGTTGAGCAGCAACGTGTTCACCCAGATGGACTCGTAGCCGACCATGACGTCCGTCGGGAACTGGTACTCGATACCGGTGTTGAACAGCTTGGATGGTGCGCATTGATCGCCCTGCCCATGCGTTCCTACCGCTGCGGCAACCAGTGGACGCGCCCCCTGCCCGGTCCACGGGTTCGACGGTTCGAGATAGGTGCCCGTCACGGCAACGGGGGCGCCCTTGGCGTCCTCGCTTCGGTACATGATCTTGGTGGCGGTTGCCGGCCACGCACCGTTCGATCCGGGCACGCTCAGCAGCAGTGGTGACGGCTCACTCTTGATGAGATCTCCGTTGGCACCTGCCGGAAGCTCCGACGGCGGCGTGTAGAAATCCGCCGGCTCCGCCGTTGCGGCAGGGGCCGTCACAGCACCCATGACCAGTGCCGCGACGGAGACCCCGGCCGCCCACCATGCTCTGCTCTTCACGTTTCGATCTCCCCACGTTCGCCTGCGCTGTGGCTTGGCACACAGCGAACGCAGAGTAACACATACCTCACGTAACACTTTTTGGTGAGGTTTTTGCCTTAACAGGCTGAATTACAACCGTTTACGACTACTTCGTGGGCTCCAGATTGGTGGTCAGCAGCGCACGAAGCTTGTCGGTATCAGCCGAGGTCCAGGCCTCGGGGTGCAGGATCTTGGCCCACATGTCCGCTGCATCCTCGCCGTAATTGTGACCGTGCCCGGACGGGACGTCAGCCGAGAAGACCATGTCGAGGGTTACCTGCCAGAAGGTCACGAGAGGAACCCATGTCATTCCCGGATCCACGTCGCGACCCAGCGGTTCCTTGAGCCAATCCGGCTTGTTGAGCAGCAGGTCGAAGGACCACCACGTGATCGGGTCGCTGGCGTGCTGCCAGTACACGATGCGATCGTCGTCCCAGTCCGACTTCAGCTCCAGATCTTCCGGATCACCGGCAAACCGAATTGCCTGGCCACCGTCGATCACCGGCAGAATCTCCGGTGAGCCCGAGTCACGACTGTCCGTGATTTCCTGCCACTGAGCAGTGAAGTTGGGGGTTCCGACCCACAGTGCGCCGTCGACGCGCGTCATCATGTCCTGGGCGCCGGCGAATGCGGCCTGGCCACCGTAGGAGCCGAGGCTCTCACCGAAGACAACCAGTTCGGGTCGCGTCTCAACGGGCAAGTCGATCCACTTGGCGTAGACCGCGTTGAACAGCGCGCGGCCGGCGATCATCGGCGTCTCACGGTCGGCGATGAAGGCCAACGGACTCGGAAGGAACGAGTACTGCATCGACGCGATCGCCGTGTCCCCGCCCTCGACGTACTCGAACGCCGACGCGACGTCCTCGTTCACCCAACCGCGACCGGTGGTCGTGACAACTGCGAGAGTTCCGCGGTCGAATCCGCCGGTGCGCTCCAACTCGTCGACGACCCGCTGTGCGACACCGTTGATCGAGTCCGAGGATTCACGTCCGGCATACACCCGGATCGGTTGCTTCGCTTCACGTCCGGTCAATGCAGAGATCTCGGCTGCGGTGGGACCGCTACCCATGAAGGTGCGCCCCTCCTGGCCGAGAGAATCCCAAGCCTCGGCGGACATCGGCGAACCGCTGCGCTCTGCAATCATGGGCTGTTCGATGCCGTCCGGTGTTTCGTGATCCGCACCGGAGAAACTCCAGTTCGCGAAGGCGATCAGCCCGTTGTACAGCGCACCGTTCACGATGAAGATGCCGAGGGCGAAGATGACGATCAAGCTGCCGACCTTCGCCGCCTCGAGGGGAACGAACCGTAGTGCGACGGCGGTGAGCTTGTTGGTGGTGAACCGAAGACGACGGCCTGCCTCGAGCAGGATGAACCAGATTCCGAGCGAAATCATCAGCACCAGAAGATAATTCGCTTGATTGGTGCGTGGAGCCTCCACGAGATCGCGAACGATCTGCTGCCACCACGAACCGAGGACCAAGAACGTCGGCACCAGAATGACGGCCGCGACCAACAGGATTCGCCAGCCGATCTTCTTGGTGCGGTCCGACCACTGCGGTTCGACGCCGCACTTGCGGATCATCCAGGCAACCGTCACGCCGACGCCGTATCCCATCGCGAGCGAGATGCCCGTCGCAACGCCCTGCAGGTACCACGCGCGCGGCAACAGGGACGGACTCATCGACCAGGTGAAGAAGACCAGAGCAAAGGCAAGCCCGACCGGGTGCAGCGTCTTGCAATAGAGGCGCAGCCGTTCCCACACACGTTTCATGCCGGAATCGTATGCGCCCCGTGCCCGAATCAGGTCACGAGGCGCACACGCGTCCAGTCTGTTTACGGGGCGAAGCGCAAAATCGCGGCAACTGCGCCGCCGCCCGGAATGTCCTCCGCGCGAACAGCGAGCACCCGCGCACCCGTCAGGAGCGCACGACGAGCGATCTCGTCGACGACCCCGTAGGTGCTTCCGTTGGTCGACTCACCGGTCGTGAGAGCGCCCGTCTGGGGATCGAGACTTCCGGGTACGACGGAATCGATGTCGATGAAAACGGTGTCGACCTGTCCGTACGTCGCGGCTGTTGCCACGTCGGCGACGTCCGTCTGAGTGCGTCCCTGTTCCGTGCGCACATTGAAGGTGTCCCGCACCGCCGCCAGCTGCTCGGCATGGAAGTCGTCGAGCGCCGGACGCGAACCGTCCGCCACTTCCTGCGTCGACAAGGCTTCCGGGTTTCCCTCGACGGTTTTGTCGACCAGGTGGCGGTACGAATTCACGGAGCGATACACCGACGCGATGGGTTCCGCAGCGGCCAGAATCAAGGGGACGTCACGGCCGGCGAGCACACCGCGGACCTCGTGATCGACTGCGCGGGCGTACTGATTGACGCGCAACTTTCGGCTGTCCGACCCCGACAACCGACCCGCTTCGGTTCGGCTGTTGATTGACGACTTGCCCGCGTGATCCGCAGCATTCTTCGGCATTCCCTGAACACGGACCTCGTCGGCCGGCTGATCGGCAGCGATCTCGATCAGTCGCACCGAACCCTCTGCCAGAGCGAGAACAAACGCCGTCTGGGGGAACGTCACCGAACGGAGCAGCGGCTTGAGATGAAACCGATCGCTGACCGTTTCGAGCGCCTGCAGACGGTTGGGGAGGCGGAAGGTCACCAGACGCTCCGGCGTCGCGTACGTGACCAATGAGCGCGACTGGAAGCGCCAGAAATCGTCGTCGTCGTCGAGCTCTGCGTATTCGGCCTCGAACTGCTTGCGCTCGGCCGGATCCTCCACCGATGCGAGTGCCGAGCGGACCTGGTCCTTGAAGGCGATGCGCGCTTTGTCATGATCCTGCGGCGCATCTTCAGTCGGAGTCACGATGGTGATGCAGGTGGGCCCCTCCACCTCCGCGAGTGCGGCAATTTCACCGTGGCTGGGAATGTCGTTGTGAAGCACTACGAACCTCCTGAAATTGGGTTCTCCTCACGCTACGCCCGGCTGGTTATGACCACTAGACTTTCCGGAGAATTCGGGACGAACGGTCCATAGTGGGCGCGGTTCCGGCCACCCCACTCCGAGCGAACGGCATGTTCATCGCCTCCAGTGCGCCGAAAGTGCCGTTCGCTCAAGAAGGGGTGGGGTGGAACCACACAAGTCGGGCACCGGCCGGGGCGAGCAGAGATCGGGTACATCGGCATACAAAAACACCCTCCCGGATCCCGGGAGGGTGTTTTCTTACTGTGGAGCCTAGGAGATTCGAACTCCTGACATCTGCCTTGCAAAGGCAGCGCTCTACCAACTGAGCTAAGGCCCCGTTCGGTTTTCTGACCGGAGTCAGAGTACCTAGGTTCTATCCTGTTTCCAAATCGTGCCAAACCTTGTCTCCGCGCTGACTTTTGATCAGCTTGGTGACCCCGAGAGCTACCAGAATTCCGGCCCCGACAAGCAGGAAAACCTTCATTCCAGCAACCCTTCTTCGGCACATGGGAGTGGGCCTAGGAGGACTTGAACCTCCGACCTCTTCATTATCAGTAAAGCGCTCTAACCACCTGAGCTATAGGCCCCTGAACCGATTCCAAAGATTACCCCACCGGGCCGCTGACACCAAAACGGGCCCGGCGGAGCAATGTTTTCGCAGGTCAGTCGCGGTCGGCGAGAGTTACCTCTACGCCGCCAACCAGGTCGCTGCAGAGGTTGTAGATGAACGATCCGATCGTGACGAGTGCCGTGAAAAGCACCATGTTCGCGATGCCGATCAGCGCGGCGTAGCCGAACACCTGGCCGGCCGTCACCAGACCGTCGGAGCCGCCGTCGGCAACGATGTCGGTGAACGCGTTGTTCAGGCGATCCCAGACGCCCATGCCGTCGAGAACCACGTAGAGCAGTCCGACGGCCACCATCCACACGAAGAACAGCGACACCGAGATCACGGATGTGATCTTGAGCGTGGACCACGGGTCGATACGACGGATCTGGACCGTTGCGCGCAGCGGCGCACCGTCCACGACCGAAGCCGATACGGCGTGAGTTTTCTCACCCTTCACCGCAGCAGGCAACGGATGCTTGGCCTCGGAGAGGTCAGGCATGTCCTTCGGTAGATCCTTGCGATCGATGTGCCGAGTGGGCCCGTCGATCGCAGCAGCTTTTGCTTTCGGATTTGCGACCGTGGGATTGGCGACTGTGGCATTTGCAGCCTTGGGATTTGCGCCCGAGGGTGTAACAGCCTTGGCTGCTGCCGCGCCGGCGACACCACCGGTAGCTGCGGCCGCCGCGGTTCCCGTCACGACGGGACGCGCCGAAGGGTTGCCGGCAGGGCGACCTGCCTGTGCACCGGCGGCAGGACGACCCGCTTGGGGCTGTCCCTTCGGCGCACCACCCTGCGCGGGGTTTTTGGCCGGACCACCCTGCGCCGGACCACCCTGCGCCGGGCCGGCCGCTGCAGGACGCTGCGGACCCGCAGGCGGCTTACCCCCGGCAGGAGCTGCCGGTCGACCCGCAGGAGCACCAGCGCCGGCTGGGCGCGTGATGTTGGTCTGCGGCTGACTTTGCGGAGCCTGATTCTGCGGTGGCTGAGCCTTCGACGCCGGGGCCTTGGACGCCGGGTTCTGAGCAGCGGGGTTCTGAGCTGGCTGCCCCTGCGGCTGACCCGACGGCTGGGGTCCGCGTTGCCACGGCGGCGCCTGGCTGCCACGAGCCTGATTGGCAACCGGTTGCGGCGGAGCCTGACCGTCACCCTTTGCCGGAGTTACCGGCGCAGCCGGAGCCACAGAAGGAGCGGAAGGAGCTTGACCCTTGGCCGCACCCGCGGCGTCGGAAGCCCCACCCGCCGGCTTCTGAGCCGACGGGCCGCGAGGCGGCTCCGGTGCCTTGGGCGCCGGAGCTGCCTCGGAAGCTTTGGGTCCGCCGTCCGCTGGAGCTGCAGGTTTCGAGGTCTGCGGCCCCGCCGGAGCAGTTGCCTGCTCCGGCTTCGGTGGCGTCGAACCTGAAGTGCTTTCGCTCTTCTGGTCACTGCCCGGCTGGTTGGGAGTGCTCACTAGGACTCCTTAGCTCCATCGGCATTGTCTGCGTTGTCGGTGGTCTCTGCAGCGAGCTCTTCGGGCTCGTCGGCGTTGCGCGCAATCGCGAGCAGTGTGTCGCCTTCGCCGAGGTTCATCAGACGCACGCCCTTGGTCTGGCGTCCCGCCTTACGAACCTGCTTGGCAGCCGTCCTGATGACGCCGCCGCCCGAGGTGATCGCGTACAGCTCGTCGTCGTCGTCGACGATGAGCGCACCGACCAGAGTGCCACGTTTCTTGTCGTACTGAATCGTGAGCACGCCCTTGCCGCCGCGACCCTGCACCGGGTAATCCTCCATGCCGGTTCGCTTGGAGTAACCGCCCGAGGTGGCGACCAGGAGGAACGTTCCTTCACGAACGACGTTGAGCGAAAGCAGCTCGTCGTCACCGTTGAAACGCATGCCCTGGACACCGGAAGTGGCGCGGCCCATCGGACGCAGTGCCTCGTCGGTGGCCGAGAAGCGGATCGACTGGCCCTGTGCCGAGACGAGAAGCAGGTCGTCTTCGGCGGAGCAGAGGACAGCGCCGACCAGTTCGTCTTCACCGCGCAGGTTGATGGCGACGATGCCACCGCTGCGGTTGGAGTCGAAGTCGGTGAGCTTGGACTTCTTGACCAGACCGTTGCGAGTGGCGAGCACCAGGTAAGGCGCGTCTTCGTACGTCTTGATCTGGATGACGGACTGGATGCGCTCGTCCGGCTGGAAGGCCAGGAGGTTGGCAACGTGCTGACCGCGAGCGGTACGGCTCGCCTCGGGCAGCTCGTAAGCCTTGGCGCGGTAGACGCGGCCCTTCGTGGTGAAGAACAGCAGCCAGTCGTGCGTCGACGTGACGAAGAAGTGCGAGACGATGTCGTCCTGCTTGAGGCCGGCACCCTGAACACCCTTGCCGCCGCGCTTCTGCGAGCGGTACAGGTCGGTCTTGGTGCGCTTGGCGTAACCGGTCTCGGTGATCGTGACGACGACGTCTTCGCGGGCGATCAGATCCTCGTCGTTGACGTCTCCGTCGGCGGCGATGATGCGGGTACGACGGTCGTCGCCGTACTTGTCGACGATTTCCTTGAGCTCGTCACGAACGATCGCGCGCTGACGCTCCGGGCGAGCCAGAATGTCTTCGAGGTCCGCGATTTCGAGTTCGATCTCGGCCAACTCGTCGACGATCTTCTGACGCTCGAGGGCGGCCAGACGACGCAGCTGCATGCCGAGGATGGCGTCGGCCTGGATCTCGTCGACGTCGAGGAGTTCCATCAATCCGGCGCGAGCGATGTCGACGGTCTGCGACGCACGGATCAAGGCGATGACCTCGTCCAGAGCGTCGAGCGCCTTGACCAGACCGCGCAGGATGTGGGCGCGCTCCTGTGCCTTGCGAAGCAGGTACCTGGTACGACGAACGATGACCTCGAGCTGATGCGTCGTGTACAGACGGATCATCTGATCGAGGCGCAGCGTGCGCGGCACTCCGTCGACGATGGAGAGCATGTTGCAGCCGAAGCTGGTCTGCAGCTGGGTGTGCTTGTAAAGGTTGTTCAGCACGACCTTGGCAACGGCGTCACGCTTGACGGTGACGACGATGCGCATGCCGACGCGGTCCGAGGACTCGTCGTGGATGTCGGAGATGCCACCGATCTTGGCGTCACGAACCTGCTCCGCGATGGAAGTGATCAGGTTGTCCGGGTTGACCTGGTAGGGCAGCTCGGTGATGACGATCGTGGTGCGGCCCTTGGCATCTTCTTCGATCTCGACGACGCCGCGCATACGAACGGAGCCACGGCCGGTGGTGTAGGCATCCTGGATGCCCTGTCCACCGACGATGAGCCCGTGCGTCGGGAAGTCGGGTCCCTTGATGCGCTCCATGACGGCCGCGAGGGTGGCTTCCTCGTCCGCCTCGAAGTTCTCGAGCGCCCAGTAGATGGCCTCGGCAACTTCACGCAGGTTGTGCGGCGGAATGTTGGTGGCCATACCGACGGCGATGCCGTTGGAACCGTTGATCAGAAGGTTCGGGATACGGCTGGGCAGAACCGTCGGTTCCTGCGTCTTGCCGTCGTAGTTCGGGGTGAAATCGACTGTCTCGTGGTCGATTTCGCGCAGCATTTCCATCGCGAGCGGCGTGAGCCTGCACTCGGTGTAACGCATGGCGGCTGCGCCGTCGTTGCCGCGGGATCCGAAGTTTCCCTGACCGTCGACGAGCGGGTAACGCAGCGACCACGGCTGGGCCATACGGACCAACGTGTCGTAGATCGAGGAGTCGCCGTGGGGGTGGTAGTTACCCATGGTCTCGGCGACCGGTCGGGCAGACTTCACGTATCCGCGGTCGGGGCGATATCCGTTGTCGTACATCGCGTAGAGCACGCGGCGGTGCACCGGCTTGAGTCCGTCGCGGACATCCGGCAGAGCGCGACCGACGATGACGCTCATGGCGTAGTCGATGTAGCTGTTCTGCATTTCCTGCTGGATGTCGACCGGTTCGATCCGGTCGTGTTGCGGACCGTCCGGTGGCAACGTGGTGTCGGTCATGAGCTCACTTTCTTAAAAGAGGGGGCAAGCCCCTGTGCGCGGAAAAGGAGTCCGGGGACTCCTCAACCGCTCACAGGGCCGCAGGCCTACACGTCGAGGAAACGAACGTCCCGGGCATTGCGGGTGATGAAGCTGCGTCGTGCTTCGACGTCTTCGCCCATCAGCACGCTGAACAGCTCGTCGGCAGCAGCCGCGTCGTCGAGCGTGACGAGACGCAGAACGCGCACCGTCGGGTCCATCGTGGTTTCCCACAGCTCCTTGGCGTTCATCTCGCCGAGGCCTTTGTAGCGCTGGATGCCGTCGTCCTTGTTGATCTTCTTGCCGGACTCGAGGCCGGCCTTGACCATCGCGTCGCGCTCGCGGTCGGAGTACGCGAATTCCGGCTGCGCACCCTTCTGCCACTTGAGCTTGTACAGCGGCGGCTGCGCGAGGTAGACCTTGCCGTGCTCGACGAGCGGCCGCATGAAGCGGAACAGCAGCGTGAGCAGCAGCGTTGCGATGTGCTGACCGTCGACGTCGGCGTCGGCCATGAGCACGATCTTGTGATAGCGCAGCTTGGCGATGTCGAACTCGTCGTGGATGCCCGTGCCGAACGCGGTGATGATCGACTGGACTTCGGTGTTCTTGAGGACGCGATCGATACGCGCCTTCTCGACGTTGATGATCTTTCCGCGAAGCGGGAGGATCGCCTGGTACATCGAGTCTCGGCCGGACTTGGCCGAGCCGCCTGCGGAGTCGCCCTCCACGATGTAGATCTCGGACTTCTCCGGATCGTTGGAGCGGCAATCGGCGAGCTTGCCTGGCAGGCCACCGAGGTCGGTCGCACTCTTACGACGGACCAGCTCACGCGCCTTACGTGCGGCGACACGGGCCTGCGCCGACGAAACAGCCTTGTTCACAATGGTTTTCGCGTCGGCGGGGTTCGCCTCGAACCAGTGCGCGAGGTGCTCGTTGCACGCCTTCTGCACGAAGGACTTGACCTCGGTATTGCCGAGCTTGGTCTTGGTCTGACCCTCGAACTGGGGTTCACCGACCTTCACCGAGATGATGGCCGCGAGTCCTTCACGGATGTCGTCACCGGTGAGCTTGGGATCTTTGTCCTTGAGCAGCTTCTTTTCGAGCGCGTACTTGTTGACCGTTGCGGTCAGTGCGGCGCGGAAGCCCTCTTCGTGGGTACCACCCTCGTGGGTGTTGATCGTGTTGGCGAAGGTGTGCACGGACTCCGAGTAGCCGGAGTTCCACTGCATTGCGACCTCGAGCTCGTGGCCGGTGCCCTTGGCGGTGAATCCGACGACCGAGTTGTGGATCGGGGTCTTGCTCTTGTTGATGTGCCGGACGTAGTCCTCGAGTCCACCGGGGTAGTGGTAGATACGGGTCTTGGACTTACGCGGCGCTGCCTGAGCAGCTTCTTCGGCTTCTTCGGCAGCAGACTTGGGAGCCTCGGCCACCTCGGCAGCTTCGTCGTCGATGACCTCGGCGCGCTCGTCGGTCAGCGTGATGGTCAGGCCCTTGTTGAGGAAGGCCATTTCCTGCAGACGACGCGCAACGGTCTCGAAGTTGTAGCGGGTGGTCTCGAAGATCTCGGGATCCGCCCAGAAACTGACGGTGGTGCCGGTCTCCTTCGTCGGGTCGCCCTGTACGAGCTCTCCCGGCTTGGAATCGGTGTACGTCTGCTGCCACCGGTAGCCGTCGACCTTGATGTCGACGTCGAGGCGGGTGGAGAGCGCGTTGACCACCGAGATACCGACGCCGTGCAGACCACCGGAGACGGCGTAGGAGTCGGAGTCGAACTTGCCGCCGGCGTGCAGCTGGGTCAGCACGACCTCGACGGTGGGAACTCCGGAGGCGTGCATGCCGACCGGGATGCCACGGCCGTCGTCGATGACGCGGATTCCGCCGTCTTCGAGGAGGGTGACCTCGACCTTGGTGGCGTGTCCGGCCATCGCCTCGTCGACCGAGTTGTCGACGACCTCCCAAATGAGGTGGTGCAGACCGCGTTCACCGGTGGAACCGATGTACATGCCTGGACGCTTACGTACCGCCTCGAGTCCTTCGAGGACGGTGATGGACGACGCGTTGTAGTCCTTGCTGGAAGTGCTTGTATCTGACTTCTGGGCAGCCACGGGTGGGTAGCTCTCCTTCTCCGTCAATACTCGAGCGCAGCCGTCAGCAAGCCCTTGCGGGTGTCGTCGGAGCGGGTTCGAGAATGTTGCCGCTAGTTACCGTTGACCATCTTACTGGTAAGCACCGACTAGAAGCGGCCAATGACACCCCTGGCTGCGCCGCAGACGAATTTTTACGATCCCCGGAAGGTGAAACGCTAGGAACTTTGCTTCTCCGAGCGACGCTCTCTCAGGCTCGCGATAAATGCCCGCGCATGTTCGGCAACCTCGCCCGGATGTGAAAACGGCGACCAGTGTCCCGCGGCAATTTCACGTCGCTGCAGGTCGGAGACCCATTTTTCGGTGTCTTCGTATCCCACCGGACGAACGGCTTTGTCGTACTTGTTCAGAATGAGCTGAACAGGCACGTCCGTGTACCGATCCCGCGGCTTGCCGAGAGACGGCCGGATGTTCGCGCGATAAAGCTTGAGTCCGTTCACCATGTCGTCGGCGATGGTGGGCGCGGTGTTGACCACACGGGGGTCCAGACCGTCGAAGAAGCCCAGAAATGCCGGCCAGTGCTTGGAGAACCACAGACGCAACGGAAGGGTGCACAGGCCGGGAATCTGGAACAGAACGGTGTAGGCCGACGCAATTCCCTGCGCCGCCGGGCCGAGGAAACGACGCTTGGACGCGCTCGCCCGGATCCACTTGCCGAGATGATCGAGATTGGGGCCCGAGATGGACGAGAACGACGCGATCTTCTCTTCGGCACCCGGCTCGCAGACCGCTTCCCACGTTTCGACGGATCCCCAGTCGTGCGCGAGGACGTGCACCGGCTTGCCCGGGCTGACCGCGTCGATGACGGCAAAAAGATCGCCGGCCAGTGCGCTCAGTTGGTAGTCCTGCACCCTCGAGGGGATTGTGCTCTCACCGGCCCCGCGGCTGTCGTAGCTGACGACGCGGAAGTCGTCTGCCAGCAAAGGCACGATGCGGTTCCACAGTTCATGGGTGTCGGGCCAACCATGCACCAGGACGATGGTCTCGCCGTCTGCCTTGCCCTGCTCGAACACGGCCAGGCTGACGGAACCGTTGGTCACGCGACGCGCGGTCACGGCATGGACAGGAGAGTGCTTCGACATTGTCGAACCCTTCGGAGTCGGGAATATCTAGAGATCGAGAACGAGACGTCCACCGTCGGAACGGGATACGCAGATGAGCATCTCCGTATCCTGTTCGGTGTCGGTCAGACGCCTTTCGCGGTGATCGGGTTTACCCGCGAGTACCTTCACACGACAGGTTCCGCAGAAACCCTGCTGACACGAGTACCCGACACCGGGCAATGTCTTCTTGATGACGTCGAGCGCGGACTCGTCGGCGGGCACGGTGAGTACCTGACCCGAATTGACAAGCTGCACTTCGAATTCCTTGCCGTCGATCACCGGCGGAGCCCCGAACCGCTCGAAATGCAAAGCGGTGGAGGGTGTATCGCGGAAACCGCGGCGGACGGCATCGAGCATCGGCGTCGGGCCACAGCAGTACACGGCGCCGCCGACCGGCGCTCGTCCGAGAAGGTCTGTGGTGGTGGGCAATCCGAACTCGTCGTCCGGGCGCACGAAGACACGCTCGGGATCCCAGGTTGCGATCTCGTCGAGGAACGGCATGGATTCACGGGAGCGGCCCGAGTACACGAAGTACCAGTCCATCCCCAATTCTCTTGCCGCACGGACCATTGCGATGATCGGCGTGATACCGATGCCGCCGGCGACGAACAACGCGCTGCCTTCTCCGACAAACGGGAAGCCGTTGCGTGGTCCGCGTACCGTGACGTGCTCACCAGGCTGGAGAGCGTGCATCTCGATGGAACCGCCACCGCCGTCGGGGATCCGGCGCACCGCGACGCTGTATCCCGTGCGATCGCCCGGGTCACCGCACAACGAATACTGACGCCGAAGACCCGAAGGTAGATGGAAGTCCAGGTGCGAACCCGGATGCCACGGCGGAATCGGTGAGCCGTCCGCGGATTCGAAGCGCAGGCGAACGACGTTCTCGTCAGTCGCCACCACCTCACGCTTGCTGACCACCATGTTCATGGCCGTGTCAGGGTTGTGGCCCGCGATATCGGGGTTGTAGTCATAGGCCGTCAACACGCGAAGGTACTTGTCCGCCAACAACTCCGTGATGCGCATGGCGCGGTCGGGACGGTTCTTCCCGGACAGATCGGGTGGAGCCGGAAAACGCGGCAACCCGTCGTGACCGGAGATGACGTCCTTGACCCTCGAGAGTGAAATCACCGTGCGGCCGCCTGGGCTGCGGGTGACGACGCCAGGTATTGCACCGCCTGGGCGGTCGAGCCCTCTTTACTGGGGTGGTACGACTTGCTGAAGTAGGTCGACATCCGCTTGGCCAGCTCGAACGACGTGGGAACTGTGCCTCGCTTACCCGCCGCGATGAAATCGGACAGGTGGGGGCGTCGACGGCTGGGGGCCTGAGCGGCAAGTTCGGGATCGTTGCGCATCAGGAACCTGGTGCCACGAATCCACAGCCACACCAGTACCGGCGTGACGACGATCTGGGTTCGGATGCGGCGTGTCTCGCGCTTGTCGAAGTAGCGCATCACGTCGTACGCGACGGAGCGGTGTTCTACCTCCTCGGCACCGTGCCAGCGGAGCAGATCGAGCATGGTCGGGTGCATACCGGCTTTGTCGAGTCCCTTGGCGTTGAGCACCCAGTCGCCGAGAAAAGCCGTGATGTGTTCGATTGCCGCGATGATCGCCAAGCGCTCCACCAGGTGATTCTCGGCACGCAGTCCTGTCATCGGACGCGGTCCGAGCAGTTTCGAAAAGGTCCATTCCATCTGCTGGGTGTACGGCGTCGGATCGAGGCCGTTCTCCTTGAGATGGACCAGGACGCCCGAGTGCGCGTTGGAGTGCATCGCCTCTTGGCCGATGAATCCGACGACGTCTTCACGGAGCTTCTCGTCCTCGATGAGGGGAAGAGCTTCCTTGAAGGTCTCGACAAACCATTCCTCACCGGCAGGGAGGAGCAGATGGAGCACGTTGAGAACGTGTGTGCTGAACGGATCGCCCGGAATCCAGTGCATGGGCAGATCGGACCAGTCGAACTCGACATTGCGAGCCTGCAACAGGATGTGATCCGGCTCGGCGAACGACGAAGCGGGTGTCGATATCTTCTGCGACATCTAGCTACTCCTTCATGCCTGCCGATCGGTGGGGAACGACAGCCTTGTGACACAGTTCACTCACTAGCGAGTTTTAACTGTAACACGAAGTAATAGGTAGAACCAGGGCCTGGTTGAGTTTTCCTCAGCCGTACGTATCGCGAGGTCCGCGGCCTTTCACATGCCTTTCTCCCTTGCGCCAGCTAGGCGCACTCGGACCGGTGATCCGCAGTGTCTTCACGACGCCGTCACCGACGGCAGCAGCGATCTTGGCCAGAATCTGGGACTGCATCATGCGCAACTGGGTAGCCCACGCCGTCGACTCGGCGGAGATGCTGAGAACACCTTCTTTCAGAGAGATCGGCTCGGCGTGCGCGGAGATGTCTTCTCCGACGACCTGCGGCCACCGACCGAGGACCGTGCCCTCGGACACCTTGGGGGACCACCCACGCGATTTGGAGATAGCGCTGGTGAGAGCGCCGAACGGCTGAGGGTCCCGCGCATCCGGGCCGGGGCCGGACCAACCGCTGCGTCGACGCGGTCGGCCACTTCCGTATTTGGGCGACGATCGCCCCTGCCCGACGGCCTTGCCGTTGGCCTTTGCCGTCGCGCGTGCCTCCTCGAGGGCACGGCGCGCCAGATCGATCCCCTTGAGCTCGGGCTCCGGGGCCGCGCTGCTGTCTTCAGTCATCGAACTCGACCTCCTGATCCGTCGAGCCTACGGGCACTATCCGGGATATCCGACCGTCTCCGGTATCGGAGGCTTCGACGCCGAACTTGGCCGCCTCGAGTTCGTCCGGTACGTCCTCGGGAACAGCAGCTGTGATCAGTACCTGTTCTGCGGTGGCGGCAACGGTGGCGAGCGCACGACGGCGACGACGGTCCAATTCCGCGAAGACATCGTCGAGCATCAGGACCGGGTCGCTGCCGTCCGCGCGCAACAGAGCAAAACCTGCCAGTCTCAGCGAAAGCGCAAAAGACCACGATTCACCATGGCTGGCAAAACCTTTCGCCGGACTGTCGCCGAGAATCAGCTCCAGGTCGTCCCGATGCGGACCGACCAGACACACTCCGCGATCGATTTCCTTCGACCTCATCTGCGCCAACTCGAGATGGAATCTCTCCTCGAGGTATGCAACGTCGTCGATACCGGAAATCCTTGCAGGATCGGTGAATTCGGGATCCAACGAGGACCCCAGACTGCTCTTGTATCGAATCGACGCCGGCCGGGATTCGGGTGCGATGGAACGATACGACTCCGCCAGATGCGGCGCCAGATCATGGACCAACTCGAGGCGCCCGGCCAACAATTGTGCGCCGTGAGCGGCCAGATGCCCGTCCCACACCTCGAGGGTGGAGAGGACGTTGTCGGACTCGCCACCACGAGAACCGCGACGCAAAGCCGCACCGGCAGTTTTGAGTAGGGCTGAGCGCTGACGCAGAACTTTGTCGTAATCCGCACGGACAGCAGCCATTCGGGGTATCCGGGACGTCAACAACTCGTCGAGATAGCGTCGACGATCACCAGGATCTCCGCGAACCAACGACAGATCTTCCGGCGCGAACATCACCGACTGCAGAATCCCCAGCACTTCCCGCGGACGACGCGTCGGAGACTGATTTATCCTGGCGCGGTTGGACTTTCCCTCGATCAGTTCGACATCGATGGTCAGTTCGCGCCCATTGTTGACCACCGTTGCACCGGCAAAGGCACGGGCGGAACCGCTGCGGATCATCGGTGCATCCGCGGACACTCGATGTGACGACAGCGTCGACAGATACCCGAGCGACTCGAGCACGTTGGTTTTACCGTGCCCGTTGGAACCGAGGAACACGGTTGTTCCCGGCGTGAGGTCAAGCGTCAGCGAATCCCAGGATCGGAAGTCCCGCAGCGAAAATCTACGAACGAACACTTAGCTTCCAGAAGCCGAATTCTTGGGCGAAGCGCTCTTGACCGCGTGACCACCGAACTGATTACGCAAGGCCGACACCGCCTTCATGGCCGGTGAATCATCCTGTCGTGAAGCAAATCTCGCGAACAGAGCAGCCGAGATGACGGGAGCGGGGACCGCGTGCTTGATAGCTTCCTCGACCGTCCAGCGGCCCTCACCGGAATCCTCGGTATAGCCCGTGATCTGCGCAAGCTCCGGATCCTCCTCGAGGGCGTCGACAAGCAGATCGAGCAACCACGAACGTACGACGGTTCCCTTCGACCAAGCTCGGAGCACGCCCGGAACGTCCGCGATCAGGCTTTCCGCCTCGAGGAGCTCGTACCCCTCGGCATACGCCTGCATCAGGCCGTATTCGATGCCGTTGTGCACCATCTTCGCGTAATGACCAGCACCGACGGGGCCGGCGTGGACAAAGCCGTCTGCAGCGTCGCCGTCGGGGCGCAGAGCGTCGAAGATCGGCATTGCCTTCGCCACGTCGGTCTCGGATCCGCCCACCATCAGGCCGTATCCGTTCTCACGGCCCCAGATGCCACCGGAGACACCGCAGTCGAGGAAACCGATCCCACGGGCGCCCAGAAGCTCGGCATGGACAGTATCGTCGGTGTAACGCGAGTTCCCACCGTCGATGACCAGATCGCCACCCTCGAGGGCATCCGCCAGCTCGGCAATGGTGCTCTGGGTGATGTCACCGGCCGGAACCATCACCCAGACGACTCGAGGTCCCTCGAGGGAAGCAGCGAGTTCGGCAAGTGACCCGACATCGGTGACTTCCGGTCGAGGGTCGTATCCGATCACCTCGAGGCCATGCGCGCGCAAGCGCTCACGCATGTTGAAGCCCATCTTGCCGAGACCTACGAGTCCGATCTTCATACTGTTCTCCCTGGTCAGGCGCGAACTGAAGTGCGGGGTTCCACTCAGCCCGGAAGGCGAACCGGCATCAGCAGGTACGTGTACTCGCTCGAGGGCGCAGCGAAGTTACCGGACTCGTCTGCCGTGGGCTCTTCCTCGGCCGCGGGGCGAAGAACAGCCGGACGGCTGGGAGTGGTGAAGCCGAACAGAACGTTTTCGCTGTGAAGCGAGTTCAACCCGTCGATCAGGTAACCGGGGTTGAACGCGATGGTGAGTGCTTCGCCCTGGAACGACGCGTTGAGCGTCTCTTCCGCGCGGCCGGCGTCGTCGCCACCCGCAGAGAGGAGCAGGCCGTCAGCGGAGAACTGCATGCGAACCTGTGCGCCACGCTCGGCGACGAGTGCTACACGCTTGATGGCTTCGATGAGAGGCGTGACCTCGACCGTTGCCATCGCGGTGTGCTGAGCAGGCAGCAACTGACGGAACTTCGGGAACTCGGCGTCGAGGAGGCGCGTCGTGGTGCGGCGTCCGTCGTTGACGATGCCGAGGAGTCCGTCGTTTCCGATGGTCGTACCGGAACCGAGAGCCAACTCGACCGGCGAATTTGCATTGCCGGCAAGCGTTTTCGCGGACTCGGACAAAGTCTTGGCCGGGATGAGAACAGCAGCCTGGACGTCGGGATTGGCCGGAGTCCACTCGAGTTCACGAACAGCGAGACGGAAGCGGTCGGTAGCAGCGAGGACGATCGAATTCTGTTCGATCTCGACACGGATACCCGTGAGCATCGGAAGGGTGTCGTCCTTGCCGGCTGCAACGGCTACCTGGCTGATGGCTTCGGAGAACAGGTCGACGGGAATGGACCCGGACTGCTGCGGAAGCGTCGGAAGCTGGGGGTAGTCCTCGACCGGCATCGTGGGCAGGGAGAACTTGGCGCTTCCGCACGAGATGAGCACGCGAGTGCCCTCGAGGGTCACATCGACCGGCTTGTTGGGAAGCGACTTGGTGATATCTGCGAGGAGGCGACCGGAGACGAGTGCCTGACCTGCAGTCGTGACATCTGCCGAGACGCGGACCTGCGCAGATACCTCGTAGTCGAACCCGGAAACGGTGAGGCCGGCTTCGGTTGCGTCGAGAAGAACTCCGCCGAGAACCGGCACAGGCGGCCTCGAGGGCAGGCTACGAGCAACCCACGCTACTGAATCAGCGAACTCTTCCCGGGAAACGCGAAACTTCAGGCTTCCAAGCTCCATCGCCGGGTTATTCCTCTCGGTAGGCATGTTCGTCTGCTGCGGATCTGCATCAGCTCACTTGAAGTCTGACACAGACCAAGCGATGCCCACCGTATGCCCTCGAGGGCGCAAGTGGAAAGCCGAAGCCGCGGCGAGCGCAGCCTGAGGCGAGGTTCTCAACAGGAGTTGTCCCCAGAACTATTTTCAAAGAGCTTTTCCTAGGAAATTCTCAGTAGTAGTAATAAGTCCTGTGCAATCTGTGGAGCAACGGTTGTCGACGCTGGTAGGTCCCCTCGAGGGCCTGTGCACTTCTCGAGGACAGACTCGAGGACCAATCGACCCCCACTGTGCACTCTCTGAAAGTTTTCGGATTCCTCCTCGAGAACTCCACAGACTTTCGGAGTTATCAACACACTTATCCACAGATGTGAATACTTTTCACAAGAAACGAAGAGTTTGTTCTCATCGGCGTGTCTGACTCCGGCGTGTCGTCCCTCGAGGTGGACAACCGCCCCTCGAGGGGACCGCACGTGGAACCCTTCGAATACACCGATGCCGCTCGAGGGAACCTCTGCCTCGAGCGGCATCGATCGAAATAAGTGCAGGTCAACGCTTGGAGCGCTGCTTGATCCTTGCGGTCAACTCCTGAACCTGGTCGTACACCTTGCGGCGTTCCGTCATTTCCTTACGGATCTTCTTGTCGGCGTACATGACCGTCGTGTGGTCACGGCCGAACGTCTGACCGATCTTCGGCAAGGACAAATCAGTGAGCTCACGGCACAAATACATCGAGATCTGGCGGGCCTGAGCGAGTGGCCGGGCCTTACCCGGCCCACACAGGTCGTCGATCGACATGTTGAAGTATTCGGCCGTCACCGCCATGATCGTCGCCGCGTTGATCTCGAGGCTCGACGAATCGGGCATCAGATCGCGCAGGACCACCTCGGCCAACGTCAGATCCAACGGCTGGCGGTTGAGCGAGGCAAAAGCGGTGACGCGGATCAACGCGCCCTCGAGTTCACGAATGTTGCGCTCGATACGGCTGGCGATCAACTCGAGGACGTCGTGCGGGACCTCGAGGCGATCCATCCTCGCCTTCTTGCTCAGAATCGCGATACGCGTCTCGAGCTCAGGCGGCTGAACGTCGGTGATCAGGCCCCATTCGAAGCGCGTCCGCAGACGCTCCTCGAGGGTTGCCAACTGTTTGGGCGGACGGTCCGAGGAAACGACGATCTGCTTGTTCGCGTTGTGCAAGGTGTTGAAGGTATGGAAGAACTCCTCCTGAATACCTTCCTTGCCTTCGATGAACTGGATGTCGTCGACCAGCAGGACATCCGTTTCCCGGTAGCGACGCTTGAACGCGACCTTGCGGTCGTCACGAAGACTGTTGATGAAGTCGTTGGTGAATTCTTCGGTCGAGACGTACTTGACCCGCATGCCGGGGAACAGTCGCTGTGCGTAATGGCCGGCGGCGTGAAGAAGGTGCGTCTTGCCCAGGCCCGAAGCTCCCCAGATGAACAAGGGGTTGTAGGCACGCGCCGGCGCCTCCGCGATCGCGACGGCAGCGGCATGAGCGAATCGGTTGGACGATCCGATCACAAAAGTGTCGAAGGTGTACTTCGCGTTGAGGCTGTTGGCGCCGGACCCCGAAGCAGAAGGAGTAGCGGGCGGCTTCGTGAAGTACGACGGCCACGATTCGTGAACGCTCGCGAGTGCTTCGCGGTCGTCGTCGACTTCTTCGGTCTCGGCAGTCTCGGAGTCCGAAGGTTCGCCGTCGCCTTCGGTGAATCTGCGCCGACGGTATGCGCCCGATGAGTTGACCGACTCGAACTGACGGCTGCCCGTGCGCTCCTCGACCGGTTCGGCGGGTGCGTCGGCATCGTCTTCGAGTGCGATGCGGACACCGAGTCCCTCGACCTGGCCGCCGAGGTGGCGTCCGAGTGCCTGCAGGATCGGCTCGCGTAGATCGCGCTCGATCGTCTCTTGAGCAAATGGCGATGGAACCGAGAGGAGTGCAAAACCCTGAGCAAGTGTGAGAGGCCTCACCAGACGGACAAATGCCTTCTGCTTGCTGCTCAAAGCCGGAAGATTACTTCCGGGGTCATCACTCGTGAGTTCTGCAACCACGTCGACCCAGACCCGTGCGAGCGCGTTGGGATCGTCGTTCACGTGGTTCCTTCCCGTGTTTCGCCGACAGTGGGTGTGCTGCAGCTGCCGAGCGTATGGCTGCGGCGTCGAATGATTCGGTGGATTACCACCCGGGGTGAGAACCCCGTAACAGGCTACGAATATGCCACCTGGGCTGTGTTTCCACACAATTATCCACAGATGTGGACAAACCTGCACTGAGTCGGTTTTTTCGTCAACCAAATTCGTCAAAGTGATCGAGAAATTGATCTACCTGCAACTTTGTCGGAACTCGAGGCGTTCGCCACTTGGTGTCGGGGATGCGTCAACACTCACAGCCCTGTGGATGAATGTGGAAACTCGGGATTCGGGGTCGCGTCCGGCGCTCGTGCCCGTATGTGCTGATGAGGCCTTGTCGAGAGCATGCGCCAGTGGAACTGTCCGGGTTGCCTTCGGGTCACCTGCAGTCCGTAGCGGAACTGTTGCCAAGGTCACACTTGTCGCCTCGCTCGAGGTCACGGCCGTATGCACACTGTGAATGGAATCTGCGGAATGATGTAAGTATCGGCGTGTCGCCGTGGTTGCCGCGGGAGGGCTCCGAATCGGGCTGGTTTGACCTTGGCAACGGTGGTAAGTAACCTCGAACGGTCACCCGCTGGTGGTGATCGCTTCGTGCTGGCTACATATGTCAGGTCGGATCGGTCTTCCAAGCCACAACGAGTGAAGTTGATTGTTCTGTACCTGTTGGATCCAAAGGCGCCGTAAGGCGTCGATCACTGAATGACGCCGGGAGGCGTCAATGAACTTCGAGGAGTGTTGACCGTGGCCAAGGGCAAGCGGACGTTCCAGCCGAATAATCGCCGCCGCGCGCGTGTTCACGGCTTCCGTCTTCGTATGCGTACCCGTGCGGGTCGTGCAATCGTTTCGGCGCGTCGCCGTAAGGGCCGCGATTCCCTCACCGCCTGATCTGATTTCGAGTTCAGGAGCTCGGGGTGTTGCCTGAGCCGTTCCGGTTGCGTCGCCACGCGGATTTCTCCGTGGCGGTGCGACGTGGACGTCGTATGGGAAGACGCGACCTTGTCGTGCACGCGTTCGATCGCGAGCAAGTAGAGGCGCTGGTAGTAACAAATCACGGTCCCCGGTTCGGGCTGATCGTGAGCAAGGCTGTCGGGCCGGCGGTGATTCGACATCGAGTCGCACGCCGGCTTCGTCATATCTGTGCAGATTTCGTCGGACAGGTTTCACCGGAGACAGACGTGGTTATCCGCGCACTTCCGGGTGCAGCTACCGCCAGTTCAGCCGAACTGGCCAAGCAGTTGCGCGGGGGCCTGACCAAAATGAACCTATTGGTGTCGGTAAGTGAAGAGCCATGAGTACTCCGCTCTCTGAGCAGATCGAGACTCCCAGAGCCTCCCGTGTCATCACGGTGTTGAAGGCTGTGCGTCGCGCTCCCGCCACCGTTCTCATCTTCTGTATCGAGTTGTACCGGACGTATGTGTCGCCCTTGAGGATGCCGACCTGCCGGTTCACCCCCACCTGCAGTGAATACGCAGTCGAAGCGCTGCGCACTCACGGGGCGATCAAAGGCCTTTTCTTGACTGTGGTGCGGTTGGCGAAGTGTGCCCCCTGGCATTCTGGAGGGTGGGACCCTGTCCCTGCCCGTCGTGACCGTGATGCGGGTAGCCGCCATAGCTGTCCGGAAGCACGCGCAGCGTGTCACAGTCCGACGGACGAACAGAGGAGTACTTAGAGCCGTGCTCAATTTCATCTACTATCCGGTATCCGCGATTCTGTGGGTCTGGCACAAGGTCTTCGGGTTCATTCTCGGCCCGGACAACGGAATAGCCTGGGCGCTTTCCGTGGTGTTCCTGGTGTTCACCTTGCGTGCGGTTCTGTACAAGCCGTTCGTGAAGCAGGTCCGCACGACGCGTCAGATGCAGGAACTGCAGCCACAGATCAAGGCATTGCAGAAGAAGTATTCGGGCGACCGTCAGCGCCAGGCCGTCGAGATGCAGAAGCTCCAGAAGGAGCACGGATTCAACCCGATCATGGGCTGTCTCCCGGTCTTGGCTCAGGCTCCGGTGTTCATCGGTCTGTTCCACGTCCTGCGCTCGTTCAACCGCACCGGCACCGGCATGGGCCAGTTGGGCATGAGCGCCGAGGACAACCTCAACACCCCGAACTACGTCTTCTCGGCCACTGACGTCCAGTCGTTCCTGGATGCTCGTCTGTTCGGCGCGCCCATCTCGGCCGCGATCACGACGCCGGTTGCGCAGCTTCAGGCCTACGTCACCGAGAACGTTCCCGAGCTTCCGTCACGGCTGAACATCATCCTCGTGGCCGCTCCGCTGATGATCATCGCCAGCATCGCGACGCACTTCAACTCACGCGCTTCTGTTGCCCGTCAGAGCGAAGCAGCTGCCGCGAACCCGCAGTCCGCGATCATGAACAAGCTCGCCCTGTACGTCTTCCCGCTCGGTGTTCTGGTCGGTGGACCGTTCCTTCCGATCGCGATCCTCCTGTACTGGGTGTCGAACAACATCTGGACCTACGGTCAGCAGCACCTCGTCTTCCGCAAGATCGACGCGGAAGAAGAAGCCAAGAAGCAGGAAGCGATCACTCGCCGCAACGACAATGCGCCCAAGCCCGGTGCCCGTCCCGATCCCAGCAAGAAGAAGGGATCTCCGGCTGCGCTGAAGACCGCGGATTCAGCCGACGACGACGGTGACGCCCCGGAAGTTTCGCTCAAGAAGCCACAGCCGAAGCCCTCGGGTTCCAGTGGTGGTTCCACGTCGAAACCGAAACAGAACCGGCCACAGAGCAACCGCGGCAACTCCCCCAAGCGCAATAAACGGCGCTGATCCAGGAAAGAGAACGACCAATGTCCAGTGAAGCTGACATCGTTGTGGATGGAGAGAACGCAGACGTGAGCACCGAGACCACTGCGCCGGTTACCGATGTGGATGTAGACATCGACGATTCCGATGACGACCTGATCGAAGAGGGCGAGATCGCCGGCGACTACCTCGAGCAGTTGCTCGACGTTCTCGATTTCGACGGAGACATCGACCTTGACGTCGAGGGCGATCGGGCGATCGTCAGCATCGACGGCGGCGACGACCTGACCAAGCTCGTGGGACGCAAGGGTGAGGTTCTGGATGCTCTCCAGGAGCTGACTCGTCTGGCAGTTCAGCAGTCGACCGGAGAGCGCAGCCGCTTGATGCTCGACATCGCCGGGTGGCGTGCGGGCCGGCGCGAGGCACTCAGTGCTCTCGGTGCGGAAGCTGCACAGCGTGTTCTCGAGACCGGCGAACGCGAAGAGCTTGCTCCGATGACGCCGTTCGAACGCAAGATCGTGCACGACGCCGTCGCCAAGGTCGCCGGTGTTTCCAGCGAGAGCGAAGGCGCTGAGCCGTCTCGTCGAGTGGTTGTCCTCAAGGACTGACACTCCCCCCCTGATCGAATGCGGGCCCCGGATTTTCCGGGGCCCGCTTTTGTGTCCGAGAGTGTTTCACGTGAAACCGAATCCGGCGCCACGGTGAAGGTCTGCCTATCGTTGTCGACATGTCCAACGAGCGGTCCGGATTCTCTCTCAGATTGATGACCCTTGGGGCCTTGATAGGGATGCTCGTGTGCGGCCTGAGCTATTGGCCCGTGGTCTTCGAACTACAGCAGAAGATGGAAGTCCAGTCCTTTCCGCCGGGCGGTCTGAAGTATTGGCTCTGCTGGTTGTTGCCGCTGGGAGTAGTCGCCGTCGTATTCATTCCACTTGCACTGGCATGGCGATCCGGAAGACCGGTCATGCTCAGCTTCGCGATTGCGTTCTTGTTCGTCGGGGGTGCACTGTGCATGTTCGGATATTCGATCGACAACATGCCGTACTACATGTGAGCCCCTCCCCTCCCCCAGACCGAATAGTCGGCCTTCGTTTCACGTGAAACCGGATCGATGGTTGTTGCCCGAGCCCTCGAACTCCGACTCAGATTGCCACCACAATGGATCCCCGACCTGACGTCGTCAGGCCTGCTGGCAAGGTCGCCACCTCGGCGCTGGCATCCGATGACCGACAACCCGCGAGCCCTCACTTCGACGGCCCCCGGATTGGGGCGTCGTCAACAACGATCACGAAGGAAGTAGCATCCGCACATGCACGTCGACATCGAAGGCGCCACCCGGATTGCCCGCCTCGCCGCAGAATTTGACTGGACCTGGTCCGTCGACGACCTGGAACCCTTCTGCGCACAGGCTGGATGGGAGCTCGTTGAATTGGATCAAACCGGCGCCTCGATTCGGACCGGCCTCCGTGTCGGTCGGCCCGAATCGATAATGTTCGGGCGGCAACACAGAATGGATTGGATCTCGATCTTCGTCTCGGACGTGGCAGATGATGCTACGCCCATGACAGTGGTGCGCCCGTTGCTGGTCGAGGGGTTCACGAACCTCGATGTGGCATTTACCGCACTCCTGGGGACAGCCACGAGCGCCGAACCCGGACCTGAGGCAACTATCCGGTGGGATCTGCCGAAAGCGGTCATTACACTGAACCTGGGTGTCAGTGCGATCCACCTGCATCTGACGAGTCCGGGATATCAGGCATGGGTGGATGAGCCCGAACCGGAGTACGAGGACGAGGACTAGCGATCGAGGTCGGCGAGATCGCATCCGGTGCGGAAACAGGTTTGCGCGCTCCTCACACGAATCGGACCACTCACATCGAATGGGCTTCGTCGCCACGCAAAGTCGATGATGTTGTTGCGGGCTTCGGGGTGAGATCGGCGGCGACTACTTTGCCAAGCAAACCGGAATCGACATCGCCTACACGGGCTCCGGTCCATACACTGCGGACCGCGTCGGGGTAATCATGGGACCGCCTTGAGTTCGGTTGACTCGCGGGGTGTGCGATCGGCGTCGCGCCCACACCTGCTGCTGGTCTCGTCATGAGGGCGGATCCGGACTGTTCGAGGTGGAAGGACTTCGCTGTGCCCGGATCGAACTCGTAAGCGGTGATCTTGTTGGTTCCGGGTTCGGTATGCACCAACAGGTAGTCCTTGCCGTCCAACAACTCCCGCACCAAGCGCGGATCTTAATCGCGCAGAGCCTAGGCGCAGGAATTCATCCTGCGCATCGGGCAGGTCCCCTGCTCGACTTTGATCTTCCCGCCGACACCGGTATCCACATCGAAGGCGAACTCTCCATGCGCATCCTGTGATGCGAAGCTCCTTGGATTCGCGGTTTGTGATGCCAAGCCTCCGGCGTCCCGCAACAGGAGTGTCAAGCCGACGGATGTATGGCTCGCAACAACCGGCGATGAGATAACGATGCTGTCCGGGACTTGGACTCGAAGCTCATCCGCGTCGCACAACAGATTGCGTCAGACCGACCGAGTCCGTTCTGCAGTCCGACGTCGGCGATCTTTTGCAACGACTTTTTCATCGAAAATTGGTCTTTTTGGGTCAGAATTCCATCCATGTAACTACCCATGGCAGTTTCGTCACTGTGATGATACTAAGAATTGCGCTCCTATCTGCATTCGATCGCCCGGCTATGTTTCACGTGAAACGCGTCAGAATTGGAAGAATTTTCAGCGCAATGTTTCACGTGGAACGTGAACCCCTCCCCTCCCCCGCTTGAATTTTGGGCCGAATACTTCCCAAAGAATGAACGAGTCGGCAGACTCACAGCGAGTCGGTGTGCAGAAGCGAACACATGTCGTCTCCAGAGCGGATAATGATTTCAGTCTTGATTGTTGATTTCGCGGTTTACGCGGGAGGATGTTTCACGTGGAACAGAATGGTGCGGCGTCGGTTGACTGGGACGAACAAGAGACTGCGCGCGCAGTGTTCGGTGACAGATATGAGATCGCGGAACGGTACTACCAATCCCTGGCAACGGATGGTGTCGAGCGCGGGCTCATTGGTCCCCGTGAGGTTCCCCGACTATGGGAGCGTCACCTTCTCAATTGCGCAGTGATCGGTGAACTGATCGCCGAAGGTGAGTCGGTTGTGGACGTAGGAAGCGGTGCCGGCCTACCCGGAATCCCTCTCGCGATCGCCCGCCCGGACTTGAAGGTGACTCTCGTCGAACCGTTGCTTCGACGCTCGGTGTACCTCGCGGAGTTCATCGAGTCCAACGGATTGGACGTATTGGTTGTCCGAGGGCGAGCCGAGGAATCGGGTGTTGTGAAGGAAGCGGGCGGCGCGGATGTAGTCACCTCGCGAGCTGTGGCGCCTCTCGAGAAGCTCGCACGTTGGTCCCTCCCACTCATTCACGAGCACGGCCGGATGTTGGCACTCAAGGGTTCGAGCGCCGCCGAGGAGATCGAGCGAGACCGTACGGCGCTCACCAAGTTGGGCGCAGGTAAGTTGGAAATACTCGAATGCGGAGCCAAGATTCTCCGCACCCCCACTGTTGTGGTGAAGGCCGAACGTCTCCCGAAGCGCCGCCAGCGTTGATGATTTACACGCATGCAATCGAGAGCAATGTACAGATGATGAGAGCACCTAGTGATCGATTCCCAATCGAAGGAGCAGTCAATGTCGGGTCGATCTGAATCCGCCGTTTCACGTGAAACACCGAAGCAGCACACGAGTGCGGGTGCGGATCAGATCGTCAACGACGACGACAATTTCACCGCCCCCTACGCGGCGATCTCCTCGGAGGAGACCCCCATCGGGGCGGCCGCGCATCGAGCGAGCCAAGTGCTTCATCCCCATTCGGTGACGCTGCCGAAGCCGGCGTTCCGCCGCGTGATCACCATCGCGAACCAGAAGGGTGGCGTCGGCAAGACGACGACCACGGTGAACCTTGCGTCGGCGCTCGCTCTTCAAGGGCTCACTGTCCTTGTGGTCGATTTGGACCCTCAGGGCAACGCCAGCACCGCTCTGGGCGTCGTCCATACCTCGGGCACCCCGTCGAGCTACGAGCTGCTCATAGGCGAAGTGAAGGCCCCGGAGGCGATCCAGACCAGCCCGCACAGTGAGCGCCTTCTCTGCATCCCGGCAACGATCGATCTGGCGGGCGCCGAGATCGAATTGGTCTCCATGGTTGCCCGCGAGAATCGACTCAAAGGCGCGCTCAACGACAAGGTGCTCGCAGAGCTTGACGTCGACTTCGTCCTCATCGACTGCCCGCCCTCGCTGGGACTGCTGACCGTCAACGCGATGGTCGCTGCCAAGGAAGTTCTGATCCCGATCCAGTGCGAGTACTACGCCCTCGAGGGGGTCGGTCAGTTGCTCCGCAACATCGAACTCGTCCAGGCTCATCTCAACCCGGATCTGCATGTCTCCACCGTCCTTCTGACGATGTACGACGGGCGCACCAAGCTGGCCGACCAGGTCGCCGAAGAAGTACGCAAGCACTTCGGTGAGGCCGTTCTGCGCGCTGTGATTCCGCGCAGCGTGAAGGTGTCCGAGGCTCCCGGATACGGGATGACAGTTCTCGACTACGACCCGGGTTCACGTGGCGCCATGAGTTACCTCGACGCCGGCCGTGAACTTGCCGCCCGCTCTGCCACCACGACGACCCAGGAGCAGTGAGATGAGTCAAGCACGCAAAGGTGGATTGGGCCGCGGCTTGGCTGCTCTCATCCCCACTGGGCCGGCCACGGCGCCGGGTCTGGGATCGGCTGCAGCGGACGTCGTAATCGGCGTCGACAAGCGCAACCCCTCCCCTCCCCCACCGACCAAGGCGGCCCCGAAAACGCCGAAAGCCACCAAGGCGTCGGCTGCGAAGGCTCCGGTGGAAGCTGAGCCGGAGACCGAACTCGAGCCGACCGGCGCGGTCTATCTCGAGATCGAACCGAGCCTGATCGAGACGAACCCGAAGCAGCCTCGCAGCGTTTTCGACGAGGAAGCACTCGCGGAGTTGGTTCACTCGATCCGCGAGTTCGGCTTGATGCAGCCGATCGTGGTCCGTCGTCACGGTGACAAGTACCAACTTGTCATGGGTGAGCGTCGCTGGCGCGCGAGCCAGGAAGCCGGGCTGGAGAAGATTCCGGCGATCATTCGTGAAACAGATGACGACTCGATGCTGCGCGACGCGCTCCTCGAGAACATCCATCGAGTGCAGTTGAACCCCCTCGAGGAGGCAGCGGCGTATCAGCAGCTGCTCGAGGAGTTCGAAGTCACCCACGAAGAATTGGCCAATCGGATCGGACGTTCGCGTCCCGTCGTGACCAACATGATTCGTCTGCTGAAGCTGCCGGTGGCGGTTCAGCGTCGCGTTGCGGCCGGTGTACTTTCGGCCGGCCATGCTCGCGCACTGCTGTCCCTCGAGGCGGGTGCCGACGCTCAGGAGGTCATGGCGGCGCGCATCGTCGCGGAAGGAATGTCTGTTCGCGCGACGGAGGAAGCAGTCACTCTGGCCAACCGGGCGGATAATGAGATCGCTCCCCCACAGAAGCGCAAGCCCATCGTGATGCCGGGTCTGCAGGATGTGGCCGAGCGGTTGTCGGACTCGTTCGACACTCGGGTGACTGTCAGTCTGGGCAAGCGGAAGGGAAAGATTGTGGTCGAATTCGGCTCGGTCGACGACCTACAACGCATCGTCGGAATGATGGAAGCGCAGAAATCGACGTAGTGAACTCGGATGCCCGTTTGGTGACGTAATGACGATGACCGGGCACACCACCTATTTTCGTCACTGTGACGAATTTAGGTGGTCCGACCTTCTCGAAATCTTGAACCGGGACGAAAGATGTTGAACAGCAATACATTAGAGCGATCAACTCTCGCGCCACTGCCGACTCGGTACAGCTGGCCTATCCTGGAGAAGAAAAAAGCGGCGGGCGAACATCAAAACCGCTTCGGGGACCTACGGAGAGTGAGTTAGTCAGTGTCGACTCACGTCATCACCTCTCTCACACTCGACAGCCTCGATCAGCTTTCCGCCCATGCGCGTCGATGCGTGTTCTGGGAGATGGACCCGGGCGCGCTTCATGACGCCCGAGGATTCTGTGATCAGGAATTCGAGAAGGAAGCCTGGCTGTCGATGGTCATGCTCGAGTGGGGTTCGTGCGGACAGGTCGCCGTCCGCGACGGAAAGCCGCTCGGCAGTGCGTTGTACGCCCCTCCCCGCATGATCCCGCGCGCGCAACTGTTTCCCACCAGCCCGGTCAGCTCGGACGCAGTGCTTCTCACAAGCCTTCGCCTCGAGCCCTCGGGCATAGAGGAAGAACTAGGGCCGAGCCTGCTGGCCGCTGTCGTGACAGATCTGGTCCGACGAGGAGTTCGTGCGCTCGAGGCATTCGGTATCCGTAGCGGCGACTTGGGGCCAGCTTCCGACGTGGCCAGTGCAACGGCAGCTCTGGAATGTTCACCCGCAGAATGCATGATCAGTGCCGAGTTCCTCGAGGACTACGGTTTCGAGGTCGTGGCACCGCACCATCGCTATCCGCGGCTTCGTCTCGAACTCAATCGAGATCACGAATGGAAAGTCGACGTCGAAGAAGCCCTCGACCGTCTACTGAAGGCCGCAGCTCTCGAAATGGTGGAGATCAGCGAACTCGCCAGAGTGTGAGCTGGTGCCGACCGCAGGATCTACGAAATGCGGTCGGCTACCGAAAGTTCTTCTGCGAGAAGCTCGGCGAAGGTGAAGGTGCCGGTCGGCTGATCGTCTTGACCCAGCAGGTACAGCCGCTTGACCGAGATCAAGATGGCTTCGGCGATGGTGTCACGCATCCGCGGATTCGTCAGTACCGCAACGTCGGACGCGTTGGACAGGTAGCCGAGATCGATCTGTACCGTCGGCATGTTGGTCAGGCGCAACAACTCCCACGTTCGACCGTGAGTTCTGCAGTCCCGCAACGGAGTTCGCGCAACGATCTCGCGCTGAACGAAACCGGTCAACACCTGCCCGATCATCGAGACCGAACCGTGCGAATTTCCGAAGTGGAAGCTCGCGACGCCGTTCGCCGACGGGCTCGAGTTGCTGTCGCAGCGCAGGGAGATCATCAGATCGGCGTCGAATGCGTTGGACGTCAGCGCGCGCTCGGCCTCGCTCGGATCGGCGTTGTGCGGGCGGGAGAGGAAGGTTTCCATCCCGGTTGCTGCCATCCGCCCCTCGAGGCGCATAGCCAGATCCCACAGGATGTCGGCTTCGGAGATGCCGTTGACGATAGTGCCGGTAGACGGACCACCGAGGCCTGGATCGATGACGATGCGCTTGCCGCCCAGTTGCGGGCCCTTGCGCCGCACCAGTTCCTCTTCGCTGATCGCATGTGGGGAACCACCGGTGACGCGGGTTCCCAGAAGTTCCAGCGAACGGAGTGTCTGCGGTCCGCAGATACCGTCGGCGGCGATCCCGATTTCACGCTGGAAAGACGAGAGAGATTCGTGGGTCTGCGGGCCGAAGAAACCGTCGACCCGACCTGCGTAGAAGCCGAGGTCCTGCAGTTTGGCCTGCAGAGCTGCGACGTCGTCGCCGTACAGCGGCGCAGAAAGCTGGTAAATCAACGTACGGGCGCCCAGGCGGTACGAGGCCTCGCGAAGTGACCGATAGGTGGCCGGGCCCACGATGCCGTCGACAAGGAGCCCACGCTGCTGCTGGAAGGCGCGAACGGCGCTGTCGAGTTGATGATCGAAGATGGCGTCGGGTGCAACCCAGTGGGCACCGTCGGCGCTTTCACGTCGAATACCGGAAGTTCCGTGATGGAGGTATCCCAGCTTCGTCAATGTGCCCCGAATCTCGGCGACGGCCGGGCCGTGATCGCCGTGTCGGAGTCTGTGCATGCGTGAAAGCCTCTCGGATCGGTTAACGAATTCGATCGATGTGCCTGGTCGTAGACCCGATCAGGCACATCGATCGATTATCTCAGAAATTCTGTGGATTGCGAGAATCCACGATGCTCATCCAGCCGTCAGAGAACGTCTGCGAGGTCCTTGAGCAGTGCGGCCTTGCCCTTGGCGCCGACGATCGTCTTGATCGGCTTGCCGTCCTTGAACAGGATCATCGTCGGGATCGACATGACCTGGAAATCGCGGGCGGCCGCCGGGTTGGCGTCGATGTCGAGCTTCGCGACGGTCAGCTTCTCGCTGTTCTCACCGGCGATCTCCTCGAGTACCGGGGCGACCATCTTGCACGGGCCGCACCAGGTTGCCCAGAAATCGACCAGAACGGGCTTGTCGCTGCCCAGGACGTCCTGCTTGAAGGAATCGTCGGTGATGGTGACGGTATTCGACACTGTTACTCCTCGAGGGTTGGGTTCGACAGCTTGATGAATCAGGGAGCGCCGACGACGTCGACCGTGTGGCCGGCTGCGTCGAGCGTGTTGGCGGTGATGTCGCCGCGGTCGGCCAGCCAGCGTTCGGCGTCGATTGCTGCGGAGCATCCGGTGCCGGCAGCGGTGATCGCCTGGCGGTACGTGTGATCGACCAGGTCACCGGCAGCGAAGACGCCGTCGACGGAGGTCGCGGTGGAACCGGGAGCGACGCGCACGTATCCGGCGTCGTCGAGATCGACCTGGCCCTTGACGAGCTCACTGCGCGGGTCATGGCCGATGGCGACGAACATGCCGGTGATCTCGAGTGTGGAGGTCTCACCCGTGACGGTGTCACGAACGACGAGCCCGGTGACGCTGTTCTCGCCGAGGACCTCGACGGGCTCCGCGTTGGTCAGGAAGCGGATCTTCTCGTTGGCCTTGGCGCGCTCGAGCATGATCCGTGAGGCGCGGAATTCCTCGCGGCGGTGCACCAGGGTGACCGAGCGAGCGAAGCGGGTCAGGAAGGTTGCCTCTTCCATCGCGGAGTCGCCGCCGCCGACCACGACGATGTCCTGGTCACGGAAGAAGAAGCCGTCGCAGGTGGCGCAGGCGCTGACACCGCGGCCGAGGAGGCGTTCTTCACCGGGAATGCCGAGGTAACGGGCTGCCGCGCCCATGGCGAGGATGATCGCGTGCGCGGCGTACGTTTCGCCGTTCGCGACGACCGTCTTGATCGGGCCGCTGAGATCGATCTCTTCGACGTCCTCGGTGCGGATGTCGGTATCGAAGCGAAGTGCCTGCTCACGCATCTGTTCCATCAGGTCGGGGCCCATGATTCCTTCGCGGAATCCGGGGAAGTTCTCGACCTCGGTGGTGGTCATGAGGGCGCCACCGAACTGGGTTCCCTCGAAGAGCAGGGGCTGGAGCTCAGCGCGCGCGGTGTAGACACCAGCGGTGTATCCGGCCGGTCCGGAACCGACAATGATGACGTCATGGACCGCGGGCGTGTTTTCCAGCTGGGTGGTCATGCGAGCCTTCCAATAGTGAGTGCAGACCCTCCGCTTCTTGGAGAGCCGTACCGATCAACACCAGGATAAGGGGTGTTGTTCCCGCACTCCGCTGGAAAGTGGCTCACAGCCGGCAGCTCACAGCGCGGGACTCACTGGGCGGGGCGCGGTGCCTCCCGAACCACCAGCGCGTCCCGAACCACACAGCGTGTGCCGGTGTAGATGGTGGGCATGCACTTGTTGCAGTGGATACACAACCCCTCGTCGACGCTCTCGGCTTGGAATTTGTTGACCAGTTGTGGGTCCCTGAGGAGCGCACGCGCCATGGCGACGAATTCGAATCCTTCATCCAGTGCGTGCTCGATGGTGTCGACGCGGTTGATGCCGCCGAGCAGGATCAGTGGCATCCTCAGCGCCTGTCGGAACTGACGGGCGAAGGGCAGGAAGAAGCCCTCCTCGAACGGGTACGTCGGAAAGAGTTTGGGACCGTAGAACTTCAGCCCGTACCCGACGAGTTTGGGTTGGGAGGCGACAAACTCAGCCAGTGGGACCTCGCCGCGGAAGAAGTACATTCCGTTGAGAAGTGAACTACCACCGGTCAATTGCATCGCGTCGAGGTGGCCGTCGGCTTCGAGGATCTGGGCGATCGGCAGGCTCTGGTCGAGCCACAGACCTTTCGGCACCCCATCGGACATGTTGAATTTCGCGGTGACCGCCACGCTGGATCCAGCGGCCCGTCGCACCGCTTCGACGACTCGACGCGGATACTCGGCGCGCTTGGCGACGCTGCCACCGTATCGATCGTGGCGCTTGTTCAGATTGGGGCTCATGAACGAACTGAGGAGGTAGTTGTGGCCGAGATGGACCTCGATGGCGTCGAATCCTGCGTCCACGGCGACGCGAGCGGTCCGTTCGAAGTCGGAGACGACACCGTCGAGTTCGGCGAGCGTCGCGCCCTTGACGAGGCCCATCGCGGGCGGACTCAGCCGGGTCGACGGCGCCAGAGTCTTCGTCTTGTTGGAGAGCGTGTTGGCGACCAGTCCAGCGTGGCCGATCTGCGCCGCAGCAAGTGCGCCTTCGGCGTGGACGGCGTCGGTCAGTCTGCGTAGTCCCGGCAGCGCGCGCTCGTCCATGACAAGGGTGTCGCGGTGGACTCGTCCACCTGGTGAGACGGCGCAGTAGGCGACAGTGGTCATCGCGGCCCCGCCGCGGGCCACCTCGGCGTGGAAGTTGATCAGATCGTCCGAGACCGCTCCCCGGGGCATGACGCCCTCGAACGTTGCAGCTTTGACGATGCGGTTGCGCAAGGTCAGAGGGCCGAGACGTGCGGGTTCGAATATCGACGGTGTGGGCGCTGTGGTCATTTTCAACTTCCTGCGGCGGCCTGATCTTTACGATGCCAGTGGACTCGTAACTACGACGATATAGCGCCTACTCCCAATCTGTCCGACAATTCGACACGATGAATGCCACAGGATCAGGTCGCCCACGAGACCCACGCATCGACGACACAGTCCTCGAGGTCACCCGAGCGATGCTCCTCGAGGTCGGTTGGGATCAACTCAGTCTCCGGGCGATCGCGGCACGGGCAGGGGTCAGCCGAGCCTCGATGTCGCGGCGATGGCCGTCGAAGGCACATCTTGTTCTCGGGTCGATCCTGGGGGCGACACCGGACCTGACACCGTTCGAGGGCACCGATCGCGACGGCTGGATCCGTTGGGTGGTGGAGGGAAGTGCTCAGCTCTTCTCCCGTCCCGAGGTTCGCGCCGCGTCGCCAGGATTGCTGGCGGCCCTGCGCGACCACGACGACCTGCGCAACGAATTGTGGCGCGGGTTCAGTGGACCGAGTACGCAACTGTTCCTTCAGAACGCCGAAGATCCTGAATCGGCACTGCTCGATGCCAAGGCCGTGCTGGTTCTGGCGGCCGGGGCAGCGATGTTTTCGAGTCTGATAGCGGTCGAGGACGATACAGATGCGCTACGCGAAAGAATCCTCGAGCTATTACTCCCGGCGGCATCGCCGCGCTGACCGTCGACGTCAGCCGATGTTCTTGACCGACAACGTATTCGGATTCCCGTCGCTGCAGTTGATGCCGACAGTCAGTGCAGTGATCTGACGCGGCTGCGATCCCGTGAAGAGTAGGACTATCGCCGGCGCCCCGTCGATGCGAATCTCGCCGGAACCGAGCAAAGGCCGGCCCTCGTCGATGCCGTTGGCGCGTAGGCATCCGGCAAGTTTGGATGGATCATCCAGTGGTCCAAGGTTTTTGGATCCGACGAGTGAGAGCAGAGACGCCGAATCCGGATCGTCGACAGCAGACGTCGCCGGTGTGCTCGGTTGAGCGACAACACTTTCGGCGGGTTCGGAATCTCGGGTTCCGATAACAACGATCACGAAGGCCGCCAACACGGCTGCTGCGGCACCGAGAACCCGCGCTTGTGGGCGCCGCCGGAACGGCACGACAGCTGCCTCAGCTGGCGGCTCCAGCTGTTCTGACTGTCGATCCAGTGCCGAATTGATTCGCTCGGCAAGCGAATTCGGAATCCGTTCGTGAGTGGCCTTGCTCGAGTTCAGTGTCGCGAGTGATGCCGTGACGCCGTCAAGGGCGGTGACAAATGCATGGGCGTCAGGATCTGCGCGTACCACCGGCCACAGAGCCGCACTGGTTTCGGAATCGAGAACCCCGGCGTGAAGATCTGCGAGTAGGTCTTCTGAAAACGGAGGCGACGGAACGCGAACAGACGGATCTGTCATGAACCCTCCCTCGGCAGTCGATGCGGACCCTTACAAGATAGGACGCGGCCGGTTCACGAATGGTTCCCGCCTTCGCGAAAGTCCTCCAACTGGGCGGCAAGACGCTTGCGCGCGCGGGCGCAGCGACTCTTCACGGTCCCTACGGGCACTCCCAACCTCTCGGCGGCCTCGGCTACCGGATACCCCTCGACATCGACGGCGACGACGGCAGCACGCTGCTCAGGCGGCAGCGATGCCAGTGCCTGTTCGACGGTCAGGCTCATGTCCACTGTCGCCGCATAGTCGCGGTGATCGCGGGGTTCCTCCGCGTTCTCCGAAGACAGAGAGAACGCCTTCCGTGATTTGTTGCGTCGGATCCGGTCGAGGCAGGCATTGACCACGATGGTGTGGAGCCAACTACGCACCGCCGCGTCGCCGCGGAACTTCGCCGCCTTGCGATGCGCGGACAGCAGACCCTCCTGGAGAGCATCTGCCGCATCCTCGTCCGAGTAGCTCGTACGCCGGGCAACGTGCCACAGATGATCCTGATGCCGGAGCAGTAGTTCACGGAACGCATGCCGATCGCCCGCGACATGAGCGGTCAACAATTCGAAATCCGTCGCCTCGAGATTCTTGTTCTCGAGACTTCTGGATTCGAAATTTCCGGCTCCGCCCCCGGTGCCCCCCCGATAACTGTGCACGGGCGGATATTAGCCCAGTCGGTAGGTTTCAGAAGGGCCAAGGGCGATCACTTTGCCGCAGTGAATGCAATCTCCGAGATGGATGTCTGGTTTTGTCCGGATTCGGTGCTGAGCTGCGTAATCCAAACCAGGACATACTGACCCGAGCCGTCCGAAGTGACTGGAATGTCGGTCACACCGTTCTTCAGGACACCCGATCCGATTTCTTTGGTCTGATCCAGCGAAGTATTCGCAGAAGGGGCAGAACGGATTTCAACGACGGTTCCCGGCGAATCAGACGTGATCGCAACATTCTTCAGGTTGGCGGCATCGGCAAGCGTCACCATCAGGCCGACACCGTTCTTCAGCGACGGGAACGGCTGGAAGTACGAGTCCGACGACCACGCAGTGGCCGGATTGCCGTCGATGGCGTTCTTCGCTGTTGCCGGCTGATCCGGCGTTCCCTGGGGTGAGAACACCGTTACGGCCGAGGAAGCTACCGGAACGGTTGCTGCCGCCGGTGCGGGCGCCGGTGAATTGTTCTCGGGCGCAGTGGCTTCGGTGGTCAATCCGAAACTCTGCTCGCTGAGCGGGGTGTCGTTACTGCCACCCGAGAGGAAGCTCGCTACCCACACCACAAGGAGAATCAGGACGATCACGGTGAAGACACCGAGCGCCGTCAGTGCCGCGAGCATCCGCGTCGACTTCTTCTTCTCGGCCTCGATGGCTTCGGGGTCGTTCAGTGCATGACCCGACGCACCCTGTTCGCGGTGGCCGAGACGAAGTGCCGGAATCATTTCCGTCTTGTCGTTGACGACGGACGCCTGATCGAGGATGTGCTGCACGGTGGCAGCAGTGCGGATTCCACTCTCCGACTGCAACGCTCGAACCGCAACGGCCGAGATGTCGAACGGAACCTCCGGACGGACGACCCGAGGCTCGACGATGTTCCCGTCGGCGCCGCGGCCGGCGGGAAGCAAACCACCGACGGGACCGGCGGACGGTTCGGCCAGCGGCCAGCGCGCCGTGATGAGCGAGTACAGCATGGCGCCGAGACCGCGGACGTCGCTGGTGGAATCGGCGTCGGCAAGCGTCGCCGGGAACGCCAGTACGGCGTCACCGTTGATGCTGATGCGAACGCGGTCCGGGTGATCGATGGACAGCGCACCGCCGGTGCGGTGAGCAGCTTCGGCAGCCGCCGCCAGGGCACGGATGGCGCGGGCTGCACCGATCGGTGACGGCGTCGTCTCGGCCATCTCACGCAGCGAACGGCCGGGAGTCCATTCGGCGACGACGATGCCGCCCGAGCTTCCGCGGACGACGTCGAGGACGCGAGCCAGACCGGGCGAGTTGATTCGTCCCAGGCGCAGAGTGCGTGAGAGAACTGCCTGCGGTCCGGACTGGCTGTCGTCGTCACCGCGCTGATCGGCGTCGACGAACGTCAGGGCTACTTCACGGTCGAGCTTGACGTCGAGAGCTTCCCAGAACTGCAGTCCGCGGGTTCCGCCGTGCGGCGCGAGCAGACGGTAGCGTCCGCCGGCGACAGATGCGCCCGGGATGAGCTTCGGTCCACGGGGCATCGGTCGCTGGGCCGGTCGTGATGCGGATCCGGCGGCAGGTGTGCGAGGTGCAGTGGGCGGTGTCTGAGCGGCAGCCGTCTTCTGAGATTCGGGTGCCTTCTTGTCCGGAGCAGGCGTCTTCGGCGCGGGTGTCTTCGAGACAGGTGCTGAAGGTGTCTTCGACACGGGCGCCGAAGGTGTCTTGGACACACTGACCGGAGGTACCGGCGGAGCGGCCTTCTGCACCGGCGGCTGCGGCTTCTGACCCTGCGGGCTTTGGCCCTGCTGCGGTCGCTGTGCGGGCTGCTGTGGTTTCTGACCCTGCTGTGGCTTCTGACCCTGCTGTGGCTTCTGGCCGGAAGATGCGGAGGAACTCGTGGATGCAGGTGTGCCCGACGATGCCGTTGACTTCTGTTCGGACGCTTTCACGGCAGAAGTCCCGGCACTCTTGTTGCCGGAAACGTTGTCGTCGCTCACCCTCGCTCCTTCTCCATCGATAGCCCGTCCCCGAATACGCGCGGGTTGCGATCCTGTACGCCCACGACCAGGGTACGGGAGCGCACCCGGTCGTTCTTGCTCGTTTGATTCCGTTCTGATTGCAGGAATCAGCTCGGTGACGTCGTCGTCGGTGTTGTTACGTGTGTCCGGTTCGGCGCGACCTGTCAGTGAACGAATCTTGCGGGAGACCGCAACCGTTACCGACAGGACTTCCGGAACCTTCTTGAAGTAGAGAATCGTGAAGGTGATCGCGAGCATCAGGATGCCGCCGACGGCGACGCGAACCATCGAGCCAGGTCCGCCGAAACGCTCGGTGAGTTGATCGAATCCGAGGACGCGGTCGACCGCGAGCATGGTCAGCGAACCGGCCAGCGAGGCGAGTACGACGGACCAGACTGTCTTGCCCACGTTGGCCATCTGCAGGTTTCCGAGGCTGCGGTGCAGGAGGTACCCGCCGATGACGGCGCCGGTGATGTATCCGAGACCGTTGGCCGCACCGAGCAGGATCACGACCTGATCGCTGTTGGATGCGAAGACCGGAGCGAGCGCCGAGAAAGTGATTTTCACTGCAGTGATGCCGAGAACGATCCACGTCGGCGTCCAGGCCTGTTCGCGGGCGTAGAACACTCGAAGTTGGATCAGGACCAGTGCGTACGGAATCAACGTGAATGCCGACCAGCTCACAGCGGTGCCGAGTCGTTCGGCCTGTTCGGGTCCGAAGCGGCCGTAACCGTAGAGCGCTTCACCGACCTGCGGGCCCATGAAGGTCAGGAACATGATGATCGGAACCAGCGTGATCATGGTCAGACGCGTTGCGACCGACAGATCGTCCACGACGGCCGGGGTGTCGTCGGCAGCAGCGTTGCGGCTCAGGCGCGGCATGATCGCCGTCAGAACCGTCACTCCGAGCACGCCGTACGGGAGCTGCAGGAGCAACCAGGCCTGGCTGTAGATGGCAGGGCCGGCTTCGTCGGCGTGGGAGGAGATCTTGGTCGCGAAGATCATGCCCATCTGGCTGATCAGGACGTACAAGACGATGGCGACGGCCATGCCGCCGAACTGGCGCAGGCGGTCGTCGAGACCCCACAGCGGCTTGAGCGAGATCTTCTCGCGGCGAAGCGCGGGGATCAGGCTGGCTGCCTGCACGATGACGCCGATGGTGATGCCGATGCCGAGGGTGAGCAGCTTTGCATCGCCCATCGAGACCGGATCAAGCGAGATCTCACCCGGAGTCAGGCGATAGACCACGAGCACCACGAGGACGACGACATTGTTGAGTACGGGAGCCCAGGCTCCGGGCTTGAAGATCTGTCTGGTGTTCAGAAACGCTGTGAACAGCGCCGACAGCCCGTAGAACAGGATTGCCGGCAGAAGCAGATACGACAGCGCCGTGGTCAGGTCGGTGCTGACTTTGCCGTCTTCGGACAGGAAGACGTATTTGGTGAGTACGGGTGCTGCCAGGGTCGCGAGCAGCGCGGCCATGCCGAGTAGAACGAGCGACGCCGTGAAGAGGCGTCGGACAAACGCTTCGCCGTGATCGGCGTCCTCCCGCTCGGCGCGAACCAGCACGGGGACGACGATGGCGGTCAGCACGGCGCCCAGAACCAGTTCCGCGATCATGTTCGGAATCTGGCTGGCGACGGTGAACGAGCTGGCGATGGCGGGGCCGAGGACCATCAGGATCATCAACTGCTTGGCGAATCCCGTGATACGGCTCGTCAGCGTCGCGATCGCGATGGAACCCGTTGCCGCGAGGAGTCGAGAGTTCGTCTCCTTGCGTTCCCCGACCTGGACATGGGCGTCGGTGTCGAACTCGTCCGACGTGGTTGTCTGCCGGTCGGCGAATTCCATCTCGGCTTCGCGGTACCGGGGGTAGTCGCGGATCACCGGGATGGTCATGGTGGGTGCGTCGTCGAAACGTGCGTCCGGGTTGACCGGCTGGATCGGGTAACCGCGCTCCCACGGTGGCATCCGAGGATGCGAGCGGGTCGTGGCACTCTTGCGGGTGATCGCCGAGCGGCGACCCTCCTCGGGTGGATTCCCGGTCATGAGCGTTCGTACCCTTCATCTGCTGGGTCCGGCTGACCCTTGAATCGATGCCACAGCCGTCGCCCTGCCAGGAACAGCAGCAACCCTCCCGCTGTCGCCGTCACGGCGGCCAGGGGACGACCGTACGCATTCGACCGTACGGTCACGCTGGTCGGCGTACCCAATTGGCGGCCATCTGTCGTGGTCAGCGAGAAGTTGACTTCCAGCTTGCGAGAATCGTTCATTTCCGCGGGCACAGTCAACTGTCGGCTACCTCGCGGCGGCAGCTGTTTGGGACCGATGTCACTGATCTGCATCTCGGGTGGGGCTTCCACACGCAGGTCGACGTTGATGGCGATGGGCAGTTCGTTGCGCGCCACCAGCAGGAGCGGACTCTGCCCCGACGCAAGGGTGTAGACGCCGCCCGGCGACACCACACTGACGGCCCGGTACATCCCGTCGACGGCTTCGGTGACGTTGTCGGCGCGGATGGTCGCGGCCCGCTCCGCCCGATTGACCGACGCGGAGTCGACGTTGCGGCGATCGGCCAAGGTCATCGAACGGAGTAGATCTTCGCGGAGCGGCGCCGTGAATCCCCGGGGGGTGAGCGAAGCCGCCGGATCGTCCACGAGCGAAGCTTCGAGCCCGTCGATACGCGGAAGTTGGGTGGTTGCGGTCTCGACGACGGACGTTTGCGGACCGTCCTGGGTAGCCCGGTCCGGGTAGTCGAGAGTGGCGGCGTCCGTCGCGCCCGGTTGCCTGCCGAGCAGTGCCGGCAGGGCCTGAGGTGAGGCGAGCCCGGACCGGATGAGGGTCGCGAGCATCGAGAGCACCGCCGTGGCGTCGTTGCTGTCGGCGGTCCACAGTTGCGGCGGCGCGAAGATCTGATTGCGCGGCAGCGACGTCGGCGTCAGCGCGGCCCAGGCCATCGCCCCCAGCGCGTCCTGACGTCGGGCGCTGCGCGATTCGATGTCGATGGTCGGCGCGGTGTCGTCGGGGATGTACGACGGGACCTGCGGCTCCGAGCCGGTGGCGGCCAGCGCCGCTGCCGCCGAGGTGTCGAAGGCAAGCGCGTCGAGTGAGCCGGTTATCCGCGACGACAGCTGCGGAGCTGCCGAGTCGACGGAAGTGTCAGCCACCATCGCTGTGGTGGGATTCACGCTCAGCACCTCTGCGGTGGCCGAGTCGAGGACACCCGAATCCGGCCAGACGAAATCTCGCAGTGAGGTCACGCCGAGGATGTTGTCGACGATGTCCGCCGGCCGTGTGAGCGCGGTAGCCGTCAACTCCGGATTGGCCACCGAGGTGACCGCGGCGAGATCGGCCTGGGCGAACGGAACCGCCGTCGTGCACATCGAGGACGCGAGGGTCTTCACCCGGCCGAGCCACTGGTTGGCGGCGTCGCTACCGCGGCCTTCGTGCGACGGCCCGGTGGGGTCGGACGAGTTGTCGGCCACGAGGTATCCGCGAGTCATGTTCTCGACGGTGATCAGAAGGTCGGGGTCGATTGCCAGGCAGAGCGCATCCGTGACGCGGCGATCGGAATCGCTCTCGGGCTTGGTGGCGTTCTCCACCGCATCGACCAACGCGTCCAGACGGCCGCCGTCGGAAAGTTCGGTGGCAAGTTCGTCGTCGATCAGGCGTACGGGCTCGTTGACCGCGCCGGGGATTCCGCCGACGAGTCGTGGCGCGTCGGCCAGCGGCCACATGAGCGTGACGCCGATCGGGGCGGACGTGTCGGGGGGAACGACCGCCGTGGCGGACGAACTGGGGGTTCCGGCTGTGGCGTTCGATTCGGCTGCGGCCGGCACACCGAGGACGGGGAGCAGGAAGCGTGCGTCGTCGAGTCGGGCGGCACCGCCGTACTCCGGGGTGCCGTTCACGTTGACGAGCATCGGGTAGACGCCCGGTTCGGTGATGTCGAGAGACAACCCGGTAGTGCTCCGCAGCGGCAAGGTGAGCGTGAACTGCTTGGACTGGCCGGTGTCGAGGGTGGTGGCAACGGTGTCGAATTCGCCGACCGTGTCGAAAACGGCCTGGTCGAAGTCGAGTGCGGCGCGCACGTCCGAACTGGAGTCGATCGCGGGAGCACGTTGCAACCTCACCCCGACGTCCTCGACGGGACGGTCACCGACGTTCTTCACCGTGCCCTTGACCACGACGTTGCGGTCGCTGGTGGTCGTCACCGTGGTCGGTGCGGTGGAGTCGATGGTCAGCTGCAGAAATTTGGCATCGTTGGTGTTTCGCGCCGGGGCGCGCTCACTGGGCTGGCTGGACGGCGCTGCCCATGCGACGGCCGTCGTTGCAGGCCCGAAACCGACAGCGGCCATCACCAGAGCGGCCACACCGGCCCGCCGCAGTGCCATTCTCATCCGGCGTCCGGTTCCTTCGGGCGCTGTTCTTGCCGTATTTCCGTTCGCGGCATCTCGGCGATCATCTGGGACGCGAGTTCTGCGAGTTTGCGCTCGTCGGCGTATGCGAGGCGCGAGTGCAATTCCGTCAGCGGCACCCAGGCGACTTCGGTGACCTCGATGTCCTCGTCGGAGAGTTCACCGCCGAGAAAGCGGAGGAGGTAGTGGTGCACGGTCTTGTGGACGCGTCGACCTTCGGTCACGAACCAGTAGTCGATGCTGCCCAGCGGTGCCAGGACGGTTCCCTGGATACCGGTTTCTTCTTCGACCTCACGCATCGCGGTCTGCTCAGCGGTCTCACCTTGTTCGATATGGCCCTTCGGTAGCGACCAGAGCAGGCGTCCGCGGCGGTCGGTTCGGCCGATCAGTGCAGCGCAGAGGCGTTCCGGGGGTCCTCCCCAGCCGTCGACGACCAAGCCGCCCGCAGAAGTTTCACGGACGGTTCGCATCAAAGGTTTATCGGGGTTGCCGACGGCAGGTCGACGCCGCGGGTTGCGGCGACTCCTGTTTGTTCGTTCGGCACCAGACACCTCATCGATACTAGTTGGCGTTGCAGCGTTGCCCGGTAACCCGCGCAAAGCGGTCTATCGCGTTCGTATGCGCGTTCTGCTATTTGCGCACCTTAAGTAAGCTCCTTTCACGTGACTGTCCCTACCTCCGACGCTGATCGCCGCCTACGACTGCTTGCCGACGCCACTGCAACGCTCGGCACGTTGTCCGACGTGTTGAACCCGCTCGGTGAGCGTTTTGCTGCGGCCGGTCATGAGCTGTTCCTGGTGGGTGGCAGTGTTCGCGACGCGATCCTCGGCCGCTTCAGTGGCGATCTGGACTTCACGACGGACGCCAGGCCGGAGAAGGTTCAGGCTCTGCTCAAGGGCTGGGTGGACAAGCAGTGGGACACGGGCATCGAGTTCGGGACCATCAGCGCCATCAAGCACGGCCAGGAGATCGAGATCACGACCTTCCGGGCCGACGCTTACGATCGCGTCTCTCGTAATCCGATAGTCGAGTACGGCACGACGTTGGCCGACGATCTGGTGCGCCGCGATTTCACCGTCAACGCGATGGCGATGAAGATCGGCGCGGACGGTTCCTACACGTTTGTCGATCCGCTGAACGGCATGGATGCCCTGTTGGCCGGAGAGCTAGATACGCCGTCGGCGCCGGAAAACTCGTTCAACGACGATCCGCTGCGGATGCTGCGCGCAGCCCGGTTCGTCTCGCAGCTTGGTTTCACGTTGAACAATCGCGTTTTCGAGGCCATCAAGGAGATGGCGTCGCAGATCGAGCGGATCACCGCCGAGCGTGTGCAGGTCGAGCTGAACAAACTGATGCTCGGCATGTACCCGGTGGACGGCATCAACATGATGGTCGACTCCGGACTGGCTGCATACGTGCTGCCCGAGGTTCCGCAGATGAAGCTCGAGATCGACGAGCATCACCAGCACAAGGACGTCTACCAGCACTCCCTCACGGTGCTCCAGCAGGCGATCGATCTCGAAGAAGGCGATCCGGACCTTGTATTGCGTTGGGCAGCACTGCTTCACGACATCGGAAAGCCGGATACCAAGCGTAACGAGCCTGGCGGTGGGGTCAGCTTCCACCACCACGAGGTGGTCGGCGCCAAGCTGGTGCGCAAGCGCATGCGGGCACTGAAGTTCTCGAAGCAGATGGTCGACGACGTCTCACAGCTCGTGTTCCTGCACTTGCGTTTTCACGGCTACGGCAAGGGACAGTGGACCGACTCGGCAGTGCGGCGGTACGTCACCGACGCGGGCGAGCTGCTCCCCCGCTTGCACAAGCTCGTGCGGGCCGACTGCACCACACGCAACAAGCGTCGCGCCGCGCAGCTGCAGGCCACGTACGACGACATCGAAGAGCGGATCGCGCGCATCGCCGAGCAGGAAGACCTTGCTCGGGTGCGTCCGGACCTCGACGGCAACGCCATCATGGAGCTGCTGAACATCCCGGCCGGCCCGCAGGTGGGCAAGGCATGGACGTTCCTCAAGGAATTACGTCTGGATCGCGGCCCGCTCGAGCGTGACGAGGCCGAGGCCGAACTGCTGAAGTGGTGGGCTACCCAGCAGGGCTAGTTTCTCGTTTCTTGCGGTTGATCAGCACCGCTGACAATCCGGCGGCATAGACACCCGCACCGGCAACGGCCAGGCCGACGCTCTTGCCGTCGGGTGCGATCACCGTCGACGCTGCCGCGATCGCACCGATGAACGCGACGTTGAACACGGTGTCCTGCAGGGCGAATACCTGACCACGACGGTCGTCGTCGATGTCGATCTGCATGGCCGCGTCGCCGCTGAGTTTCACGGACTGGCCGGCGATGCCGAGCAGGAAAGCGGCAATCAGCAGCGACCCCTGAGTCAGCGTGGTCACGAAGACGAGCTGGACGAGAACCGCGCACACCAGGGCGTAGGTGATCGTCCGTGAGCGACCGATCCGCGGGATGAGGAACGGTGTGATCAATGCCGCGATCAGCATTCCGATTGCCGTGGCGCCGACGGCGACACCGAATCCGGCCATCCCTCCGGGTAATTGGGAGCCGTTCGAGGTGTCGCGTAGGACCAGCACCATGATGAGGGTGTTGATGCCGAAGCAGATGCGGTGCGCTCCGATTCCGATCATCGCCGTGGTGACGCCGGGCGCCTCCCAGACAGCGGTTGCCCCGGTGCGCAGTCCGGCCGTCACCGAACGGACGGCACTGGCGCGGACCACTTCGTCGGCGACCGGACCAAGTGAGCGGGCCGTGAACCTGGCCGCGGCGAGGGCCGCGATCACCGATCCCAGTGCTGCGATGGCCACGGCGGCGCCTGACGCTCGATCCCCCGCGCCGATCATGCCGATGATCGCCACCGCTGCCGAAGCACCAAGAGCGGCTACCACCGAACCAGCCGTTGTGAGAACGGAATTGGTTGCCACCAGCCACGATTGTCGGACGACCTTCGGCAGGGCTGCGGATACGCCTGCCCCGACGAAGCGACTGACTCCGATTGCAGCAAGCGCACAGGTCAACAACAGAGTGTCACCGCCGCCGGCGACCAGCAGCACCGCAGTGGTCAGGATGAAGAGCCCGCGGAGCACGCTCGCCCACAGGAGCACCAGGCGGCGGTCCCAACGATCCAGCAGAGCGCCGGCAAAGGGGCCGATCACCGAATAAGGAAGGAGCAGTACGGCAAAGCCGGCCGCTATCGCCACCGGATCGGTTTCGCGTTCCGGGTTGAAGAGGATTGCGCCGCCGAGCGCGGCCTGGAACATTCCGTCGCCGAACTGGCTGGAAAAGCGGACGAGCGCCAGCCTTCCGAGGCCGGGTGATTCACGCAGGGTGTGCAGTACGCGCTGCCAGGCCTCGCGGCGGTTCGAGGCTCGGTTCATAAGCGGAAACTGTAGTGGGTGGGTCAGGCGCCGATCTTGACGGTGGCCCGCTCGAGGATCGGCGCGACGTCGACGCCCCTCGGCAGCGTTCCGAACACACTCCCCCAGCTGTTTCCGAGCCGACTCGCGCAGAACGCGTCGGCCACCGCGGGGTGCCCGTAGCGGAGCAACGGCGAGGCCTGCAGAGCGAGCGCCATGTCGCCGACGATCTTTCGTGCCCGGTATTCGATGTCGTCGAAATCGCCGAATGCCACCTGGAGATCCCGCACGGCCTGATCGAAGTGGCCGTCCACTCCACTGGCTCGTTTCAGCTCGTCGAAGAACACCTGCAGTGTTTCGGGTTGCTTGGCCATCGCCCGCAGTGTGTCGAGCGCCGCGACGTTGCCGGAACCCTCCCACACCGAAAGCAGCGGAGCCTCGCGATAGAGGCGCGGCATCCGGGATTCCTCCACGTATCCGTTTCCGCCCAGACACTCGAGTGCCTCGGCAGCGTGGATCGGTCCGCGCTTGCAGACGAAGTACTTACTCACGGCCAACGAAATGCGTCGTAGTGCGCTGGCGTGGGCATCGCCTGCGGTTGCGCGGTCGGTCAGAGCGGCCAGCCACATCGCGACGGTGGTCGACGCTTCCGATTCCACCGCCAGATCTGCCAGAACGTTTCGCATCAAGGGTTGGTCGATCAGGTTGGCGCCGAAAGCACTTCGATGATTCGCGTGGTGAACTGCCTGCATGGTGCCGACGCGCATGCCGGTGGCCGTGCCGATCGTGCAGTCCAACCGGGTCATGTTGACCATCTCGATGATGGTGCGCACGCCCCGGCCTTCTTCGCCGACCATCCACGCGAGAGCGTCGAGGTACTCGACCTCACTACTCGCGTTGGAATGATTGCCCAACTTGTCCTTCAAGCGTTGCAGGTACATGTTGTTGAGCGAGCCGTCCGGCAGGACCCGAGGCAGGAAGAAGCACGACAGACCACCCGGTGCCTGGGCGAGGACGAGGAACACGTCCGACATCGGCGCGGAGGTGAACCACTTGTGGCCCGTCAGCAGGTAGCTGCCGTCGGATTGTGGCACTGCCCTTGTGGTTCCGGCACGAACATCCGAACCGCCCTGTTTTTCCGTCATCGACATACCGGCGATCAATCCGGGTTTGGTGAGGGGAGCTTTCAGCGCCGAATCGTAGTGCCGCGTGGTCAGGAGGGGTTCGTACTGCGCGGCCAGATCCGCGTTGTGCCGCAGCGCGGGGATCACGGCGTACGTCATGGAGATGGGACAGCCGTGGCCGGCGTCGGTTTGACCCCACACGGCCATCTTCGCGGCGCGGACGAGGTGTGCGTGTGGATTCGGGTCAACCCACGGAGCGCCGTGCAGTCCCAATTCCACTGCGGTGCTCATGAGTTGGTGATAGGCGGGGTCGTAACGGACCTCGTCGATGCGGATGCCGTAGCGGTCGTGGGTTCTCAGGACAGGTGGGTGCTCCTCGGCCAGATCGCCCCACTCCTGGGCCTGCGCGCTTCCGGCGCGGATTCCAACCTGATGAACCTCCTCGAGTGCGTCCGAAGCTCCTTCACGTTGCAGTGCCTCGAGAAGCGGCGCGTATTCGGCTGCGTCGTAATCGATCAGGGGCGGAACCTGATTGGTGACTTCATGCGTGGGTGGCATCGAAGCTCCCTAACGATCGAAGGGTGAAGGCGAGAATGGCGTCGATCGCAGCGGGATCGGTGGTGCCGCCGCGCAGTGGAAGGATCAGGGCCTCGCCGATTGCCCCGACGATGCACGCTGCCGTCAGAGTGGCGTCCTGTGGCGGTATCTCACCGGATTCGACTGCTGAGCGAATTGCGGTGGCCAGGCAATCGCGGAACGATTCGCGAAACATCAACCGCTGTTCGTCGACGAGAGGATCTACCGGTTCCACCAGCAGGGCATAGGCGAGAACCGGTGCACGCATGGCGCGTTCGGCGAAGGTCCGAACCGACGCTGATACCGCGGAGCGGTGGTTGCCTTCCAGACTTCGGGCATTGTCTCCGGCGTCCCGAGCTGCGGATACCTCACGGCTGCAGACTGATTGGAACACTTCGGCGAACAATTCGCCCTTGCCGTCGAAATGTCGATACAGCGTCCCGGTGCCGACGCCGGCGTTCTTGGCCACCGCGGCGATGGAACATCCCGCATAGCCGTGGGTTGCCACTGCCGTCGTGGCGGCCTCGAGCAGCCGGGCGCGTTGTGCGTCCAATCTTTCCTGTACTGCCGGAGTGCGGCGATAGGCCATGTGAAGAAGTGAACACCCGTTCCGTTCTTGCGTCAAGAGCCCCCACCTGCAGGTTCAGGCAGCAGCGGTGCGAGCCTGTTCCTCGCGCCACCACGCGACGGTCGCTTCGGCGGCCTGATCGAGCGGCGTCGGCGAGAGTCCGAGCAGCACTTCGCTGGCACTCGAGTCCATGACGAACGGCTTGGTGAACTGGTAGTTCATCTCAGCGAGTTCGCGGCTGTCGGTGTTGATCTTGCCGACGGCGTCGAGCACCCATGCGGGCAGTACACCCACCTTGGCGGGGGATGCCCCGGCGGCGCGGGCGAAGGCCTCGGCGATCTTGCGCTGAGTGAGCGCGGTGCCGGTGGGTGCGTGGAGGACGGAGTTCCAAAGCTCGGGGTTGTGTGCCGCCGCGATCATCGCTGCTGCGAGATCGGGGATGTAGGTGAAGGAGTGCGGCTGATCTGCGGAACCGATGACACGAATCTTCTTACCTGCCATGACCTTCGGAACCATGCGCTCACCGGCGTGGGCGGTGCGGACGCGGGGGCCGAAGAAGTCCGAGGCCACGACGCTGACGGTGGGTGTTGCAGAGGCCTCGCGAGCGCGCAGCAGCGCGGTGCGCACGCCGCGCTTGCCACCGGTGGCGTTGCGTGGATCGGATTCGGTCATCAGGGTGTCGGAGTTGTAGGCGTAGAGGCTTTCGGGGAAGACCACGACGGCACCGATGGATGCGGCCGCGTCGAGCACAACCTCCTCGGCCGCCGGGAGTTCCCGCTCCCAATCGGCTGCGTTGTAAGCAGCGTGGATGCAGTGGTAGATGGCCGTGGCGCCCTCGCTGACCGAGCGAAGGGCCTCGGAATCCGAGACGTCGACGCGTCGGCGGTCGATCAGCGGGTGCTCGGGCCCGCTGCCGGACCTGGTCAGGATGCGGACGTTGATTCCCTGCTCGGCGAGCTGTAGCGCGACGGCGGATCCGACGGGTCCTGCTCCGGTGACGATTTCGAGGTTCGACATGGTGTGCTCCTTCTTGTTTCGAGTGAACTGAGAGCACTGCTCTCGTTTTCAAGAATGCACCTGCACCCGAGCGCTGTCAAGAGCAGTGCTCTCTTTTGTTGATACTGCTCTCGGGAATGGGGCAAGATGGACCCATGGTTGGAACTCCCCGCGAACGGGCGCGCGAACAGACGCTGCAGGACATCACCCGTATCGGACGCGAGCATCTCGCTGCCGTCGGCGCTGCAGCCTTGTCCCTGCGGGCCGTCGCGCGTGACCTGGGAGTCGTGTCCTCAGCGGTATACCGCTATGTCGCCAGTCGGGACGAACTGCTGACCTTGCTGGTGGTCGACGGGTACACGGAACTGGGCGCGGAAGTGGACGCCGCCGTGAATGCCGTTGCAGCAGAGGATTTTCGCGGACAGTTCATTGCTCTCGGGCGCGCCGTTCGCAGCTGGGCGATCCGGGAGCCGGCCCGCTACGGTCTGTTGTTCGGCAGCCCCGTCCCCGGCTACGACGCTCCGGGCGAGCAGACCACCGGCCCCGGCACCCTCGTCGTGACCCGGCTGATCGGGATCATCGACGCCGCCCATCGCGCGGGTTCACTGACGGTGCGAGAGGGTCCGGGCCTGAGTGACACGTTGGCAGCGGACCTCGAGGGAGTGCGGAATGAACTGGGTACCGACCTGCCGCCGGATGCCGCGGTGCGCGCAACTCTCGTCTGGGTATCGCTGTTCGGTTCGGTGAACTTCGAGGTGTTCGGGCAGTACGGAAGCGATACGTTCACCGACGCGAGCGAGATTTTCGAGCGGCATTTGGCACTACTTGCCGATGTGGCGGGTCTGACCTGAACACGCTTGTGTCTCGTTCCTCCGCGCGCAGTTGTCGGTGAGATGATGTCCTTGTGGCGCACGCAGAAGAACCCGAGGATCGAATGGCCTGGATAGAACCGGAGGTTCGTCCGGGCAGTTTGTTGGTGTCGTCGACCGATCTCACGGAACCCGCATTTCGCCGCACCGTCATCTACATGATCGAGCACAACGACGCCGGGAGCCTGGGCGTCGTCGTCAATCGGCCGAGTGAGACGGCCGTGCAGAACGTGTTGCCGCAGTGGTCACCGCTGACCGCGCATCCTTCGGCCCTGTACATCGGTGGACCAGTCAAGCGTGACTCGGCGCTTTGCCTGGGCATCGCTCGCAACGGTGCGCGGATCGACGGCGTCGCCGGCCTGCGGCGGGTGGACGGCAAGGTAGTCATGGTGGATCTGGACTCGGACCCGGAGGTCATTGCTCCTCTGGTCGAAGGAATCCGCATTTTTGCCGGGTACTCGGGTTGGACTCTGGGCCAGCTGGATTCGGAGCTCGAGCGTGAAGACTGGATGGTGATCAGCTCGCTGCCGTCGGATGTGCTGACGCCGCCCCGAGTCGATGTCTGGGCACGGGTGCTACGACGCCAGCCGCTACCCGTGGCGATGCTGGCCAGCCACCCCATCGAGGTGGAACGAAACTGACTTGTCGGAGGTCGATGATATTCCTGTGTCATCGTTTTCGAGAGAGGTGGCAGCAATGATCGCTGAGCGTCAGATCCAGTGCGCGGATTGTGTTTCGGATGTCGATCACTGCCACGATTCTTTGCTACGGCATGCCGACGGGTCACTCGAATGCACCGGCGCGAACTGCCTCGACCTGGCATCGGTCCGCCATGCGCTGTCCATCGATTGTGCTGAACTGCAGGGCGGTTGCGGCTGCGTCGACGCGACCCGAGGCGAGTTGCTCGCTAGCTGACGCTGACCGGATCCCGATTCGCGAAGCGTTGCGCCATCGCAGCACAGACGATCAGTTGGATCTGATGGAAGATCATCAGCGGCAACACGATCAGGCCGACGGGCTGGCCCGCGAACAGTACAGCCGCCATCGGTAGGCCCGTTGCCAAGGACTTCTTCGACCCGCAGAAGATGATGACGATCTGATCGGGAAGATCGAACCCGAGCTTGCGCCCCGCGAGAGTGGTCACGCCGAGAACCAGCGCGAGAATCAGGCAGCACACGATTGTGAGGATCACGATCTGCCAGATCGTGATGGTGCTCCAGATCCCCTCTTTCATGCTTTCGCTGAAGGCGGCGAAGACAACGAGGAGGATCGATCCGCGATCGACGTACTTGGTGGGTTCGGCGTACTTCTGCAGCCATCCGATCACCAGCGGTCGGATCAGCTGACCGACGATGAACGGGATCAGCAACTGCACGACGATGTCGAGGATCGACGAGAAGTCGACCGTCGCCTGGCCGGTGGTGTTCATCAGCAGAACCACCAGCAGCGGTGTGACGAAGACGCCGATCAGGTTGGAGAACGACGCACTGACGATCGCGCCCGCGACGTTCCCCTTGGCGATCGAGGTGAACGCGATCGAAGACTGAACCGTCGACGGAACCAGGCACATGTAGAGGATGCCGGTGTAGAGCTCGTCGCTGATCAGCGTCGGTGACAGGAATCGCAGTGCTAGGCCGATCAGTGGGAACAGCACGAACGTCGCGGCGAGGACGACGGTGTGCAGTCGCCAGTGCTTGACGCCCTTCCAGGCTTCCTGCGGCGAGAGCCGTGCGCCGTAGAGCAGGAACAAGAAGCCGATGGCGATCTTGGTGGCCCAGTTCAGAATGCTCTCCGCGGTACCCGATACCGGGAACACACTTCCGAGCACGCCGGCGATGATGATGCCGAGGATGAACCCGTCGATGTAGAACCTACTGAGAAACTTCACCTGGCTAAGGATAACGGCGAGCTTCGGCGGGCTCTCGAGCCCCACGAAGGTTGAAGCCCATCACCGCCAGGCACAGCAGCGTCCCGATGATCGACAGCTCGATGATGGCCGTCTGCATTCCCTGGAGGGTGATGGCGATACCCGCGATGATCGACGGGATCGCCAGTCCCGCGTAGCTGACGGTGAAGAACGCGGCCAGAACTCCGCCGTGGCTCTCGCGGGCGTGGGTCCGGGCGGCGGCGTTGACGCGCTTCATGCCGCCGGCAAACGCCAGACCGTGCCCGGCGCCGACCACGACGGTGATGACGCCAAGCAGTGCCAGGCTCGGGACGAGGTCGACCACGAGGAGGCCGATCATTCCCAGAGCGAGGATTCCCAGGCCGGCGGTGACGGACGTGCGCGGGTCCATGCGGCTTCCGCCGAGTTGCGCGACCACCGAGCAGATCATCACCAGTGCAGCTGCCCCGCCGCCGAGCAGAAGGTTGTCGATGTTCAGCAGGCTGGTCATCCACGACGGGACCACCGACTGGAAGAGCCCGACCGCGCCCCACGACAGCGCGACGGCGAGCGAGCTGAGCCAGAAAGTCTCTCGGATGGTGGCGGGAACATGCGGCATCTGGAAGAACCGCTTCGGGCGTGTGATGTCCCCGATCCGCGGCAGTAGCAGCAACACGATCAGTGCCGGGATGAACGCGACGAGGAAGATCAGATACGGCAACCGCAGCGGTTGCGGAAGGTACTGGGCGATTGCACCGGACACGAGTGGTCCGAGCGCACCGCCCAACGCGCCCGTCACCGTCGATACGAGCGCTGCTCGTCGGTGATCGAACTTCGGTTCCTGCTCCACCAATGCGGCGCTGCCCGCCGCACTGGCCGCGCCCACCGCGATTCCCTGGGCAATCCGGCCGACGAACAACCACACCGTCGCGTCGGCAAATGCCAGAACGAGCGTGCCGACGACGCTCAGAGCGAGTGCAGTAAGGAGCACGGTGCGTCGGCCGAGGGCGTCGGACAGCGGTCCGAAGAACAGCAATGCCGGAACGAGGCCGGCGACGTAGACGCCGTAGATCAGCGTCTGGATGGTGGGCGTGAATCCGAACTCGGTCCGGTACAGCCCGTAGACGGAGGTGGGCATGTTCGCGCCCAAGAGGATCACGGTGAGGACGTAGCCCACGCCGTAGAAGTGTCGATTGGTGCGGCGTGTGCGTTCTTCGGTGGCGACAGCTGTGGCGGACGTGGGAAGCCCCTCCTGAAGACAGAGTGCGAAAATACATGGGTCGTCCTACGTATCGTAGGTGAGTGGAATGATCGCCGCTAATGCTGTGAGGATGAGCTGATGACCGTTGTTCGCAAAGAGTCCGCGTACGAGCAATCCCTCGACTGGATGCGCACGCAGATCTCCGACGGCGTCTGGACAGTGGGCAATCGTGTTCCGACCGAGCCGGAGCTGATGAGTGTTCTCGGCGTCGGCCGGAACACCGTGCGCGAAGCGATCAAGACATTGACCTCGACGGGAGTTCTCGAGATCCGTCGCGGATCAGGGACCTTCGTGCGCGCTCGGACCGACATCGGCGGACTGCTCGGCAAACACGCGTCCGTCGACGAGATGAAATACGTCTTCGAAGTGCGTCGTGCGCTCGAGATGGAAGCGGTCCGGTTGGCGTGTGAGCGTCGCAGCGACGACGACGTTCGGATACTTCGTGAACTGGCCGCCAAGCGTGATGTCCCAGCGGAGAACTTCGTCGACGTCGATCTCGCGTTTCACATTGCCGTTGTCGATGCCGCCCACAATCCCGTGCTGAAAGATCTGTTTGCCGGAATCCTCGAAACAGTTCGAGCCACCTACGAGGTGACCGAAGGGGTGCATCCGCCGTCGCTGACGTCTTCGCATCATCAGGGAGTTGCCGAAGCCATCGCCGAACGCGATGTCACCAAAGCCAGGGCTGCGGCGTGTGGGTATCTCGAGAAGACTCAGGAAGCGATCGGTTCAGGCTCGGCGGTTAGCGAGTCCGGGCGTCGGCCAATCGATTGAGTGACCCGGCGATGTCTTCGGCTTCGGGTGTCGTGATCGTGAGTCGGTCGCCACAAGCGAACGTGATGACCACCGCTGGTCCGGTGCGGGTGACGACGCCGTAGTTGCGACGACCCTTGGTCTTGAGTCCCCAGCCGCCGAAGTCCGCGAACGGTTTGATCTCCGCGATGTCAGCTCCGACAACTTCGTCTATGTCGTAGGTCATCGCAGCCATCCCCATGTTGATCACCCGGATCTCCCGTTCGTCGACGATCACCCGGAAGCGAACCAAGCTGACGACAAGCAGGCCGAGTGCCCCGAAGATGAACAACGGCCAGAGTGACCGCGTCGCCAACGCCATGACGACTCCGGGCGACAGAGTGATCGCAGCGAGGATCACCGACCCCTTGGCGCTGAATCCGACGTCGTCGGAGATGGGGAGAGCGCAGCGGCTTCGCGGCAACCCGGCCGAGGGTTCGATCGTGGCAAGAGTGCGGACGCGGTAGTCACGCAGGAACGAGGCGCCGATCCACCCCAGCACCCCGCCGATGACAAAGCCGACACCGATAGACCACAGCGGGAGTGACGTCGTGGATGGATCGGTGACATCGAGTTGGGTGTAGAGCAAAGCGAAGTTCACTGTCGTGATGAGCCCGACCACGCTCAGCCCGACAACTAACATGAATCGGCGCATCATCAGCATCGCGGGAGCAAGAGCAGCAATCGCACTCAGGCCGCCACCGAAGAGCAGCGTCAGAAGTGCAATGGTCCAGGCGTTGGCCGACGGGGTGGAGAATCCGTCCGGCGAGGTGGTGGTCCAGTGAATCGCGATCTGTTCCGGGAGGCGGGGCTCCCAAATTTTTGTCAGGACGAAGCCGAAGACCGCACACAACAGCGGAACGACTAGCCCGAATACGACCCCGGCCGGGTCGACCACGCGATGTTTCACGTGAATCAATGAGCCGGCTGGCAAGCATCCTTGAGCGCGCAGGCACCGCAGGAAGCGGTGCCGCAAGCGGCAGCGTTCGCCTTGGCCTCGGGGGTCTCCGCCACCGGCTCGTCGGCGGCAGGCTCGGAGTGGCCGCCGCAGTTGCAGTCGTTACCGCATCCGCTCTGCTGCGGGAGCGCGGCGGCTGCGCGGGTGCCGATGCCTCCACCGAAACCGGCAGTGAGGACGGCGACGACGACGGCGATGATCGCGACGGCAATGCCGAAGACTCCGCCGATGGTCAGTGCTGCGACTCCGCCGATGACCAACATTCCAGCGGCCGCGAGCATGGTCGGACCGGCCACCTTGTTGGCGAGGGCGAACGACTCCTCGCTCCGCAGGGAATCCTCGGTGCGGACACCGGCCCAGCGGTTGCGCGGGAGTTTGCCGATCAGTCCGGCGACAGCAACTCCACCGACGGCGACAGCGAGCACGAATAGCACCACAGCGACAACGATCACCCATACAGGATAGGCGCGAGTGGAGTTGATGGTATGCCCGGGTCGTGCAGGCTCTACCCTGGTTATCGGTATTTCCGTCAGCCAAGTAGATAGCGACCACAGTGACCGAGTCTCCGCAGTCCCCCGATTCACCAGCCGACGCAACTCCGCAGCACCGCTACACCGCGGAGCTCGCCGGCCAGATCGAGCAGCACTGGCAGGACCGCTGGAGTGAGGAAGGCACGTTCAACGCGCCCAATCCGGTCGGTCCGCTCTCCTCGCCCGACGGTGTTCCCGCCGACAAGCTCTTCGTGCAGGACATGTTCCCGTACCCCTCGGGTTCGGGCCTGCATGTCGGTCACCCGCTCGGATACATCGCTACGGACGTCTTCGCGCGCTTCCATCGCATGCAGGGCCGCAATGTCCTGCACACCCTCGGTTACGACGCCTTCGGTCTCCCGGCCGAGCAGTACGCCGTGCAGACGGGTACCCACCCACGGACCACCACCGAGTCCAACATCGCCAACATGAAGCGCCAGCTGCGACGCCTGGGTCTGGGCCACGACGAGCGTCGTAGTCTCGCGACGACGGATGTCGACTTCTACCACTGGACGCAGTGGATCTTCCTGCAGATCCATGGCGCCTGGTACGACAAGGAAGCCGGCAAGGCGCGTCGTATCTCCGAGTTGGAAGCCGAGTTCGATTCCGGTGAGCGCGCTCTGGAAGACGGACGCGAGTGGGCTTCGTTGGACGTGGCCGCGAAGGCCAAGGTTCTGGACTCGTACCGCCTTGTCTACCAGTCGGATTCGATGGTCAACTGGTGCCCCGGTTTGGGTACCGTCCTGGCCAACGAGGAAGTCACCGCCGACGGTCGTAGTGACCGCGGAAACTTCCCAGTCTTCCGTAAGCATCTCCAGCAGTGGATGATGCGCATCACCGCGTACTCCGATCGCCTGGTCGACGACCTCGAGTACCTGGATTGGCCGGACAAGGTCAAGGCCATGCAGCGCAACTGGATCGGACGCTCGTACGGTGCCGAAGTTACCTTTGCTGCAGGCGAGTACGGCGTCGATGTGTTCACTACCCGTCCGGACACGCTGTTCGGCGCCACCTACGTGACGCTGGCTCCTGAGCACGACTTGGTGGACAAGCTCGTCGCGGACGAGTGGCCCGAAGGTGTCGACGCGCGCTGGACTGGCGGTGCCACGACTCCGGCGGAAGCTGTTGCTGCATACCGTAAGTCGATTGCCGCCAAGACCGACCTGGAGCGCCAGGAAAACAAGGAGAAGACGGGCGTCTTCCTCGGTTCCTACGCCGTCAATCCGGTCAACGGACACAAGGTTCCGATCTTCATCGCCGACTACGTTCTGACGGGTTACGGCACCGGTGCGATCATGGCAGTTCCGGGACACGATCACCGTGACTGGGAGTTCGCGAACGCGTTCGGTCTGGATATTCTCGAAGTTATTGCCGGTGGCAATGTTTCGGAGGCTGCGTACTCCGGTGACGGCCCGCTGGTGAACTCCGACTACCTCGACGGGCTGGACGTTGCCGAGGCCAAGGCGACCGTCATCAGTCGCCTCGAGGAGAGCGGCCAGGGCAAGGGCACCATCCAGTACAAGCTGCGCGACTGGCTTTTCGCGCGTCAGCGTTACTGGGGCGAGCCTTTCCCGATCGTCTACGACGCGGACGGCAACGCACACGCTCTGCCGGATTCGGCTCTGCCCGTGGTGCTTCCGGAGGTCGAGGACTACGCACCCGTGTCCTTCGATCCGGACGACGCCAACTCCGAGCCCTCTCCCCCGCTGAACAAGGCGACCGACTGGGTCAACGTCGAGCTCGATCTCGGTGACGGTCTGCAGACCTACCACCGCGACACCAACGTCATGCCGCAGTGGGCAGGTAGCTCGTGGTACCAGCTGCGCTACATCGACCCCACCAACCAGGACGCCTTCTGCGACCCGCAGAACGAGGCGTACTGGACTGGCCCGCGTCCGGAACTGCACGGCCCCAACGATCCCGGTGGAGTCGACCTGTACGTCGGCGGCGTCGAGCACGCAGTGCTGCACCTGCTGTACTCGCGCTTCTGGCACAAGGTTCTGTTCGACCTGGGCTACGTGTCCTCGAGCGAGCCGTACCGCCGCCTGTACAACCAGGGCTACATCCAGGCATTCGCGTACACCGACGCCCGCGGCGTCTACGTGCCGGCAGAGGAGGTCGTCGAGCGTGACGGCAAGTTCTTCTACGAAGGCGCCGAGGTCAACCGCGAGTACGGCAAGATGGGCAAGAGCCTGAAGAATGCCGTTGCGCCGGACGAGATCTGCGCCGAGTTCGGTGCAGACACTCTGCGTGTGTACGAGATGTCGATGGGTCCGCTGGACACCTCGCGTCCGTGGGCAACCAAGGACGTCGTCGGTGCTGCGCGATTCCTGCAGCGAGTGTGGCGCATCGTCATCGACGAGGAGACCGGCAAGCCCCGTGTCACCGACGAAGCTCCTGGTGAAGAGACTCTGCGTGCGCTCAACAAGGCGATTTCCGGTGTCATCGAGGATTACACGGCGCTGCGCGACAACACGGCCGCCGCGAAGCTGATCGAGTACAACAACCACCTCACCAAGGCGTTCCCGGGCGGTGCGCCGCGTGCTGCTGTCGAGCCGCTGGTGCTGATGCTCGCTCCCCTGGCGCCGCACCTCGCGGAAGAGCTGTGGTCGCGTCTGGGTCACACGGAATCCCTTGCGCACGGACCCTTCCCCGCAGTCGAGGAGAAGTGGCTCGTCGAGGATACCGTCGAGTACCCGATCCAGGTCAACGGCAAGGTTCGTAGCCGCATCAGCGTCCCGGCGGATGCCGATCGCAAGGCTGTCGAAGAGATTGCGCTGGCCGACGAGAAGATCGTCGCTCTGCTCGAGGGCAACGCACCCCGCAAGGTGATCGTTGTGCCGGGCAAGATGGTGAACATAGTTCTGTAGGGCCTTCGGCCCCTGTGCGCCGTTTTGGTAGTTACCGCTACCGAAACGGCGCACAGTCGTTTCTGGGGATGATTCCCGACGTTGACACCGAGGGGGGAACCTCAAAGGCGGGATCGTCAAGTACGGGGTGGTCGGTATTTCGAAGATGGGAATGGCTCCACGTTCAAGTTCGAACCGAAAATCGTTGCCGTTGCTCATAATCCAAGGCCAGGTTCGAGTTTGTGACGCCAATCAGTCGTTGTCCTGAATGTCCCGCTCCACGGAACATTTGGTAGCGCGTGTTCGATGTGAGGGCTGTGATGCACGTAACACGTTGCCGAGAGCGGTAGCTGTCGTTCCACTGCACTTCCCCGCAAGGCCCCCGTCGGCGGTATTCGACAGGGGGTCAATCGAATTTGTAGGTGTCCCGAAAGGATCTTCCAGCCATGGCGTCTCACGTCCACAGCTCCGGTTCGTCTCCTAGTGCGCCCGAACCGACATCGATACCGGAGCGTTGGACTCCGCGACTGGTGTTCTCTCTGGCGTCGATCGTTCTACTTCTCGAGATGCTCGCGGTGAGCTACATGATGATTTCCACTGCGCTGCCGGCCATCTCGGCGCATTATCAAACGACGCAGGGAGCTTGGCTGCTCACGTCGTTCTTGCTGCTGGGGGCGGTCGCGTCTCCTCTGCTCGGAAAGCTCGCCGACATGTACGGCAAGCGAAAAGTCCTGCTCTTGGCGGTCGCCGGCGCAGCGGTCGGATCCTTCATTTCGGCGGTTGCGCCGAGCTATGCCGTCCTGATTCTGGGCCGGTCATTGACGGGTCTGCTCGTTCCCTGCCTCTTCCTGAGCTACTCCCTCATTCGAGATGTCTTCCCGCCGAAAACTGTTGCGCTGGCGGTCAGTATCGCGACTTCCGGTATGGGTCTGATCGCGATTCCGGCGCCGTTCGTCTCCGGTTGGTTGATCGACAACCACGGGTTCCGGAGCATCTTCTGGTTCTTTGTCGTCGGGCTGGTTCTCCTCGGCGGCATGATCTTCGCTTCGACGGCGGAATCGACTGTCCGACTTCGCTCTTCGCTGGACCTGATCGGCGCGGTACTGCTCGGATCGGGCATCGCCGGAATTCTGATCGGCGTCAGCTTCGGACCGACCTGGGGCTGGAAGAACGGTTCGACACTGGCCTACCTGATCGGCGGCGTCGCACTGTTGGTGGCTTGGGTTGCCTCTGCCCGAGCCATCCGCGAGCCCTTGATCGACCTGCGCTACTTCGGCAAGCGTTCGGTGATGCTCACCGCCGTCGGTGCCGGTTTCTGCTACGGCGCATCGGGAGTCTTCACGATTTTGCTGCCGATGATGGTGATGACCCCCGCAGTTCTCGGCCTGGGATACGGATTCGGCGTGACGGCAGAGGGATTCGCGATCTTCCAGGCGCCCCTTGGCGGCATGGTGGTGGTCGGTGGTTTGATCGTGGGCTTCCTCGTGGGGCGCAACATCCGGCCCCGTCTGCTGATGATCATCGGAATGATACTCATGGCAGTCGGATTCACGTTGACGGCCACCATTCACGACAACAAGCCTCTGCTCATCATCTTTGCCGGAATCTTCGGTGTCGGTATGGGTATGGGCTACGCCTCCATCCCGAACCTGCTCATCGAGGCAGTGCCGCCGCAGTTGCAGGCAACCACGGCGAGCATGGTTGCGGTCTTCCAGAGCATCTTCCCCGCTGTGCTTCCCGTCATCGCCTTCACGGTCTTGAACTCGCACATCGCGATGGCGATGGAGGGCGCTGTGTTCTACACCGACGAGGGCATGCGTATCGCGTTCCTGATCGGTGCTGCTGCAGCAGTTCTCGGCGCGATCGCAGCCGTGTTCCTGCCGCGAAACATCGTCCAGATCGGCGCAGAAGACGGTGTGCAGCAGGAGACGTCCCTCCTCCCTGCTCACTGATCACACGATGATGTGCGGCTACTGGCCAACGTCCGTAGCCGCACATCGCCGTGGTGGCACTTCGACGTCATGCAAGATGAATCTCCTGCAGCGAGATCTCACCCCGCAGCGGACGCTCTGCGACCTGTGCCAGATCAGATACGAATGTGTCCGCGATCGATCGGGTGGTGGTGAGTTGTACCGACAGAACATTGTTCGCCTGACTGCACACAGTTGCGCCGTGCCGGTACGCCACCAGCGCCACCGGATCGACGCGTTGGAAAGTCGCGGTGACGTGTAGGCCGACCTGCGGTGTCACCGGAACGAACGGGCCGTGGTCCGTCTTGATGCGAACTATCCCGATGATCTTGTTGAGACGCTTGATCAACATGGCGTCGGAGATCGTTGCCGGGCAACGGTACGCGATCGACATTCCGGTGACTCCCGGCGATGTCACGGACACCCACGTAGACAGGCTGACGACCTCGACGCCGAGCTTCCACCCCAGCGACGAAATACGTGCGAGAACCGCCGCGGTATCGTGGCATTCGACCACCATGGTGCCCACCCGACTCGTATCGGTGCCCACCCGAGCCGCTTCACCCATTTCCTCGACCTCCTCCGCCTAGAGAGGAAGTCCGGGCGCATCGACCCCGATGATTCTCGATCCCCGGAAGAAGTCGAGAAGCTCTGCGTCGCCGTGTGCGCCGATACCGCTTCCGCCCCAGAAACTCTGGGTCGAGTGGTCGTCTAGGTCCAGGAGGCTGGTGCTGTTGATCTTGTTCTCACCGCAATCGATTCGGGTCGCAAGTTCACGAGCGGCGTCGACGTCGGCGCCGAACACGTATCCGGCCAGGCCGGTATCGAGAGCGTTGGCCTCGAGCAGAGCTTCCTCGTCGGTTGATGCTCGGTGCACCGTCAGGATCGGCCCGAAGGTCTCCGATTTGGTCTGCTCCGACGAGATTCCGTGCACCACTGTCGGTGGGAAGAACCATCCGGAATCGTCAGGCACGGGGGTGCTCGAGACGGCCGTGCCGCCCACGCCACGGAGGAACTCGACGGTATCCCGCATCCGTTGGAGTTGAGGCTCGTTCGCCTGCGGACCCATCGTGGTGTTGGCGTCATCGGTTCGGCCGAGTGCGATTTCGGCCGTGCGGTCGAGTATTGCGTCGACAAGCCGGTCGTGAAGGTGCGGCGGCACGAAGACGCTTCCCGGACTCTCACACCATTGCCCGTTAAGTTTGGTGAACCCGTCGACGAGTGCGGTGGCAGTCAGATCGATGTCGGCGTCGGCGCGGATGATTACGGGGTTGTTGCTGCCGAGCTCGAGTTGAAGAGCCTTGAAATCGGTAGAAGCTGCAGTGGCGATGGAACTACCGGCCGCTCGGCCGCCGGTGAACGCCAGTGCTCGGATTCGTCGATCGGAGGCCAGTAGATGCCCGACGTCCCCGCCTCCGTGAACGAGTTGAAACAGAGCTTTCGGCGCGTCGACTTCGGCGATGGCACGTGAGATCGCCTCGGCAAGCACGTTGGGTCCTGACGGAGCCCAGTTGGAGGGCTTGGCGATGACCGGAGCACCTGCGGCCAAAGCGAATGCGGTCTTCTTGGCGGTGATGAAGCTCGGTGCGTTCCACGGTGCGATCACAGCGGTCGGGCCCCACGCCAGCCGATGTAATTGTGCACCTGACGCCAGCTGCTCGAACCCGGAGGAGTTCTTCAGATGCGTTGCAGCACTGCGGAACAGATCGGGAAGTCCGCCGGCGAAAAGTGTGCTGATCGAAAGCGGAAGGCCGTTGTTCTTGGAGTCCTCACGAGCGATCGCCGCAGTCCGTTCTTCGACAAGTTCAGCCGTTCTCTCGAGTAGGCGCACCCGGTCGGCGACCGATCGACGGGTCCAGACACCCGATCGGTGAAGTTCTGTCGCGGCGGTGATCGCCCTCTCCACCTGTTCGGTGGAGGACGAGAGTTGGGCTTGCAGTTTCTCTCCGGTGTCGGGATCGGTGAGAAATTCGCCGAGGTCGATAGCCGGTGTTTCGACGTTTCCGTCGATCGTGTTGTTCTGGGGCACGAGTGAGCATGAAGTGGTCATGACTGTCCTTCGTGGCGAAATCGTTTGTAGGTCAGATGTTGTCGAGGTAGCGTTCGCGTTCCCAGTCGGTGACCGCGGACATGAAGGAATCCCATTCGTCCTTGGCGACCGCCGCATAGTGCGATACGACCTCGGCGCCGAACGCCGCGAGTGCGAACTCACTGGCCTCGAGCGCACGCGCCGCTTCGTCCAGTGTGCCGGGCAGCGGTTGTTGCTTCACCTTCTCGAGTGTGTCTGTGTCGCTGTACCCGTCGCGTCGTACCGGTGCGCCGGGATCGAGCTTTCGTGTCAGACCGTCGTTCATCGACGCCAGAACGGCGGCGAGTGCGAGATACGGATTTGCGTCCGCCCCTGGCAGTCTCATTTCGAGACGGTTGGCGGACGGTGCACCGGTGATGAGTCGGCAGGTGGTAGTCCTGTTGTCGAAACCCCAGGTCAAGCCGTTCCCCGAGAAATCGTGGCTGGCTCTGGTGCGGCGCATCGAGTTGATGGTCGGCGTGTAGAACAGCATGAGTTCCGGGCAGTGCTCGAGAACTCCGCCGACGGCGTGCAGCAGCTCGGCGCTCGCGGTGTTTTCTGCGGTTTCGTCGTGGAATGGGAAGGTGTCGTCGCTCCGCATGGACGCGTGAATATGACACGACGAGCCCATGCCGTCGGTGCTCGGACGTGCCATGAAGGTAGCAGTGAGCCCTTCTGCCGCAGCGACGTCGTGGACGACCTGCTTGAATAGCACATGGCGGTCGGCCATCTCGAGGGCGGTTCCGTATTCGAGGTTGATCTCCCACTGGCCCAGGCCGTATTCGACCTGAGAGACCTCCACGGGAATCGCGCTCTCCTCCAACGCGGTTCGTACCTTGCGGAAGAAAGGTTCCATCGCGTTGCCGGCGGTGATGGTGTAATCCGAGGGCACCAGGGTGGTGGGTTCGAGATCCCGATAGCCGCTGCGCCGCAATGCGTCGGGGGCACCTCGGTAGAGGTGAAACTCGAGTTCCGTTGCCGCATAGACGGTGTGGCCGTCAGCTTCGAGCTTGTCGATCTGTTTGCGCAGGATCGTGCGCGGTGCGATCGGGACCATCTCGCCGGTATGTTCGTCGACCGAGTCAGCGATGACGATGGCAGTGGACTCGAGCCACGACGCGCGTCGCAGTGTTCCCAGGTCAGGTTGCAGGCGGAAGTCATGCCAGCCGGTGTGTCCGCCGGCGTAGTCGACAACGAGTTTGTCCATGCGTTGGCTGGCATCCCAGGCATACACACAGGTGCACACATGCAGACCCTCGTCGATGTTCGCGAGGAAAATTCGCGTCGGGACTCGTTTGCCGATCAACCGTCCGTAGAGGTCGATACCGGCGATGAGGACGGTGTCGATGTCGGACTCGGCGAGCTCGGCCGTGGTGAGCCGGCCTTTCATCGGGCAAGCCATCCGCCGTCGACGGGCAGCTGGACTCCACTGATGTAGGAGGCGTCGTCGGAGAGCAGGAAGGAGACTGCAGCACCCATGTCCTCGGGGCGGCCGACGCGCGGCACCAGGAGCCTGGACTTCATGAAGTCGAGAACTTCGCCGGAGGAGACGTCGATGCCAGGCAGGAAGGCGGTGGGGACCGGCCCGGGGGCGATCGCGTTGACTCGTACGTTGTACCGCGAGAGTTCGACGGCCAGAGCCTTCGTCAGCATCTTCACTCCACCCTTCGACGCGTTGTAGTGGACCTGTGCGAAGCCCTGGGAGGACACGACCACGTCCGCTTCCACCGTCGACAAGTTCACCACAGCGCCGCTGTTGCCGTCGCGGAAGTACGGGGTGGCGATCTGCGTGACGATGAACATGCCCTTGAGATTGACGTCGAGGACGAGGTCCCACTCTTCGTCGGTGAGGTTCTCGAGAGAACTCATCGTGATCAGGCCGGCGTTGTTGACGAGGTAGTCGAAGCGTCCCCATTCGGCGACGGTGGCTTCGAAAGCGGCGCTCACGGCGGCGCGGTCGCGCACATCGGCCTCAAGGGCGAGCGCGGGTGTGCCGTACTGCGATTCGATAAGTGCGACGGTCTCCTTTGCACTTTCGATGTGAAGGTCCACGACCGCGACGCGGGCACCGTCGGAGGCGAGGCGCAGCGCGATGCCGCGGCCGATTCCGGAGCCTGCACCGGTGATCAGGGCAACCTTGTTCTCATGCGTACGTGACATTGTTGTCTTCCATTCTGTGATGATCGATCTGGTGAGAAGAATTGGTCCGACGGGAGGTTGCAGCGTCGACGAGCCACGAGAAGAGCGGGTCGATTTCGACGAAGAATTCGGGGTGCCACTGCACGCCCACCACGGGGCGATCGGCGGCCTGGATGGCTTCGGCGACGCCGTCGAGCGCGCGTCCGACGATCCGAAGCCCGCTCCCCGGGGTGTCCACGGCTTGGTGGTGAAGGCTGTTCACGTGAATGCTGTTGCCGTACAGACTGTGTGGGACGGAACCGGATTCCAGAGCGACCTGTTGCGGTCGGTACGAACGCGGATAACCGAAGAAGCTGTGTGCCTCACCGGCGTCGGTCGGAAGGTCGGCAATCAGAGTGCCCCCGCGGGCGACGTTGACGACCTGGTGTCCTCGACATACACCCAGGATCGGCAGTCCGATTTCCCAGGCTGCATCGACCAGGGCGAACTCGAATTCGTCCCGAGCGGGGTCGATCATCGAGGAGTTTGGTCCGGGGGTGCGGCCGTATCGCCTGGGGTCCACGTCGGAACCACCGCTGAGGACGAGGGCATCGAGATGCTCGACGATTCGGCGCGGATCACTGTGGATGCTCAGCAGGATCGGTTGACCACCGGCAGCGCGGATCTTCGACGGAAAATCGGTGAAGAACATTTCCATCAACGCGTCGCCGACGACGTTGGGTAGTGACGGCCCGCCGCGGTCGACGCGGCCGGTGACTCCGATCAGGGGCATGGCGGGGAGTGCCTCCGCCGTCATCGTGAATTGGGTCATAGGAGCGAGCATAGAACCATTGAATGGCTTTTCGCTAGAGTTTGGCTTGTAAAGTTGGGGTAACGGGTTCGAAGTGCCGCGCGCTGCTGTATCTATTCAAGGACAGTTGCGAATGGGAGCGTTCGATTTCGTAGGTCAAGACGAAGCGTAAGTGTCGGTCCAGGCACCGAGTAGGGGGTACGAGACGTGCAGATCGACAAGCTGCCGGCCATCGAATTCATGGTCAGTGCACCGACGTTGGGGGAGGATATCGCTCGACGCTTGCGACTGCTCATTCACAGCGGCGCGCTCAGCCCCGGTGATCGCCTGCCGTCCGAGCGTGAACTGTCTCAGCAACTCGAAGTCGGTCGAGTCAGTGTGCGAGAAGCGGTCCGAATCCTTCAGGCGATGGGATACATCGAGGTGCGGCGAGGAGCCACGGGCGGATCGTTCGTTTCGGAGTTGACCAGGCCTTATGAAGACTGGGTTGGCCAGTTGAAAGCGCGAGAAGCAGACATCGACGAGATCGTCGACCTCCGTATCGGGTTGGAAATGCGCACGGCAAGCCTCGCGGCGGTCCGGCGAACCGATCGTCATCTTCTCGAGTTGCTCGAATCCATTGAGCAATTGGGGGTTTCCGGAAGTCGGGGATCGTTCCGGGCTTGTGACGCCAGGTTCCACGGCGGTATCGCCAGAGCGGCGGGAAACAGCAGGTTGGAGGCCGCTGTGGTCGAGGCTCGCGGCGAAATGTTCGTCCCCGTCGATCATCTCGTGTTCGAAGACCAGGTCGAGGCTTCGAGGGTGGAGCACAAGGAAATCTTCGAGGCGATCAAGCGGGGCGACAGCGCTCGCGCGGCGGAGGCAATGGAACGTCACATTCTGCACGCAAAAGACGAGCTCAAACGCTTGGCGCTGCAGGAAGAAGGCTGACGGGAGCGCGACGAACGGACGGTTCGTCCCGTTTTTCGCAAGTAAAAGTTTTGTGAATTGGGTCCCGAATCGACTTCAATGGTTCTAACATCGCCCGTATGACCCATACTTCCGTCAATGCTTCACGTGATGCATCCGGCGATGACCGAACTCTTCGAGGCTCGCTGGGTACCGGCTCGATAGTCCTCATGGTCGTTGCCGCAGCTGCTCCCCTGACTGTGATCAGTGGTCTTGTGCCGCTGGGTATTTCCGGTGGCAACGGTGCGGGCTTCCCCATGACCTTCGCCGTGACAACCGGTGTACTTCTGCTCTTCGCCGTCGGGTTCACCGCGATGTCGCGTTACATCCCGGGAACCGGAGCGTTCTATCTCTACATCGGACATGGTCTCGGCCGTGGTGCCGGCGTCGGCAGTGCGATGTTGGCCCTCGTCAGTTACAGCACAGTGCAATTGGCCGTATACGGCTACCTCGGCCCGGCAATGAGTTCGTTGATCACCTCCTACGGTGGTCCGGAGGTGCCGTGGTGGATCTTCTCGCTCGCCTCGTTGGCTCTGGTAGCCGTCCTCGGATTTCGTCATATCGAATTGTCGGGCAAGGTGCTCGGCATCCTGTTGGTCGCAGAGGTCGGGATCGTAGTCGTACTCGACGCTTTCATCATCGCCGACGGTGGTCCGGAAGGCCCGTCGACAGCAATGTTCTCTCCGTCGGAAATATTCTCCGGATCCCCCGGCGTCGCATTGGTATTCGCGCTTGCCGGTTACATCGGGTTCGAGTCGACGGCGATCTTCCGTGACGAAGCGAAGGATCCCGCGCGGACTATCCCGCGAGCGACATACGCCGCCTTGATCCTCATCGGCGGCTTCTACGCTCTCTCCAGTTGGGCGGTTGTGACAGCCTGGGGCGACAAGGGTGCAGTGGACATTGCGGGTACTGACCCCGACGGCATGCTGATCACCACTGCCACCGACTTTGCCGGAACGGTGACAGCCCACCTGATTCAAATTCTGTTGGTGTCCAGTCTCTTTGCCGCAGTTCTGTCTCTCCACAATGTCTTGGCCAGATACATCTTCGTTCTGTCGAACACCGGCGTTCTGCCGGGCGCAGGTGGGCGGACGCACCGCGTGCATGGTTCGCCGCACATCGCGTCAGTGGTGCAATCCTGCTGTGCTTTGGTACTTCTCGGAGCTTGCATCGTCATCGGTCTGGATCCGGTGACACAGATCTTCGCGTGGTTCGCCGGCGTTGCAACGGTGGGGATCGTGGCTCTCATGTTGCTCACGTGCCTTGCGGTGCTCGTCTTCTTTCATCGTACGAAGGTCGATCAGCGATTCTGGCACACCAAACTTGCCCCGAGCTTGGGCCTTGTCGGGCTGATCGGATTCGCGATCGCCATTGCCGGAAACCTTCCGCTCCTACTGGGCGGCAACATTCTGGCCGTGGTGATGACCGGGGTGCTGGTGCTCGCGTTTGTCGGTGGATTCCTCTATGCGCGACGACGGAAGCAAGTGAGCTTCGAACTCCCGTCGTGAGAGGGCTTTCGGTGAAATGATGGGTGCACCCGCACTCGAGAAAGCAGGACTCCCATGACGTTCGCGGATCTGGACGGCGATGAACTGTGGAGTTACCTGACGGAGCGTTCAGGACTGCCCGGCCCGCGCGCGAACCTTGGGCTCATGCTCGAGTTCGCGCGCGGCGCCGATGACGACGACATCCTGCTGGCAGCGGAGTCCGAGGACGAATACATCCGCTGCTGTGGGATCGTCGGGCTCGGATTCATCTTCGTTCGCTCGCACGAGCGATCCGTTCTCCGCAGCTTGACGGAGGCGACCACCAGTGCGTCGTGGCGCGCACGTGAAGCTGCCGCGATGGCCGTTCAGGCGATAGGTGACACGGATCCGCAATTATTGCGGGCGATCATCGAGCAGTGGTCACGGTCCGCCCATCCATTGACGCTGCGCGCAGCGGCTGCGGGGATCTGCGAGCCACGGTTGCTGAAGGACAAGACCAACGCTGCGCTGGCCGTTCAGGTGTGCCGAGACGCTACCGAGTGGATCGTCTCGCAACCAGCTGATTCTCGTCGCGAGGCCGACACACGGACTCTCCGGCAGGCGCTTGGATACTGCTGGAGTGTCGCGGTTGCGGCGGATCCGGAGAATGCCCTGCCGGCATTCGTCTCCCTGGGGGCGTCGGACGACACCGATGTCGTCTGGATCGTGCGGGAGAACCGGAAGAAGGCTCGCCTGCGCAAGGTGCTCGAAAGCTGACCCGTGGAACAGAGTCGTAGGTTATCCTCAGAATTAGAACCTGTTCTAACTACGAGGGGTAGACCATGGCACCGTCCGCAGAGGTAATCCGCAAGACCGTCGACGCCTACATCGAGACCGTTGCGACGGGCACTGCTGCCCAGGTTGTGGCCCTGTACGCAGAGGGTGCAACGGTCGAAGACCCGGTTGGTACCGACGTGCGCACCACCCGCGAGTCCATTCTCGAGTTCTACTCCGTGATCGAGAATTTCGACCAGGAAGCTCACCTTCAGACCCTCCGCATCGCCGGAAACGAAGCGGCATTCCACTTCTCGCTGATCACCAAGCTCGGCGAGCAGACCCTGACCATCGCACCCATCGACGTCATGACCTTCGACGACGACGGAAAGATCCTGTCGATGCGCGCATTCTGGAACCAGGAAGACATGATCACCGCCTGACATGACGGTCAAGACGATCGACGTCGACGGATTCCGTTGGCAGATCGACGATTCCGGTTCCGGGACAGCTGTGGTCATGTGCCACGGCTTTCCCGGCCTCGGATACAGCTATCGCCATCAGTCGGCAGCGTTGGCGGAAGCGGGTTTTCGGTCGATTGCACTCGACATGCCCGGTTACGGCGGCACTACCCGCCCCGACGCGATCGAGGACTACACCAACGACGCCGTCGCGAACCGGCTGATCGACCTACTCGACGCTCTCGGAATCGACAAAGCGGTGTTCGTCGGACACGATTTCGGCGCTCCGGTTGCGTGGACGACAGCGCTTCGTCACCCCGATCGCGTTGCGGGACTGGTCTCCTTGGCGGTTCCCTATGCGCCGGACAGATTCCCGGCCAAGCCCTCGGCCATCTACGCCGCCTTGGCGCGCAAGCACTTTCTGCACATTCACTATTTTCAGGAACCGGGTGTCGCGGAGCGCGAACTCGACGCCCGTCCACGTGAATTCCTTCAGCGGCTCTTCCACGCCTTGTCCGGGGCTTACCGGTACCTCGATGTGTGGAAGAACCCCTCCGAAGGAAACGGCTATCTCGACGTACTTCCCGAGGCGCCGGCGTTGCCGTGGTCGTGGCTCACCGAGGATGATTTGGATGTCTATGTAAAGGCCTTTACTGCAACAGGTTTCACCGGTGGCTTGAACTGGTACCGAGCGTATGACGCCAATTGGGAACGCAGCGCGGATCTGGACGGCGCGCACGTCGAGGTCCCGACGCTCTTCGTTGCGGGCGCGGAAGACCCGGTCATCGCGATGAGCGGTCCCAAGGCACTGGACCGAATGAAGGACACTGTCCCCGACCTGCGGGGTGTACATCTCCTCGGCGGTGCGGGGCACTTCGTACAACAAGAACACGCTGCCGAGGTCAATGAACTTTTGATCTCTTTCCTTCGGTCGCTCTAGGCGAAATCGGGCCGAAGGTCTAGCGTTGCGCAGATGCGCACCAGGATCTTCGATCGCGGTATTCGGGTAGGTATCACCGGTGCTCTTGTTGCCGGTTCGCTTCTGGCTCTGGGCGTGTCCGGTGCCGCCGCCGCTCCGCCTTGCCCTGGATCGTCACCCGCCATACTCAGCGCCCAGATTCCGGGTGCGGCCCTCGAGGGTGTCACGGTGGACGGGCAAGGGCGCCTGTATACGACCGACCTGGTGAGTGGGCGGATCTTCCGCGTCGACGGGCCTGGTCAGGCCGCAGTTCCGATCGCGACGGTTCCCGGCGGTGCGGGCGCACTCGCGTGGAGCCCGGACGGTTCACTGCTGGTGGGTACCGGAGCAAACGCCGGCGTGCTGATCGGCGATCTGACGCGTGCTGCGTCGGTCGCGCGGGTGGACGTGAACTCGGGCGCCGTGACGCCGATAGCCGGTGGTCTGAGCGCTGCAAACGGCCTTGCCGTCGCGCACGACGGGACGATCTACGCCACCAACGATTTCGGTTCGCTGATCGGAAAGGTCAGCCCGAATGGTTCCGTCGACCCGGCGTGGGCAACCTTCCCGAGTGCAAACGGCGCTGCCCTGAGCGCCGATAATCGCTGGCTCTACGTTTCGCGCACGTTCGCAAACCCGGGTGTCAGCCGCATCTCCGTGGACAATCCGGGATATTCGGAGTCGTTGGTCGATCTCGGTGGTTTCGAAACCTTCTCTGCCCCAGATGGTTTGACCTTGGACTCGCGAGATCGCGCAATTGTTCCCACGGACATCAGTGGTGAGGTGTGGCGGATCGACGGACCCGGCCAGTACTGCTCGCTCACCAGCGGACTGCAAGCGTCGAGTGTGTTGACCTACGGGCGTGGCAATTCCGGTTTCGCGGCCGGGCATCTCTACCGCGCCGGGTTCGACGGAAAGATCTTCGAGATTCCGGCCGGCTTCGACGCGGGCGCCCAGGCCGCAACACCCTGACGCGACACCCTGACGCGACTTACCCACTACTGATGCCGGGACTGCCGGAATCGTCCATACTGGTCTGCATGGCGGAAACGAGTGAGATCGACGAGGCCGAAGTGGCCCTTCCCGCGATACCGCAGCCGTTGCTGACCCCGCTCACGGAAGCTGCGATCTTCCTGGTTTTCACCATCGACGAGGGTGGTGAGCAGGCAGTTCACGACGTTCTGGCGGATATTTCCGGGCTGCAACGCTCGATCGGATTCCGGGTTCCCGCCGGTGGCTTGGCTGCCGTCGTCGGCATCGGTTCGGATGCGTGGGATCGACTTTTCGACGGTCCACGGCCGGCGGAATTGCATCCGTTCGTCGAGTTGACCGGTGACAAACACCACGCCCCGCGCACGCCGGGCGATCTGTTGTTTCACATCCGGGCCCGTCAGATGGACCTGTGCTTCGAGTTCGCCACGGTCGTGACCAACAGGTTGGCCGGGGCCGCGTCGGTGATCGACGAAGTCCACGGGTTCAAGTATTTCGAGCAACGCGACCTCATGGGTTTTGTCGACGGTACCGAGAACCCGTCCGGGCAGGCCGCTTACGTCGCGGTCACCGTCGGTGACGAGGATCCGGATTTCGCAGGCAGCAGTTACGTCATCGTCCAGAAGTACCTCCACAACATGTCGGAGTGGAACTCCCTGCCCGTCGAGGAGCAGGAGAACGTCATCGGACGCTCCAAGCTCGAAGATCTCGAGATGGACGACGACACCAAGCCGGCCAACTCCCACACCGCACTCACCGTCATCGAAGACGAATCCGGTGAGCAGATCCAGATTCTGCGGGACAACATGCCGTTCGGCCACGTCGGCTCCGCTGAGATGGGTACCTATTTCATCGGTTACTCGGCGTCGCCTACGGTCACCGAGCAGATGCTCACCAACATGTTCATCGGGAATCCCGTCGGCAATTACGACCGCATTCTCGATTTCTCCACCGCCGTCACCGGAATCAATTTCTTCGTTCCGACGGCGGACTTTCTCGACGATCCCCCGGACTTGCCGACCAGGCTCGTTCCCGAAGCGACGTTCACAGCGCCCATCTCTGACGGTTCTCTCGGAATCGGCAGCCTCAAAAGGAGTGCCCAGCAATGACAAACCTGCACCGCGACCTAGCACCCATTTCGGCAGCAGCCTGGGCCGAGATCGAAGAAGAGGCGAGCCGTACCTTCAAGCGTCACGTCGCCGGTCGTCGTGTCGTGGATGTGGAGGGACCGTCGGGTGACGATCTCGCGGCCATCCCACTCGGGCATCAGGTGCCGATCAATCCCTTGGCCGACGGCGTCATCGCACATGCTCGTCAGTCCCAGCCGATCATCGAACTGCGGGTCCCTTTCACCGTCAGCCGTCAGGCCATCGACGACGTCGAACGCGGCGCCAAGGACTCCGACTGGCAGCCCGTCAAGGACGCGGCCAAGCAGATCGCGTTCGCCGAGGACCGCGCCATCTTCGAGGGATACCCCGCAGCCAGCATCACCGGCGTGCGGGCCAGCGGTTCCAACCCGGAACTGAAGCTACCCATCGACGCCAAGGACTACCCGGAAGCCATCAGCCAGGCGATCACGTCGCTGCGCTTGGCCGGTGTCAACGGACCGTACTCACTGCTCTTGAATGCAGATGCGTTCACCGCGATCAACGAGACCTCCGATCACGGCTACCCCATCCGCGAGCACCTGCGACGCGTCCTCGACGGCGAGATCATCTGGGCCCCGGCCATCGACGGCGCTTTCCTGCTGTCGACGCGTGGCGGTGACTACGAATTGCACCTCGGCCAGGACCTGTCCATCGGCTATCTCTCGCACGATGCGAACTCCGTCGAGCTGTACTTCCAGGAATCGATGACGTTCCTCATGTACACCAGCGAAGCTGTTGTCTCACTTGCGTGAGACCTTTCGAAACCTCTGATACCAGGGTGGGCGAGGCAGTTCGCCGATGTCCTGGAGATGGGCGACAAAGGCCTGGGCATCCGCATGCGAAGACGACTTCGGTCGTCCGTCCGCCCACGCTGTGAACAACTGAAGATAACGATCGCCGAGAGTGTGGCGCACGACCGGAAGGTGGTGCGCCACTTCTCCTGCGCGCTTTCGGAGCAGCGCCGCCGAGACAACGGCGGCTTCGTCTTTGTCGAAGCCTTCGGGCAGTTCGCCACCCGCCACCAGTGCGCGAATCAGCGCCTCTTGACGCTCACCGAGCGTGCTCATGTGCGTGACCAATCGGTGCCCGCGGTGATGCGATCCAGACCAGCTGCGTCGGCGATGGCATCGAGCTCGTCGAGCAATTCCAGTGCCGGCGGATAGTTTCCGTCGCGCTCGAGCATGATGGCAGGATGGTGACCGGCGGCGGTGAACTGCGCAAGGAGTTCCAGCACGGCTTCGGGTACCGGATCGGTGTGCGTGTCGTGGTATTTGCCGTCGCTGATGCTGCCACCGGCGATGTGGCAGTATGCGATTCGCTCGAGTGGTAGCCGGCTCAGCTCGGCCCAGGGATCACGCCCGCGATTGAGGGCATTGGCATAGACGTTCGCGATGTCGAGAACCAGCAGAGCCCCGGTGCGGTCGACGATCTCCGCGAGAAACTCCCCTTCGGTCAACTCGTCGTCCGGCCAGTCGAAAAGGGCGGCAACGTTTTCGACGGCAAACGGCACCGGTAGACCGTCCTGAGTGCGGGTGATGTTGCGTACCAAGACATCGATCGCTTCGTGGGTGCGTGGCAGTGGGAGCAGGTGCCCGGCCTCGATGCCGCCTGCACGCACGAATGCGATGTGCTCGCTCGCCAAGGGAGCGCCCAGTAGCTGAGCTGCATGCGCAAGGTGATCGATCCGTGCCTGATCTACCGCCTCGGCCCCGCCAAGTGAGAGCGAGATTCCGTGCGGAATCACCGGAACTCCCAGCGAGCCGAGGTGCGGCGGTATCTCGTTTCCGATGGATTCGGCAATGACTTCGCAGAATGCCAGGCCGTCGAGTTGCGCGATGATTCCGGAGACCTCGGGGCGCCAACCGATTCCCAGGCCGTACAGGGTCATTCGAGTCACCTCCCGTGTGCAACTGCTAACGGCGACTATAGACGGATCAGCCGGGCAACCAGTTGGGTCCCGGACCGTTGCCTTCTTCGAAGATCAGCCACGTTTTGGTCGAGAGAACCCCGTCGAGTCCCTGGAGTTCTTCGAGAACGGTGTGGCGTAGTTCCTGGTTGTCCGGGGCTCGAACCAGCACCAGAACGTCGAAGTCGCCCCCGAGGAGGGAGAAGTGCTCGACAAACGGCAGGGCCTTCAAGGACGCCGCCAGACCTCGCCACGAGTGCTGCCTGATCGAGAGTGCCACGTATGCCGAGGAGCCGAGTCCGGCCTTCTCGTGGGCGATCCGCGTCGTGAATCCGGTGATGATTCCGGCGTCCTCGAGCCTTTCGATGCGGACGTAGGCGTGAGCGCGGGATATGTGCGCCTTCTCGGCCAGTGCACGCATGGAGATGCGACTGTCTGCGACCAGCTCGGCGATGATGCGACGGTCGATCGCATCGAGAGCGTGCGGTTCGGTGGCCATCTGTCCATTCCTGGTTCGGTAGTCGAGTCGGTTGATGGACATATTGCTGCCCGAATCCTCATGATAGGCCGTTTGTCTTGAATCCTCGACGCTTGCTGCCATTACGTCGCCGAAGTGCGAATACTGATGGACACAACGTCTTCTGGAGGTAGAAGTGACACTTGTCGAGCCCTTGGGGGAACTGCGGTATCAGAAGTTCCTGCCGGCCGATTCTGCGGTGCAGTACCTCGACCCTGCGGGAGAACTGACGCGCAGCGAGGCGCGCTACGCAAAACCGAGCGACGATCGCCTGATCGCGATGTATCGAAAGATGTTCCTGGGCAGGCGTTTCGACCAGCAGGCTACGGCGCTGACCAAACAGGGGCGCCTGGCCGTGTATCCGTCCTCGCGAGGGCAGGAGGCATGTCAGATCGCGGCAGCGATGAGTCTGGAGCCGAGTGACTGGCTCTTCCCCACCTACCGGGATTCGATGGCGTTGGCCGCCCGGGGTGTCGATCCGGTGCAGATTCTGAGCATGCTCGCCGGCGACTGGCACTGCGGATACGACCCGGTCGCACTGCGCAGTGCGCCGCAGTGCACCCCGCTGGCAACGCAATTGCTGCATGCAGCGGGGGTGGCCTACGGGGAGTCTCGACGGGGCTTGAACACCGTCGCCTTGGCGCTCTGTGGTGACGGCGCCACCAGTGAGGGCGATTTCCACGAGGCGCTGAACTTCGCCGCCGTCTTCAAGGCGCCGGTGATCTTTCTGGTGCAGAACAACGGATTTGCGATCAGCGTGCCACTGTCGCGCCAAAGCGCAGCACCGACGTTGGCGCACAAGGGCGTCGGCTACGGGATCGGCAGCGAGCAGGTCGACGGCAACGATCCCGTTGCGATGCTGGCCGTCATGGACGAGGCGGCACGCTTCGTCCGCAGCGGAAACGGACCGGTGATCGTCGAGGCACACACTTATCGCATCGACGCACACACCAATGCCGACGACGCCACCCGCTACCGCGACAGCGCCGAGGTGGAAGCCTGGCTCGGGCGAGATCCGTTGCCGCGTCTCGAAAAGTATCTGCGCGCACACGATCTGATCGACGACGCGTTCGTGGAATCGCTGACTGCAGAGGCAGAAACCGCGGCCGCCACACTGCGCGCCGGCATGAACGTCGACCGCCCGCACGATCCGCTCGATCTGTTCCGGTACGTCTTCGCCGAGCAGACACCGCAATTGCGAGAGCAACACGCCCAACTCGAAACCGAACTTGCCGCCGAAGCCGCTGACACAGGGGGACACTGACCATGCCCATGCTCACGATGGCTCAGGCCCTCAACACCGCGCTACGCGACTCTCTGGCCGCGGACGACAACGTTGTCGTCTTCGGTGAGGACGTCGGCACCCTCGGCGGCGTCTTCCGCGTCACCGACGGCCTCACCCGCGACTTCGGCGACGACCGATGCTTCGACACCCCCCTCGCCGAGTCCGGCATCATCGGATTCGCAATCGGCATGGCCATGGCCGGTTTTCGTCCGGTCGTGGAAATGCAGTTCGACGCGTTTGCCTATCCGGCGTTCGAGCAGATCGCCTCCCATGTGGCGAAGATCCGCAACCGCACCAAGGGCGCGCTGTCGATTCCGATAGTCATTCGTGTTCCTTTTGCCGGCGGTATCGGCGGGGTGGAGCATCACTGTGATTCCAGTGAGGGCTACTACGCGCACACACCCGGACTGAAGGTTGTGGCGCCGTCCACGGTGGAAGATGCGTACTCGCTGCTACGTTCGGCAATCGAGGACCCCGACCCCGTGATCTTCCTCGAGCCCAAGAAGCTGTACTTCGCGCGAGCAGATGTCGAACTGACCGCACGTGAGCCGATCGGTCGCGCCGTCGTCCGTCGCCCCGGTCGTGACGCGACGCTCATCGCCTACGGTCCGTCCGTGGACGTTGCACTGAGGTCCGCCGAGGCCGCTGCAGCCGAGGGCCGGGACGTCGAGGTGATCGACATCCGCTCGATAGTGCCGTTCGACGACGAGACGGTCACCGCATCGGTGCGAAAGACCGGACGCTGCATCGTCATCCAGGAAGCGCAGGGTTTTGCCGGTGTGGGTGCAGAAATTGCTGCCCGCGTGCAGGAACGGTGTTTCCACCATCTCCATGCCCCGGTGCTCCGGGTCAGCGGCTTCGACATCCCCTACCCCGCTCCCAAGCTCGAGCGTCACCACCTGCCCAGCATCGACCGGGTCCTGGACGCCGTCGACCGTCTGCAGTGGAACGACGCCCCGGACACCCGTTGGGCGGTGACGGCATGAGCAATCAGGTATTCATGCTCCCCGATCTGGGTGAAGGTCTGGCCGAGGCCGACATCGCGGAGTGGCACGTCAAGGTCGGCGACGTGGTCACCATCGATCAGATCGTCGTCGAGGTCGAGACCGCGAAAGCTGCTGTGGATGTGCCCATCCCGTTCGCCGGAACCGTGATCGAACTCCACGGCAAAGACGGAGACACCCTGAAGGTGGGCACACCGCTGATCACTGTGAGTGGTGGCGAGAGTGTCGACGCGGTCGTTTCGGCCAACCACGAGCGCTACCGCGAAGAGGAACGCGCCGGTTCGGGCAACGTCCTGATCGGCTACGGCACCAGCGAGGATGCACCTCTGCGCCGCCGCAGAGCGGCTCCGTCGGTACGCGTGATCTCGCCGATCGTTCGTAAACTGGCCTCTGACAACAGTATCGACCTAACCACGATTTCCGGTTCGGGCGCCGGCGGAGTCATCACGCGCGCCGACGTCGAGGCCGGGTCGAACACCGGCACGGAATTGGAAACGTCACACGCGGCCGACCAGCGGATCCCGATCAAGGGACTACGCAAGGTGGTTGCCGACAAGCTGTCCACCAGCCGCCGTGAGATCCCGGACGCAACAACCTGGGTTGACGTCGACGCCACCGAACTCTTGGCGGCGCGAGCCGAGATCAACAAGTCACTGCCCGATTCCGACAAGATCAGCCTGATGGCGCTCCTGGCTCGGCTGACGATCGCTGCGTTGGCGCAGTACCCCGAACTGAACTCGTCGGTCGATGCTGCTCGAGGCGAGATCGTCCGACACGCCCGCACCCACCTGGGGATCGCAGCGCAGACACCGAAGGGATTGATGGTACCGGTCATTCGAAATGCGGACGCCCTGAGCACCGTCGAACTCGCACAAGCACTTCGGGTGACCACCGACCTTGCCCGCGACGGCAAGCTCGAACCCGCCCGCCTGACCGGCGGCACGTTCACGCTCAACAACTACGGGGTATTCGGGGTCGACGGATCGGCTCCGATCATCAATCACCCCGAGGCGGCAATTCTGGGGATCGGACGCATCATCGACAAGCCGTGGGTCGTGAACGGCGAGTTGACCGTTCGTAAGGTCACTCAGATCTCGTTGAGCTTCGACCACCGCGTCTGTGACGGGGGCGAAGCCGGCGGATTCCTGAGGCTGTTCGGTGACTACATCGAGAACCCGATCCGCGTCCTGGGAAGGCTCTGATGACCAAGGCTCCGATGACAACTGCAGAACCCCACAGCGACGTCGTGATCCTCGGTGGAGGATCGGGCGGCTATGCCTGCGCCATCCGCGCCGCCCAACTCGGATTGTCGGTCACGCTGATCGAAGCGGACAAGGTCGGCGGAACGTGCCTGCACCGCGGATGCATCCCGACCAAGGCACTGCTGCATTCCGCCGAGGTGGCCGATTCGGCACGCACCAGTGAGCAATTCGGTGTCCGGGCATCTTTTGCCGGCATCGACGTCGCGCAGGTGCACGACTACAAGAACGGGACAGTCGAGCGGCTGTACAGCGGTCTGCAAGGCTTGTTGGCGCAACACAAGATCACCATCGTCAACGGATACGGGACGTATGTCGGTGGGCGAAGCATCGACGTCGACGGAACCCGCTACACCGGAACATCACTCGTTCTGGCCACCGGCTCGTATCCGCGGGAACTCCCCGGCATCGAACTCGGCCGACGGATCGTCACCAGCGACCAGGCACTCGAACTCGACCGGGTGCCCACCAGCGCAACGGTACTCGGTGGCGGTGTCATCGGCGTCGAGTTCGCAAGCCTCTGGCGCTCGTTCGGCGCCGAAGTAACGATCGTCGAGGCACTCCCCCGACTGATCGCCGCCGAGGACCCGTGGTCGTCGAAGCAGCTCGAACGGGCCTATCGTAAACGCGGAATCGTGTGCAAGACAGGTACGAAGATGGTTTCCGCGAAAGAAGCAGCCGATTCGGTCCGCGTCCAACTGGGCGACGGAACGATATTCGACACCGACCTACTGTTGGTCGCCGTCGGCCGCGGACCCCGCACGGACGGTAGCGGTTTCGCAGAAAACGGAATCAACCTCGACAAGGGGTTTGTCGTCACCGACGAACGCCTTCGCGCGTCCGTGGACGGTGTGTACGCGGTCGGTGACATCGTGCCCGGTCTTGCATTGGCGCACCGAGGCTTCCAGCAGGGAATCTTTGTGGCCGAACAGATTGCCGGCAAGGATCCGATACCGGTCGCCGAACATCTGATTTCTCGCGTGACGTACTCACATCCCGAAGTTGCATCGGTCGGACTCGACGAAGAGGCGGCGCGCACGCAGCACACCGACGTCTCCACCGTCATCTACGACCTGGCAGGTAACGGCAAGAGTCAGATCCTGCGAACTACCGGTGGAATCAAAGTGATTCGAAGCGGAACGAAAGGCCCTGTTGTCGGAGTTCACCTGGTGGGAGACCGCGTCGGCGAACTGATCGGTGAGGCGCAGTTGGCCGTTGCCTGGGAAGCACTTCCCGATGAAGTGGGGCGTTTCATCCACGCGCACCCCAGTCAGAACGAAGCGTTGGGCGAGGCCATGCTCGCACTCGCGGGAACACCACTGCACGCCCACAACTGACCCGGAGACAGAAAAGGAGATTCAATGAGTATCGACGACGAACTGCGCTGGGACGGTGAACTGACCGTCACACGCCATGATCGGGAGACCGGCACGACTTTCGTGATTCGAATCGACTCCACCCGTCTGGGACCGGCGTCGGGTGGCACGCGGGCCGCTCACTATCCCTCGATCGGCCACGCTCTGGCGGACGCCGGGAAGCTGGCCGGTGCAATGACTTTGAAGATGGCTGTCTCCGACCTGCCGATGGGTGGCGGGAAGTCGGTGATCGCACTGCCAGCACCGCGCAATCAGATCGACGCCGCAACCTGGTCTCGTATCCTCGGCATCCACGCCGAGAACATCGACAAGCTCGAAGGAAACTACTGGACTGGTCCTGACGTCAACACCAACTCTTCCGACATGGATCAGCTCAGCCGCACCACCAAATACGTCTTCGGGCGTTCGGTCGGCAACGGTGGCGCCGGTTCCAGCGCGCACGCCACCGCTCTGGGTGTGTTCGAAGCGATGAAGGCCACGGCGCGTCGCCGAGGACTCGGAACACTCGACGGCCGAACGGTACTGGTACAGGGGCTCGGCGCCGTCGGCGGCGACGTCGTCCGTCTCGCAGCGCAGGCTGGCGCACGTCTGCTGGTTGCCGATACGGACCCGCAGCGCCTCGAGGCGGCTTCTCTCGCGGGGCACACGGTCGTTCCTGCCGGCGAGGTCCTCCGAACACCGTGTGACCTCTTTGCCCCCTGCGCGATGGGAGGCATCATCGATTTCGCTGCGGCTGCGTCGATTCCGACTCTGGCCGTGGCGGGCGCAGCAAACAACATCTTGACCGATGCCGCTGCCGGTGAGGTTCTGCGAGACCGCGGGGTTCTCTGTGCCCCTGATTTCGTCGCGAACGCAGGCGGAGCCTTTCACCTCGTGGGGCGAGAAGTCCTGGGGTGGAACGAAGACTACGTCGTCGAACGAACCCGCGGGATCGGTCGAACCTTGGACGAGGTGTACTCGTTGAGCGAGGAACGTGGCATCACTACCGAGGCCGCAGCGCTTATGCTCGCCCGGGCGCGGCTATCCCCCGCATCCACCGCCGCCGCCGCCACATCCGCCGCCCCCGCTGCAGCTGCTGCCTCCCCCGCCTGAACCGCCACCGTCCGAACCCCCGCTACTTCCGCTGCCGTCGGCACCGATTCCGGCGGCGGAGGCCAAGGCGGGATTGATCATCAGCATCGCCGAACCGGCGAAGAGAGCAGCGGACATTCCCGCCAAACGCGGTCCGTAGGCGGAGAAGGCAGGCTTGTTGCGCGGGGACAGGTAGGCGTGTGCCGTGGTCAGTTCCGAACGTGCCGCCTTGCCAGAGGTGGTTCGATCGAAGTTGAGCCCGAGCAGCGGGATACTGAACCCGGTGACGAGTACGGCGAGAATCAGAAACTCGACGGGCTTGTCGTTGTGCAGTCCGAAAGCAATGCGGACGATACCCACGGCCACCAGGATCTTCAGCGGAACTGTGGAGAGAAAGATTGAACGCCTGGCGCTGTCGGAGGTCAGGTATCCCCGGTCCGCCAAAGAGTTTCGTAGGCGAGCTGTTTCCACCGTCATACGCTCGGCGAGTTGCCGCCGACGATGGGGTAGAGCCTGCTGGGCCAGGCGCTGGTACACGGTGAGGGTGTACCAGTCCAGGGTCTCGTCGCCAGGGCCCAACGGGCGCAGGACAGCGCCGTCGGTGGTGATCAGGTCAGCGCTACGCAGGATTGCCAATGATGCTGCGATGGCGCGTGACTCGCCGGTGAGCATTCCGACTTCCGGAGGCGTCAGTTGCTCGGCGGAATACCCGTGCTCGGTTGAGTACCCGTGCCGGCGTGCCTGGATCATCAGACGCCACCCCAGAGTGAGAACCATGAGCGTGGCCGAAACGGCTATGTAGCCGTAGAGGAAATCCTCGCTGGGGATCCCCCAGGTGTCGGCTGCATGCGTGCTCATCCCCCACACCCCCCGCCGCCGCAACTGCTCCCACTGCCGCCACCGCCGTCCGAACCGGATGATCCGGATGAGGAGCCACAACTGTAGTAGCTCGAACTTCCGCCACCCGGGCTGTACGCGGCGCCCGCAGCTACCGCTCCCGCCAGCGCCGGATCGATCAGAACCAGAGCGCCCGCACCGAAGAGCGCCGCCGAGAGCCCGGCGAGCGAGGGACCGTAGCTCGTGTACGCGGGCCGCAGTTTCGGAGAGAGGTACGAGTTTTCGTGCTTGAGTCGTCGAAGCTCGCTGTCTCCCAAAGCTGTCCGACGACGCTTGATGCGAAGAAGTGGAATCATCAGAGCGAGAACGATGATGGTGAGGAGCAGGAACCCGACCGGCTTACCGCCGGCGATTCCGGCGACGAGACGGACTACGCCGAGAGCAATGACCGCCACGATCGGAACGGTCCGAAGGGCAGTGGTCAGACCGTCCTGCTGGCGTTGCAAATATCCCTCGTCGATCAACGTCGTACGTAGTTGTGCGAGTGCGACGTTCAGCCGTCCCATCAGACGCACCTGCCGCAGCGGGACCTTTCCGTTGCCGAGCCGCTTGTGCACCGTACGGGTGAACCAGTCGAGACGATTCTTGTCCTCCGCAGTGAGTGCCAGCTTGGTCTTGCCTTCGGTGCTGATCAGCTCGGCGCTGCGCAGAATAGCCATCGACGCCAGCACCGCTTGGTAGTCACTGGTCAAGGCACCGATCTCGGGAGGAGTGAGCGGCCGACGGACAGCGTCGACGACCACCGGTGACCGGCGCGCAGTCATTCGGCTGTACAGCGAGAGTCCGATCGCGACGGCAGCCGCCACCAGGTACCACTGAAGGAAAGTCTGGCTGGGGATCCCCCATGTATCCGTATGATCATGCATCGCACACCACCTCTCGATGAACTCCTGAGACAAGTCCAGTCTCTTTGTCCGACAACTGATGTCAGTATCGGGCCAGTGCCCGGAAAAGCGATATCCGGATGGCCATCGTCACCATTCCGTTACCGCCGAACTGGGGATTTACCGGCCGGTAGGTCGAAGCACGATCTCCGTGGGGTGTGCGTCGGACGGTGTTTCGACGGCAGTGAGTACGGCACGCGCCACAGTGGAGGCTTTCAGGAAGCGCTCAGGGTCGTACTCGTCGCCCTCACCCGCGACGATGTCGCGCTGCATGTCGGTGTCGATCCGTCCGGGGTGAATGGAGGTGACCCGCAGTGCCGGCTCTTCCAGGCGCAACGCATCTCCGAAAGCGCGCAGGGCGAACTTGCTGGCCGCATACGAGCCCCAACCGGCGTTGGCGCGCAGTCCGGCACCCGAATTGATCAGCACGACGTGACCTCCAGCCGCACGAAGCGCGGGCAGGAGAACCCGCGTGAGTTCGGCGACGGCGATGACGTTTGCCTCGAGGGTGCGTCGCCACTGATCGACCGAGGATTCCTCGATGGTTCCGATGTCGGCCACGCCGGCGTTGTGTACCAGCACGTTGAGCGTCGTGATGGACGAGGCGGCGGCGGCGACGGCGTCGTAGTCCGTGAGGTCGAGGGGTAGGGGCGTCGATCCGGGCAGTTCGGCGCAGATCGGCTCGAGGGCCTGTGCGGATCGTGCACCGAGCAGCAGGTCGTGTGTCGGCGCCAGTTCGCGTGCGATGGCAGCTCCGAGGCCGCGACTGGAACCGGTGATCAAGGCAGTAGGACGCATGGTGCGAGCCTATCGAGTGAGGATTGTTCGGTCAGACGAACTTGTGTATTTGTTTACCCACATATTAGAGTTCGACCATGACGACACGCGACGCGAAGAACTTCCGCCGCCTGGGAATTGCCGCCCTCGCCGCCCTGCTTCTGTCCAGCTGTTCTGCGGTGAGTTCTGGCTCCGACGACGACCGCCCGGTGGTGCTCACCACGTTCACCGTGCTGTCGGACATCGCCCAGAACGTTGCCGGCGATCATCTTCGCGTCGAGTCGATCACCAAGGCGGGGGCGGAAATTCACGGCTACGAGCCGACGCCCGGAGACATTCGGCGGGCGAGCGAAGCCGATCTGATCCTCGACAACGGCATGAACCTCGAGGCGTGGTTCGCGAAATTCGTCAACGGACTGGACGTGCCACACGTCGTGGTCAGCGACGGCGTCGAAGGCATTCCGATCGCCGGCGACGCGTATGCGGGCAAGCCCAATCCGCATGCATGGATGTCTCCGTTGAATACGCAGATCTACGTCGACAACATGGTGACTGCTTTCAGCGACCTCGACCCGGACAACGCCTCGGCATTTGCGGAGAACGGCGCGAAGTACAAGGCGGAACTGCAAGCAGTTCAGGACGGCCTGGTCAGTGGGCTGGCGGCATTGCCCGCAGGTCAGCGTGCACTCGTCAGTTGCGAGGGTGCGTTCTCCTATCTGGCCAGGGACGCGGGACTCAGCGAGGCGTACATCTGGCCGGTCAATGCCGAGCAGCAGGCGACGCCGCAGCAGATCATCGCCGCGATCGACTTCGTCCGAGCCAATTCCGTTCCCGCCGTCTTCTGCGAGTCGACGGTCTCGGATGCCCCCATGCAGCAGGTTGTCGGGGCGACCGGCGCGAAGTTCGGCGGAACGCTGTACGTCGATTCGCTGTCCGAAGCCGACGGTCCCGTGCCCACCTATCTGGACATGATTCGCCACGACACCGACGTCATCCTCGGCGGTCTGACCGGCGGTAAATCATGAACGAAGCCATTCGCGTCGAAAACGTCAGCGTTCACTACGGCGAGGTCCACGCACTGGACCACGTCGATCTGACGTTGAACTCGGGTAGCGTCTGCGGACTGATCGGCATGAACGGTTCAGGAAAGTCGACTCTGTTCAAAGTGATCATGGGGATGATCAAGCCGGACAACGGTTCTGTCAGAATCGCCGGTCTCGACGCAGCCACTGCGCGCAAGAGCGGCCGCGTCGGATACGTGCCGCAGAGTGAAGACGTCGACTGGACCTTCCCGATCAGCGTCCGTGACGTCGTGATGATGGGCAGGTACGGTCACCTCGGATTCTTGCGACGTCCGCGGCGTGCAGATCGCGAGGCGGTGGCAGAGGCCCTCGAGCGGGTGGAACTCACCGAATTTGCGGATCGTCAGATCGGTCAGCTCTCGGGTGGTCAGAAGAAGCGCGCGTTCGTCGCACGCGGCATCGCGCAGGACGCGTCGATACTGTTGCTGGACGAGCCGTTTGCGGGCGTCGACAAGCGTTCCGAGGCAACGATTTCTACGCTGCTACGAGAGTTGGCTTCCGACGGCCGGTCGATCTTGGTCTCGACCCACGATCTCCACGCTGTGCCGAAACTCTGCGACGAGGCGGTACTGCTCATGCGCAAGGTCCTGGTGCATTCCGACCCGGACACCGTGCTGCAACCGGAAAACCTCGCCCTGGCTTTCGGTCTCGACGTGATGGACAGGACCTGATCGATGAACCTCGTAGAACTGCTACTTGATCCTCTCCAGTACGGATTCATGGTGCGAGCGTTGGCCGTTGCGGTTGTGGCAGCGGTTGTCTGCGCGGTGCTCAGTTGTTGGTTGGTGCTCATCGGGTGGTCGTTGATGGGCGACGCCGTCTCGCACGCCGTGCTGCCGGGTGTTGTCCTCGCTTACGTCGTCGGCGCACCATTTGCCATCGGGGCCTTGATCTTCGGGTTGATCGCCGTAGCGCTGATCGGACTGATCCGTAACACCAGTCGCGTCAAGGAAGACGCCGCGATCGGTATCGTCTTCACGACTCTCTTTGCGTTCGGTTTGGTTCTCATCTCGGTGACCCCCAGCCAGACCGATCTCAACCACATCATTTTCGGCAACCTGCTGGGGGTGAGCTCGTCCGATCTTCTGCAGGTCGCGATACTCGGCGCGTTGGCGTTGAGCATTCTGTTGATCAAGCGTCGTGATCTGACGTTGTTCGCCTTCGACCCGATCCATGCGAACGCGATAGGTCTTTCGCCCAAGCGCCTGGGTGCGCTGCTACTCGGCGTCCTCGCACTCACGTCCGTTGTGGCGTTGCAAGCCGTCGGCGTCGTGCTGGTGGTGGCGATGCTGATCATCCCCGGCGCGACGGCCTACCTCCTCACCGACAAGTTTTCGCGGATGCTGGTGATAGCTCCCGTCGTTTCCGCAGTCTGCGCGATTACCGGTATCTACGTCAGCTACTACCTCGACACGGCTTCCGGTGGCATGGTCGTCATGACGCAGGGCATCGTGTTCGCTCTGGTGTACCTGTTCAGCCCCTCGCAAGGGGTGATCGCGAAATGGACTTCGCAGCAGCGTAGGACCCGAGCGGAATACAGCGCCGCGGCGTACGAGCCTTCCTGATCGTTCGTCCAGTTAACAATCCGCTACCAAATCGGGTAGGTTCGTACGGGCATTCGTCACCACAACATTCCGGCCGCAACGATGCCGGCTGCAAGACGATCGGTGGTGACGCCTTGAACACCGATGGGTTCTTCGATGACGCAGTTCCGAGCGCGACGCACGTGGCTGGTTCTCGGCGTCGTTGTCGCGGTCATCGCTCTCGCCGGATCCGGGCTGCTCAGCCCACGAACTTCGGTTCTGGTGGACGATATCGCCCAGCTCGTCGGCGGAGCCACCGCAACTGCGGTCTGTTGGTGGACATCGCGGCGCTATCACGGCGTCGAGCGTCGTTGGCGAACTCTGATGGCTCTGGGTATGGCCGGCTGGACTCTCGGGATGTTCTTCTGGGCGTTCTACCGCTCGGTTCTCCACGTTCCACTTCCGTCGCCGTCGATCGCGGATATCGGTTTCTTCATGTTCCCGGTGTTCGCCGTGCCGGCGCTTCTGTCGTTGGTGCGTCAGTCGCCCCGGCGTGAGGCGATCGGTCCGATCCATCTCTGGCTCGTGCTGACGCTCGACGGTCTTGTCGTTGTCGGTGGATTGTTCATCCTCACGTGGACGACGGCCCTGGGCGCCGTCGTTCATACCGGTCCGACGGGATCTCTCGGGTTTCTTGTCGCGGTGATGTATCCGATCACCGACTTCGTTCTGATCGCCATGGTCTTGCTGATGGTCATCGGACCGAAGGCCGTTGCCGAGATCCGCGAACCGCTGACGTTCCTCGGGTGCGGGTTGGTGATGCTCTCCCTTTCGGACAGTCTTTACGCGTACTTGGTGGCGATCGGCGCCGAGAGTATGCCGACCATCGCCGATGCCGGGTTCATCGCGGGGCCGCCGTTGATCGCCTTGGCGGCGCTGACGAAGCGAACCGAGCCTCGGAACCGCAACGCGCCGCAGCAGTGGCGAAGCGATCGGACTCAGTTGCTGCTGCCGTATCTGTTGATCGCGGTGATCGCGACGATCGTGACTGTTCAGGCGCTGATCGTCGGCAACCTCGATGCCGTGGTCGTGATACTCGGCGTCGGCGTGTTGGTTCTCGCGCTGGTGCGCCAAATACTCACGCTCCTCGAGAACGACGCGCTCCTCCAACAGATCTCCGCTGCCCAGGACGAGCTGAGGTACCGAGCACATCACGACCCACTCACCGAGCTTGCAAACCGGGCCGCGTTCGACGAACACTTTGCGAGCGCCATCGAAAACTATCGCCAGACGAACTCCGATTGGGTGCTGATGCTTGTCGATCTGGACGACTTCAAACAGATCAACGATCGATACGGGCACCCGGCCGGCGACCGGTTACTGGTTGCTCTCACAGCACGTCTGCGCGAAGCGGTTCCCGAGGGTGCGTTTGTCGCTCGATTCGGTGGCGACGAGTTCACAGTGCTCCTGCAGGGCACGATCGACGACGCCGTCGTCGTGGCTCGCCGGATCGTCGACGCGCTCAGGTCCGATCAGACTGCAGACACATCGGTGTCGGTGGGTGCGAGCGTTGGTGTCGCGCATTTCGAGTCCGCGCAGTTCGAGTTCGGGGACGAACCGCTCAGCGCGCACACTCTTCTTCGCCAGGCCGATGCGGCGATGTACGAGGCGAAGAGAAGTGGGAAGGGAGCGGTCGTTGTCTACGGCGACCGTCGCAAATGGTTATCGCCGTAGTAGTGCGAAAATCGTTGCCGGTGAACCCGATCCGGCCTTGTTGATCGCACCACCGACAAGGATGCTGGCCCCGGTGGTTGGCAGGGCGGCAAGATTGTTCAAGTTCTCCAGGCTGATTCGATGCTTGTCGTACAGGATTGTCGAGACGGGGTAGGTTTCGTCGTTTCCGAGGTCGGGACCGAACGTGTCGGTTCCCAATGCTCCGCGGGTGCCCAAACGGCCGGTGTCTATCAGCCACCGCGCCGCGTCCACCGAGAAGCCGGGCTGGTGGGTGACGCCCTCGGCATCGGAGTTGGCATATTCTTCGCTACCCCAGCGCGATTCCCACCCGGTCCAGAGAACTACGGCCGCTCCATCGGGGATCTTGCCGTTGCGCGTTTCCCATTCCTGCAGGTCCGCGACCGTGAGCGCATAGTCCGAATCGGCGGCAGCCTTGTCCCGGATGTCGATCTTCACTGCGGGGAGGAAGAGGTCCGCCGGATCGAGTTGGTCGGCTGTGAGGCCGCCTTCCTGGAAGTGTGCGGGTGCGCCCCAATGCGTGCCCGTGTGCTCACCTTCCTTGACGTACTGGAGGTAGTAGCCGTCGTTTGCGATGGTGGCCGCTGTGTCGAGAGTGAACTCGGGGTCGCCTGGAAAAACCGGCGTCGTCGCCGGGTCGTTCACGTGTGAGAGCGAAACAACCGACAACTGTTCGTTCAACGGACTTGTTGCGTCTTGACTGCTTCCGGAACTGCTACCCATGTCGATCACCTGAGGTCCCGCTACCAGCGCCAGACCTGTGGCTGCGCGCTGAAGTAACTGCCGTCGTTTCATCGATCCCCCACCAATTTGTCCGAATTGAGAGTGTTGCAATCACTTTCGCTCCTTGAACACTAGGACAGAACCTTAGGCTGCTGCGGACCATGACGACCACTCCACATCGCGGACAGCTATCACCTGTCCGTGCGGTCGGTGATCTACGTACTGCGGATACTTTGCGGCCAAAGCATCGATCGCGCTCTCGGACTCCTTGGTGCCGGGGTCGAGAACCTCCGCATGTCCGTCGACGCGGACCCACCAGAGCGCGGACCAGTCGTCGTCGTAATGATCGACCAGCAGGCTTGCGCGCCCCGTCTCGGTGATGTTCCGGAGCCTGCGAAGAGCGGTCGTGGTTTTCGGTTTGTGGTCGACACAGGAATAGACGGTGCCGCCCACCAAGACGAATACCAGCGGCACGATGTGCGGAACGCCGGCCGCATCTGCCGTTGCCAGGTGAGCCACCCGCGCGGCTTCAAATCGTGCTCTCGGGTCGTCCATATTCACAGCGTAAGGGGATCAAGGGTTGCCGCGAGCCGCTGCTGACGGAACAGTGGTCTCATGGAACCGGATGAAGCGCTTCGGGAGATCGCCTACTGGCTCGAACGATCACGCGCTGAAACGCACCGCGTCAAGGCCTATCGCCGAGCTGCGGAGGTCTTTTCAGGATTGTCCGACGAGCAGAAGGAGTCTCGCCGGAAAGCCGACAGTTGGAAGGCCCTCACCGGCATCGGGCCGAAGACTGCCACGATTATCGCTCAGTCGTACGACGGCATCCCCGAGTATCTCGAGGAACTGCGGGGGCAGGCTGAGCCCATCGGCGACAGCCCATTGCGACAAGCGCTGCGCGGCGACCTCCACACCCACTCCGACTGGTCCGATGGTGGAAGCCCCATCGAAGAGATGATGCGACGCGCAGCAGCACTCGGCCATGACTACTGCGCCCTCACCGACCATTCGCCTCGCCTCACAGTTGCAAACGGGCTGTCCGCGGAGCGCCTACGGTCTCAACTCGACGTGATAGCCGGGTTGAATGCCGAACTGGCTCCCTTCCGCATTCTCACGGGAATCGAGGTGGACATCCTCGAGGACGGTTCACTCGACCAGGATCCCGATCTGCTCGACGAACTCGACATCGTGGTGGCGAGCGTCCACTCCAAGCTGCGGTCCGAACGCGAGGCGATGACCCGCAGAATGCTTGCTGCAGTGCGAAATCCGCGTGTCGATATTCTCGGGCACTGCACCGGGCGTCTTGTCGAGGGTGCTCGCGGAACCCGGCCCGAGTCGCAGTTCGACGCAGAGAAAGTGTTCGAGGCCTGCCGAGAATCAGGGACCGCCGTCGAGATCAACTCCCGACCGGAGCGTCGTGACCCGCCTTCGCGTTTGATCGAGTTGGCCCGCGATCTCGATTGTCTTTTCTCCATCGACACTGACGCCCATGCCCCCGGTCAGCTGGCTTGGCAGGGCTACGGCTGTGACCGGGCCGAAAAGTGCGGCGTCGAAGCCGATCGGGTGATCAATACCTGGACCGCCGACAACCTTCTGGAGTGGGCGGGCAATTGACGGTCTCGGCACGCGCGCTGCTGTCGGTGCCGTTGGTGGCGTCGCTTTGCCTGGTCACCGCTTGTTCGGCTCCGTTCTGGCGAGATTCGGTGTACTTCACACCTCCTGAGGCTCGGGTGTTCGAGACTGCCGACTGTCTCGGAATTGAAGTCGCATGGGGCCTGTTCGGTGTCGATCTGTATTCGCGTCCGAAACACGAAACAGGGTATCTTCCATCTGATTTCGATCCAGTGGCAGTATTTCGTTGCGAAGTCGGCGAAGATGCCTCCGGAGCGCTAACCGTCGACATGGTTCGACTCGAAGGTGACGTAGCCGCCGTCAAGGATGCATATCGTGTCGACTCCAAACGCTTTCCCGACAATGTCGTTGCGAGTTGTGTCACAAGCGAACTGGTTCCCGTCAAACTGTGGATGGCCAACAGCGCCGGACAAGTGATGTTTCCGGCCTGGCCGTCGAGTCCGTGCGGCTTTCAAGTCGGGCCTCTCGATTCGCTTCGATCTCTGCATGAAGTCGAACGTGTCCGAACTTCGTTGAGTCTTTCTCCGACGATGGCGAATTGCGATCGCTCGTCTGCCGTTCAATTCGACCGGACAGATGCCAGAGAAGTTGACAAGGCGCGCGAGCAGTTCGAGAGAGGCGAAGGCTATGACCCGCTAGACAATGAGCTGGCTACGCCTGTCGCTGATGCTGCAGGACTATCCGTGTGCCGGCATGAATCTCAGACAGACGTGGACGTTATTCGCCTGTCCGAAGCGGAGAGTCGAGACGTGGTTGCCGCCATAGCCGATGCTCCTATAGCTCAGCCTTGTGATCAGATCGCGACAGCGACAGCATCATCAACCCTCCTACGGGTTGACGGTTCGGGTGGTACTCCTGTGAGCGTGGAGTTGGATGGATGTCGCCGCGCCGCCCTTTCCGGTTATCGAAGCACGCCGGAATGGGTCACCGAGACGTTTGCTCGGTGACCTCCGGGTTCAGAGTCGTGTGGTGGAGCGGCGGGGTTTCTGGTCGGGGTCGATGCCTGGTGGTGGGATGAACCAGGGCAGGTGATCGGTGCCCATTCGGATTTCCCATTTGCCGGTGAATCCGGGTTTTCGGTGCATCAGGGTGTGGTGGGTTCGGCAGAGTAGGACCAGGTTGTC
>NZ_JARVSY010000004.1:0-109035 GCF_030208925.1 Rhodococcus sp. MEB032
TGTTCTCAGTGCTGAACGTATCAAGATCACCACGACCAAGTCGCCGCTGTGGTGCTCGGTCATCATCGTCGTGCTCGCGCTCGGCTTCGCGGCCATCATGGGCGCGGTTGCCAAGTCGGCTCTGACGTCCTCCGACGTCCAGGGAGCACCGGACCTCGACACCGCCGTTGCCACGGCCGGCATCTCGGGTTTCGGAATCATGGTTCTCATGATCATGGCGGCCCTCGCGGTCACCAGTGAGTACCGCTTCGGGACCATCCGCACCACCTTCCAGGCCGTTCCGAACCGTGCCTCGGTTCTGATCGCCAAAGCCGGCCTCATCGGTGCTTTCGGTGCTGTACTGACATTTGTTCTCGCCTTCGGCGCGTACGCCATGGCCAAGGCCATCGCCGGTACCGAGGCGAGTGCCGGATTGACTCTGTCGAGCGGCAGTGACTGGCGCGCGATCTACGGCATCCCGATCTACGCCTTCCTGTGCGTGATTCTCGCTGTCGGCGTCGGATCGATCATTCGCCAGTCGGCCGGCGCTATTGCGTTGCTCCTGCTCTGGCCGCTGCTCATCGAGAGCCTGTTCGGACTGTTCGGCAGCTTCGGCGAGAAGATCACCCCGTTCCTGCCGTTCGCGAATGCAAACCACTTCCTCAGTGCGAGCAGCGGTGGCGTCGACTTCCACTGGGGACCCTGGGGCAGCCTGATCTACTTCGCGGCCTTCGTTCTGGTGATTTTCGGAGCAAGTATTGTCATCGTGAATCGTCGCGACGCCTGATCTTGTCGCTCCCTCGGTAGGTGTTGTCGGGAGACCTACCGAGAACCAGGAGTGACAGCAGAGTAGGGACCCAGTACGAAAAACCATTCGTACTGGGTCCCTTTCCTGTGCTTCGGCCGATATCCTCCGAAGATGAGACTCTTCGGTGTGGTTGTGGTCGCAATGGCTGGAGCACTCGTGGTGAGTGGATGCTCGTCGGGAAGTGAAGCGGCCGTCCCGACAGACCCGGTTGCATTCTCCGAGACCGTCACCGTCGACGCCGTGACCGGGCATCTGGAGCAACTCGAGAAGATCGCCGCCAACAACGAGGGCAATCGATCGGCCGGTACCCCCGGCTATGACGCCAGTGTCGACTACGTGGCAAACCTGCTCGAAGACAAGGGTTTCGAGGTCAGCACCCCGGAATTCGACTTCAGCTCCTTCGATCCCGGCACCGAATCCCTGAAAGCCGCTGACGGCTCCGATGTTCCGGTGCGGGCGCTGACATATTCCACTTCCACGGGACCGACCGGAATCACGGCGCGTCTGGTGGCGATTCCCGCCGACGAGACCCCCGGTTGCGAGGCCACCGACTACGACGGCCGCGACGTGAACGGTGCAATCGTGCTGGTCACCCGCGGAGTGTGCCCGTTCGGCGACAAGCAGAAGATCGCCGCTGATCGCGGCGCGGCGGCGTTGCTGGTTGCCAACAACGAGGACGCAATGCTGGGCGGGGCTACCTTGGGTGAACCCGAAGACGCCCGCATTCCGACCGGCGGGGTGAGTAAGGCGTCGGGCGAGGCTCTTGCCGCAGCGCCCGGAGACCTCACGCTGATTCTCGACACGTCGACGGAAACGACGAAGTCGCGCAACGTGATTGCGCAGACCAAGACCGGCGCGACCGACAACGTGGTTGTCGTGGGCGCCCACCTGGACAGTGTGCCGGAAGGTCCCGGAATCAACGACAACGGAAGCGGTACCGCAGCCGTACTGGAAACCGCGCTGCAGATGGGAAGCTCACCGAGCATCGAAAATGCCGTGCGTTTCGCTTTCTGGGGAGCGGAAGAAGTGGGATTGGTCGGCTCCACCCGCTACGTCGAGGGTCTGAGCGATCAGGAACGGGCCGACATCGCCCTGTACCTGAATTTCGACATGCTCGGTTCGCCCAACGCCGGATACCTGGCTTACGACGGCGACAACTCGGATGCCGTCGAGGAGGGGCCCGGGCCCGAGGGGTCGGCGGGCATCGAGCGCACCTTCGTCGATTTTCTCGCCGGGCGAGGGATTGCGGCGGACGGAACGGACTTCGACGGGCGCTCCGACTACGGCCCGTTCATCGAGATCGGGATCCCGGCGGGTGGCGTGTTCAGCGGCGCGGACGAGCGCAAGACGCCGGCACAGGCCGAGAAGTGGGGCGGAGAAGCGGAGGAGACCTTCGACCCGAACTACCACAGTGCCCAGGACAACCTCGCGAACATCGATCGCGAAGCGCTCGCTGCCAACGCTTCTGCAGTAGCCTTCGGAGTTGCGACGTATGCCCAGGATTTGAGCGGGCCGAACGGAGTTCCCGTCGGCGATGCCCGGACACAGGCCAGAACCGAATGATCGACTGACCGAATGATCGACTGACCGAATGATCGACTGTGCGAGCGACCAGGAGGCCACTGTGCGAGAACGGCGGCAGCACACTGTCTGTAACTCTGAGTTACGCTTGAGTTATGGCTGATCTGTCCCCGGAGAACACCGACACGGCAGGTGCTTCTTCCTCCTCGGTTCGAGGCGTCGTCGACGTCGTCTTGAACTCTGCGGCAGAACTTAACCGTCGGCAGCAGCTCATCGACGCGCTACGACGCCTCAGGCGGGCACTACCCGGTGATCCAGGGTTCGGGGACCCGCTCTCGCTCGCCGGCCCCGGCGGTGCCCGCGCCGTGGCGCGCGTCGCTGACAGATTGCTCGATCAGAAGCCGGCAGCCACTCGCGAAGTGAGCCTCGGAGCACTGCAGGTGTGGCAGGCAGCGCTGGAAAAGATGGGCCGCGGACGTGGCGATCAAGAACTGACCATCGTCTTCACCGATCTGGTGGGCTTCTCCACCTGGTCGCTCGCAGCCGGTGACGGCGCGACGCTGACCCTTCTGCGTGCGGTGGCGCAGGCCGTGGAAACTCCGATCACCGACAACGGCGGACACGTCGTCAAACGGATGGGCGACGGTCTGATGGCAGTGTTCATTCGCCCGGATGCGGCTTTGAAGGCGGTGTTCACCGCGCAGGACGCGCTCGCGGAAGTCGATCTCGACGGATACACCCCACGCATGCGCGTCGGCCTACACACGGGTACCCCGCGTCAGATCGGTGACGACTGGCTCGGCGTCGACGTGACCATCGCCGCCCGGATGATGGGCCTGGGCGGCGACGGCAACGTCATGATGTCGGCGACAACTCTCGAGGAACTCGAAGCCGGCACCCTGGAGGATCTCGATCTCACGATCCGGCCATGGCGGCGAGGGTTTTTCGCGACCACGCCCAACGGAGTTCCCGTCGACCTGGGAATCTGGCGCGTGCGCCGGAACTAGCGCCCTGGACCTCGAGCGCTAGACCTGGAGCCGCCAGAGCGGGGACACCGGACCGTGTCCCGCGCCGAGGTCGTACGACGCCTCGAGACACTTGGTCACCCACTCCTTGCCGAACGCCACCGCGTCCGGAACGGAATAGCCGTGTGCGAGAGCGCAAGTGATCGCAGCAGCCAGCGTGTCTCCGCCGCCGTGATCGTTGCCGGTGTCGATCCGGGCACTGCTGAATTCGAGGAAACGGTCGCCGTCGAACAACAGGTCGGTGGACAACTCCGAAGTACGAAGGTGGCCACCCTTGACGATGGACCATTGAGCGCCGAGCGCATGCAGCGCTTCTGCCGCTTGGCGGGCGCTCTTGTCGTCGACGACCTCGATACCGGTGATCAACCGAACCTCGTCGAGGTTCGGAGTGACCACCGTGGCTGCCGGAATCAAGGTGTTGCGGACCGCGTCGAGAGCTTCTTCGTGCAACAGCGGATCGCCGTGCATCGACGCGCACACCGGGTCGACCACGAGCGGAATCGGACGGTCGCGGCCGATCCCAACCTCGGCGGCAACCGCGGCCACCGCTTCGATGATCGTCGTCGACGCGAGCATTCCCGTCTTCGCCGCACCGACGCCGATGTCCGAGACCACGACGCGCACCTGGTCGGCGACGATCTCCGGCGGAATCTCGTGGAATCCGCTGACTCCCACCGAATTCTGGACCGTCACTGCGGCGACGGCCACGCAGGCGTGCACTCCGCACATCGCCATCGTGCGGGAATCGGCTTGAATGCCGGCTCCGCCACCGGAGTCGGTTCCGGCGATGGTCAATGCCCGAATCGGGGTCTGTCCGGCGGGGGTCAGGGGCAGCAGCTTCACGACGACGAGCCTACCGATCGGACCTGGGGAAACGGCAGCTCGGTCCCACCTCTCGCGGGAACGACGGCGCGAACTGCGATTGCGATCCGGTCGTTCCCGGTGCAAAAATTGGTCGAACCCGGGACAGCGTCGTCGGTAGCTGATTCTATGAGTGGCATGGATCACAGTTATGGAGAGCGTGCGAACGCAGCTGTCGCCGATCGCGCAGGTGCACATCGTGCCGTGGAGGTCGCCGCAATGAACGACATCGAAAATTCGAAAACCGGAACCTCACCGGAAGTCACGCTCGTGGACAATCCGTCGCACGAACGATTCGAACTGCTCTCCGACGACGAGTTGGTCGGCATCCTCGGATACCGCGACGAAGACGAGATTTCGGGGAGCGGAGCCGAAGCGGGCGACGTGGTTGCGTACATGCATACCGTCGTCAAAGAGGAGTACGGCGGGCAGGGACTGGCAGCCGTACTCGTGCAGTTCGCAATGGACTGCGCCCGTGAACGTGATTGGTCGGTACGGCCCGTGTGTACCTATGTTCAGCGGTACCTCGGCGAGCATCCCGAGTATCTGGAACTGCTCGTCGAGGACTAGAAGCCCGAGGGTGCAAACAGACGATCAGGCTCCGAGATTCACGATCACCCGAGATTCACGATCACCGGAGCGTGATCGCTGGCGCCCTTGCCTTTTCGCTCGTTTCGATCGATCTCGGCCGCCTCGACGCGTGCTGCGAATGCCGGTGAGCCGAGGATGAAGTCGATTCGCATACCCTGCTTCTTCGGGAAGCGAAGCTGCGTGTAATCCCAGTACGTGTACACGCCGGGACCGGGTGTGTACGGGCGAACTACGTCCGCGAACCCGGACTCGGTGAAGGCGGTGAACGCAGCTCGTTCCGGCTGCGACGTGTGGGTCTTGCCCTCGAAGAAAGCGGGATCCCACACGTCGTCGTCCGTGGGAGCGACGTTCCAGTCGCCGACCAGGGCGATCTGCGCGTCGGGATCCTGCTTGAGCCAGCCCTCCGCGTCGTCGCGCAGCTTGGCCAGCCAATCCAGCTTGTAGGCGTAATGCGGGTCTTCCAGCTCACGGCCGTTGGGGACGTACAGGCTCCACACCCGCACACCGCCGCAGGTGGCACCGATCGCACGTGCCTCGCGGACCGGGTCTGCCTCGGGATCCTTGTCGAATCCGGGCTGATCCTCGAATCCGATCTGCACGTCGTCCAAGCCGACGCGGGAAGCGATGGCGACACCGTTCCACTGGCTCAACCCGACGTGGGCGACCTCGTAGCCGATCTCCTTGAAGCGTTCGTACGGAAACTGCTCGTCCTTGCACTTGGTTTCCTGCATTGCCAGGACGTCGACGTCGGATCGACCGAGCCAGTCGATGATCCTGTCGGTACGGGCACGGACGGAGTTGACGTTCCAGGTAGCGATGCGCACGAGGGCAAGCCTAGCGTCAGCCGCCGACAGGATCGGTGGCGTATCGGTAGCGGTGGTGTTCGACGAATCCGAGCTGCTCGTAGAGCGCGATCGCCGCGAAGTTGTCCGCCGAAACCTGGAGGTACGCGTGCGTCGCACCGTTCTCACGACCCCAGGAGAGTAGATCTCCGCAGATCAGCGACCCGATTCCGTGACGACGGTGTTCAGGGGCGACGTGAATGCCGGTCAGTCCTACCCAGCGTTTGTGGTCGGGTGCCTCGGTGAGCGCAGCGCGCCCGATGGCAAGCGTCGTGTCGGTGTTTCCGATCGCGCCGAAAGTTGCAGTGCCCACGACAGCCGTGAGGACCGCCTCGACGTACGCCGGATCGCCGTGGGCGTCGTACATCGACAGCCAGTTGTGGTCGGGGCGGTCGGCGAACGAGGTGACCGGAGGACCGAGCGGCAGCGTGACATTGCCCAGATCGGCGGCCATCACGATGGTTTCCTTCTCGCTGCTCCACCCGTCCGGAGCGGTGCCGAGTCGATCGGGGAGGAGCAGCAGGGTCGGCAGTCCGCGGTCACCGAACCACTGGCGTATCCGCTCGATGGTGCTCGCGTCGAAGCCGGCAACCGCCCCCGCACCACCGAGCGGCAAAGCCGAATTGGCGCGGCCGGTGACACCGTGACCGGCGCGCAGCAACCAACCGTCGATCCACGCCTGCTCGACCCCCGGCCACGCCGCCGCAGCAGCCGTTTCGAGGTTTCGAATCTCGCCGATGCGAATCGGGCGGGCCGAGAGACTCTTGAGCGCGATCACCTGATCGGCGGAGACCTGGACCAGCCGACCGTCGCCGGCGCGAACGGCGATGGGATCGGCGCCCTCGAGGATGCCGATGACGTCGGTCATGGGATGCGAATAGCCGGGTGGGAGCTTGTATCGCAAAACCACCCGGCTACCGATCGAAATGTTGCCGTTCAGAGCAGAATTCTCAGTCTTCGTAATCGTCGTCGTCGTGACCGAACGGATCGTCGACGGTCCCCGGCGTCCAGGTCAGACCGGGCTTGCCCCAACCGGAACGCTTGATGATCTTCTTGGCAGCGCGCGCGTTGCGGCCGATCAGTACGTCCGTGTAGAGGAAACCGTCGAGATGCCCGGTCTCGTGCTGGAGCATCCGTGCGAAGAATCCGGTGCCCTCGACCTCGATCGGGTTGCCGTCGGCGTCGGTGCCGGTGACCTTCGCCCAATCGGCGCGACCCGTCGGGAACTGCTCGCCGGGAACGGACAGGCAACCCTCGAAGTCTTCGTCCGGGTCGGGCATCGTCTGGGGGATTTCGGACGTCTCGAGTACCGGGTTCACGACGACGCCGCGTCGACGCTCGCTGCTGCGGTCGTCACCGGGGCAGTCGTAGACGAAGACTCGCAGTGGAACACCGACCTGATTGGCCGCCAGACCGACGCCGTTGGCAGCGTCCATCGTCTCGTACATGTCTGCGATCAGTTCGGCGATCTCGGCCGGGGACTGAGTGACCGGCTCTGTCGCCTTGTGCAGTACCGGGTCGCCGACGATTCGGATGGGGAGGATAGCCATGCGGACAAGGATAGTGCGGCGCGCCCGCGTAGTTATCACGGCCCGCACACTCGATCATGGTTCAATGGTTGCTGAAGAACAGCGATGTAATTCGTTGCTCGGTCGGAACGTGGGCCGCGGGGGAAATTGTGAGTTACCTTCGGGCCAGGGGACCGGGAAACTCACGGCCGCGAGAATTCGGTCGGAAAAAGAACACCGGGCATACGAGTCTCGCTGACGCCGAGCACAGCAGTCGAGGAGTGACATGGACGGCGCAACCGCGCGTAGTCGGAACCAGTCCGAAGGCACTGGCGCCGACGATTCGGTAGTAGATACAGCAGGCATGCACGAGGTCGGCGAAGACGGCCTCACCCGCCGGGAGCACGACATCCTCTCTTTCGAGCGTCAGTGGTGGAAGTACGCCGGTGCGAAGGAAGAAGCCATCAAGGAGTTGTTCGACATGTCGGCAACCCGCTACTACCAGGTTCTCAACGCCTTGGTCGATCGCCCCGAATCCTTGGCGGCTGATCCCATGCTGGTCAAGCGCCTGCGTCGTCTGCGTGCCAGCCGTCAGAAGGCCAGGGCCGCGCGTCGCCTCGGCTTCGAGGTCACCTGAATCACGCGTACATATGATCGGGCTGTCCACGCACTGGCGATAAGGTCGACATCGTGAGTACCCCGAAAGAGCAGCCGTCCGGACCTCCGCTTCGCGCAATCGCCATGGTGTTGATCGCGTTGGCGATCGTGTTCATCGGTCTCGGAGCAGCCTCACTGGGTGGATCGAGCGACGGTGGATCGGGCGACGAGAACACCGCAGCACAGCAGACCGAATCCTCGGCGTCTGCCACGACGAGCGCCCCCGCGCCTGCCACCACCAAGCCTGCAGCGACGACGCAACCCGCTTCGGGCGATACCACCACCACGTCGCGTCCCTCGGGAACTGCGACGACCACGACTTCCAGCTCCGCGAGCGGCGCCGACACGTCGAATGTCAGCGTTCGAGTTCTCAACAACAGCACCGTCTCCGGTCTGGCAGCAGGCACCGCCGAGGAATTGACGGCAGCAGGTTGGAACGTCGAGGAGACGGGTAACTACAGCGAGGGCACCGTCAGTACGACGACGGTGTATTACGGATCGTCCGCGGCGGAGAAGGCAGCGGCGCAGAAGATCGCGGCTGAACTCGGAGTCTCCGCAGAGCCTCGATTCGCCGGCATCGCGAACGCGTCACCTGGCGTGATCGTGATCGTGACCTCCAACTGACCGGTCGTGAAGGTGGAACTGACCCGTCGGTTCCAGCTACTACACGCGCCGTTATGATCAGAAGCACTTTCTCGCCACCTCAAAGGAGCGGTTCGATGGCCCCCAGCAGCACCCGGCGTATGTCCTGGCGCGTCGTTGCCCCTGTAGTCGCGATTGCCGCTTTCGGCTTGACCGCTTGCAGTAACAGCGAAGAGCCCAGCAGCGTCCCCGGCACGACTCCTCCGGTGTGGACCGGTGCAGCCGATCCCAGCGCGCACGAAAGCGCGGGCGGCCACGGTTCCGAGACGGCTCACGCCGGCGCTTCTGCCGAAACGGTCACCGCAACGCTGAACGGCACCGACGGCGCCAAGGTCGGAACGGTCACGTTCGCGCAGGAAGGTAGCGACGTCAAGGTCACCCTCGACGCCAAGGGCCTCACCCCCGGCTTCCACGGATTCCACGTCCACCAGGTCGCCAAGTGCGAGACCAATTCCGTTGCCCCCAGCGGCGGAGAGCCGGGTAACTTCCTCTCGGCAGGCGGACACTTCCAGGCCGAGGGTCACACGGGCCACCCGGCGAGCGGCGACCTCACTTCGGTTCAGGTCCTCGAAGACGGCACCGCCACACTGGTCACCACGACCGATGCATTCACCGTCGACGAACTGGTCGCAAACGGTGGAACATCCGTCATGATCCACGCCGGAGCGGACAACTTCGGCAACATCCCGACGCGTTACGCGCCGGCACCGGATCAGCAGACCCTCGACACCGGTGACGCCGGCGGACGCGTTGCTTGCGGTGTCATCACCAAGAGCTGACAAACTCACCTGAGTTTTGCATCACTTCCGGCGACTACCACGCAGTAGCCAGCACGGTGTTTTTACCGACACTGTGATTGGATTCTCTGCGTGGTAGTTCCATTTCCAGGTTCGCCGCGCCCGACGCTGGGCGTGGAGTGGGAGATCGCGCTGGTCGATCGCAAGACCAGAGATCTCTCCAACACAGCAGCCGAGGTGTTTTCGGCGGTCGAAGAGCTTGCCGGCTCCGAAACCCCGCACATCACCAAGGAACTACTGCGAAATACCGTCGAACTCGTCACGGGTATTCATTCGACGGTCGGCGAGGCGATGAGTGATCTCGACAGGTCACTGGATCTGCTGCGTCGCGCTGCGAATCCGCTGGGCGTCGACCTCATCAGCGCGGGCACGCACCCGTTCGCGCAATGGTCGACTCAGTTGGTCACCCGGACGCCCGACTACGACGAGCTCATCGAACGCACGCAGTGGTGGGGTCGGCAGATGCTGATCTGGGGCGTGCACGTCCACGTGGGTGTCTCGTCCGCGGACCGCGTTTTCCCCATCATCAACGCACTGCTGCAGCGCTATCCGCATTTGCTGGCGCTGTCGGCATCCTCGCCGATGTGGGCCGGTGTCGACACCGGCTATGCGTCCAATCGAGCGTTGATGTTCCAGCAGCTCCCCACCGCAGGTCTTCCGTACCAGTTCGAGAACTGGGCCGAATACGAGTCGTTCATCGACGACCAGATGAAGACCGGTGTGATCACCAAGATCGGTGGCATGCACTGGGACATCCGTCCCGCGCCGAAGTGGGGAACCATCGAGGTCCGGGTGTTCGACGGCGTCTCGACACGCGCCGAACTGGGTGCCCTCGTTGCTCTGGTCCACTGCCTCATCGTCGATCTGGACCGCAGACTGAGCGCCGGTGAGACTCTGCCGAACATGCAGCCGTGGCACGTCAAGGAAAACAAGTGGCGCGCAGCGAGATACGGACTGGACGCCGAGATCATCCTCGACTCCGACGCAAACGAGTGCCTCGTCACTGACGATCTGGATCGCCTGCTCGACGACTTGGCGCCGATTGCGGTCTCGCTCGGCTGCGCGGACGAGTTGGCGTCGGTGGCGGACATTCCCCGTCGCGGCGCGTCCTACCAGCGGCAACGTCGTGTCGCGGAAGCGACGGGCGGCGATCTGGTTGCGGTCGTCGACGCCTTGGTCGCAGAGTTGGGCACCTAGCAGGTTCACAGTGCGAATGGCTGTTTCGCGGACTGGAAATCCGGGCATACCAACCGTTTGTCCAGTGGGTGTCCATATTCAGTTCACACGCCGTTTACTATTGTCCGGTGTTGATAGACAGTTGGTCCCAACGAGGGGGCGCACCCGGACAGTCGGACCGTTCGTGGTCGAGTTCTCACCGACTCCTTCTGATCGGCACAGCAGCATTGACCGTGCTGGTCCTGGGCGTGCAGGCGTTCGCGTCGTACAAGGGCTATCTCGGTCCGGTGGAAAGCCTGTTTGGTGACTACTTCCTCGTTCCCCGCTCCGCGACCATGCCTTGGGTGGGCCTCGCTCTCGCGCTCGTCGGACTGAACAACAAAGAACGCATCTACGCGGTATCCGCGGCCGTCGTGATCGACGTGGTCGTCGGCGCGATCCGCTGGTTCTCGGGTGGACCGCTGACTATGGGCACCGGCGGCACCTGGGTGCTGACGGCCATCGCGGTGTACGCGGTGTGGAAGTTGTCCGGTGAGCGTCGACTCAGCGTTCTGCACGGCGTCGCGCTGGGCGCGTTGCTCATCATCGCGGCCAAGGTTGCCGAGACGTGGCTGGAGATCACCATTCTCGTCGGCACCGACGTGTGGGACGAGTACGTGTTCCTCGCCGACCAGGCTCTCGGGAATCCGTCGTGGGTGATGGGCCAGATCGTCGACGCCATGGGCCCCGTCGGTGCAGCAGCCCTCGACTGGATCTACGTCGAACTGCCGGTCGCGGTGATCGTGGTTGCTCTCTATCAAGTACGTAAGGGATGGCCGTCGCATCACCTGCTGCGCACGTTCCTGCTCATCGGGCTGATCGGCCCGATCTTCTACGTCCTGTTCCCGGTGGTCGGCCCGGTGTTCGCCTTCGGTCCGCGTGGGTTCGGATTCCAGATCGGTGACTACTGGCCGAACATCGTGCCCAACTTCGACTTCGCATCACCGTCGTCGCTGCCGTTCGACGACGCCGCACCGCGAAACTGCATGCCGAGCCTGCACACCGCGTGGGCGGTCGCATTGTTTATCCACTCGCGCAGCGGGCCGTGGTGGATTCGCAGCCTGGGATCGTTCTGGCTCGTTGCGACCCTGACCGCGACGCTCGGTTTCGGATTCCACTACGGCGTCGACCTCATTGCCGGTGCCGTCCTGTGCTTGACCCTCGATGCGGCGCTACGGGATCCGGAGCGAGGCTGGGGGTGGTTCCGAGTGCGTCTGTTGATCGGTGGCTCGGCACTCCTGGCGGGATTGTTGCTCTCGTACCGGTTCGCTGCGGTGCAGATGGCCGAGTACCCGGCGATCTTCGGGCCGCTGCTGATGGCTGTCCTGGTTCTCATGTCGGTGGCGTACTTCGCCACCTTCTTCGCCCGCCCCGGCACTGCTCTTGCGGTGTGGGGCGAGCGCGACGGCGAGTGGGATGCCGTTACAGGAGAGAGTCCGGGTCTTCCAGCTCGTTGATCTTCATGAGGTCGTCCTCTTCGCGCTGTTCGCGGTAGGCGACTCGGCCGACGCTGTGCGCGATCACGGGCGCCGTCAGCAGCGTGAAGATGCCCACCAGGACCAACATCCAGATGTCGACGCTCCCACGAAGCAGGAACACGGCGCCCATCAGGACCAGGATCAGTCCGACCACCTGAGGTTTCGTGGCCGCGTGCATACGACGCAGAGTGTCGGGGAAGCGAACGATTCCCACCGCGGCGGTCAGCGCGAGCAGCGCGCCGAGGAAGATGGAGATGGCCCCGATCGTGTCGAGGATGTTGCCGATCACTGGTCACTCACCCGGAAGCGCGCGACGGACACCGAACCGATGAAGCCGACCAGCGCCAGCGCGACGATCGCGGGAACGATGGTCGTGTCTTTGCTGTACGCGGCCCAGACCGCGAGTCCACACATCGAGACCGCGATGATCGTGTCCAGGGCGACGAGGCGGTCGAGTGAGCTCGGACCGTCGAGCAATCGGAACGTGGTCAGTACGGCGGCGATCAGCAGAATCACTCCGGAAATGATCAAGATCGTGGTGATGAACCCGTTCATGGTTGGTCCTCCTGCCGGGGTGCATCGAATTCGTAGTCGCGCTGGTGCCATGGGCTGGGTTGCCAGTCCGAATCACGTTCGAACGACGCGATGAACAACCGCTCGAGGTCCTCCACCGAGCGGTAGAACGCGCTGACGGCTTTCTGCGAGCCGACGTCGAGCACGTGGACGTAGACGATGCGTCGGTTCTGGTCGATCTCGAGAACCATCGTGCCGGGGATCAGGTTGAGAACGTCGATGCACAGCGTGAGAACCAGGTCGGACTTGATCCCGAGTTGGTACCGCAGAACTCCGGTGACCGGCGGCGGCGACGGACGGATCGCCAGCCACGCGACCTGGATACTCGACTGGATCGCGTAGTACACGATCATCCACAACAGACGCAGAATCGACAGCAGATGTACCCGACCCTCGACCGGTACGCGGGGGAGGGGAAGCAGGACCATGATGATCAGGCCGACGGCGAGTCCGCCGAAGATGTTGCCGAAACTGATGTTGCCCCACAACAGGATCCATACGACCATCAGCCACAGCAGGATCCCGACGCGGAGTACCTGTTCGCGTTTCATCGCGGAGCCTCCTCGGTATTCGGGACGTCGGTGTTCGGGGCCTCGGTATTCGGAACGGCTGCGGGGTCGTCTGCAGCGACGGGAGCTTCGTCGACCGGCACGGGCCGGTGGTTGCCGAGAACCGCGTCGATGTAGATGGACCGGTCCTGCAGATCCTTCGCCGCTCTGTCGCTGATGTCGATGATCCGGCCCGCGAACACCGTCAGTGCCAGACCGACGATGACAAGTCCGACCGTCGGAATCAGCATGAAGAGCGGAATCTTGCCGACATCCTCGCGGTCGACGAACGCGATGTCCTCTTCGGACTCGTCGATCAACGCTGACGGGCTGACGTCGGCGAGGTCACCTTCGGGCGCGTCGGCCCGGGCTCGCCAGAAAGCCTTGGTCCACACGCGGGCGACGGCGTAGAGCGTCAGCAAGCTGGTGATCGTGCCGCCGGCAACGAGGATCCAAGCCAACGCGCTGGCGTCGGCCGCACCGGCCTGAAGGAGCGCGACCTTGCCGATGAAGCCCGAGAACGGCGGGATACCACCGAGATTCAGCGCCGGGATCAGGAAGACGATCGCGAGGATCGGGCTGGCCGCCGCCAGACCGCCGAGACGGCGCAGCGACGACGACCCGGCTTGTCGTTCGATCAGACCCACGACGAGGAAGAGCGTCGTCTGCACGATGATGTGGTGGGCGACGTAGTAGATCGCGCCGGACAGCCCGGACGTCGTGGACAGTGCGATACCGAAGATCATGTAACCGATATGGCTGACCAGTGTGAACGAGAGCAGACGTTTGATGTCGCTCTGCGCGATGGCACCCATGATGCCGACCACCATCGTGAGCAGGCCGCACACCATCAGTACGTTGTCGAGTTCTCCTTGCGGGAACAGCAGTGAGTGTGCGCGGATGATCGCGTACACACCGACCTTGGTGAGCAACCCGGCGAAGACGGCGGTGATCGGTGCGGGCGCGGTCGGATACGAGTCCGGTAGCCACGCGGACAGCGGGAAGACCGCAGCCTTGATGCCGAACGCCACGAGCAGGACAGCGAAGATGGCGGTTCGTGTGCCCGGCGGAATGTTGTCGAAGCGCAGGGCCATGTCGGCCATGTTGAGGGTGCCGGTCGCCGCGTAGGCGAAGGCGATGCCCGCCAGGAAGATCAGCGAGGACACCATCGAGACCATCACGTACGAGACGCCTGCCCGGACGCGGTCGGCGCTGGCACCGAGCGTCAGGAGCACGAAACTCGCGGCGAGCAGAACCTCGAACCCGACGTAGAGGTTGAAGAGGTCACCGGCGAGGAACGCGTTGGAGATACCGGCAGTCAATGCGAGATAGGTCGGCAGGAAGATCGAGACCGGCTGGGCCTCGCTGCCGTCGCGAATACCCTGACCGATCGCGTAGATCATGACGGCGAGCAACACCACCGACGAGACCACGAGCATCATCGCCGAGAGACGGTCGACCACGAGTGTGATGCCGATGGGGGAGTCCCAGCCGCCGACCTGAACGGCCGTTGTACCGTCGCGGTCGGCGAGGTAGAGCAGCAAGCCCGACACCGCGACGACGCCGACGAGCGCGATCAGTGTGATCACGCGCTGGAAACGAGGACGTCGGCCGACGACCAGCGTCGCAGCAGCGGCCAGCATCGGGATCAAGACGGGCAGGGGCGCAAGGGCTCCCATCAGGTTGTCCGAGATGGTCATGCGCCCCCACCTCCCTCGATCTTGGTCTGGCGAGCGTCTTTGCGCCGCTTCTCGGATTCCTTCTTACGAGCAAGGTCGGTGGCCCAGTCGGGTACCGGTTCGTCCTCGAAGTCGCCGTCGTGGAGGTCGTCGTAGCATTCGATGTCCTCGAGGTTGACCAGTTGTTCGAGGGGAATAGGGTTGCCGTCCTTGTCGAATGCGTCGCCGCCGATGCTCGGGGCACCGGTGACCGGGTCGTCGGAGCGGTCGTGGTCGGGAGCGTCGGCAGGCAGGCGACGCTTGAGAACCTTGGTGTCCTCGGGATCGTCCTCGACGGCGTCGGCGGTGTTGATCTTGTAAGACCGGTACGCCAGTGCCAGAACGAAGCCGGCGATACCCATCGTGATCACGATCGCCGTCAGGATCATGCCCTGGGCGAGCGGATCCGCTATTTCCTCGTGGACCGAATCTCGGCCGACAATGGGCGGATTCCCGTCCGATCCACCGACGGTCAGGATCAAGAGGTTGATGGCGTTGCCGAATAGAAGTAGACCGAGCAGCATCCGAGTGATGCTTCGTTCGATCAGCAGGTAGACACCGGCCGACGTGAGGACGCCGATCAGGATCAGCATTCCGATGTTTGCGCTCATGGTGCTTTCACCTCGATTTCTGCGTCGAGGCGGGCGCCGAGACTTCGGAGTACGTCCAGGACCAGGCCGACCACGATGAGGTAGACGCCCAGGTCGAAGAACAGTGCGGTGACCAGTTTGACGTGGCCGATGAGCGGGAGTGTGAACTCGAAGACGGCGGACGAGAGCGCCGGGGCGCCGAGGAACAGCGACACCAGGGCGGTGCCCGCGGCCAGCGCCAAACCGAGGCCGAGAATCTTGCCCGCGTCGATGGGTACGGCTTCACCGAGTTCGTAGCGTCCGCCGGCGAGGTACCGAAGTACCAGCGCCAGGCCCGCCGTCAGGCCTCCGGCGAAACCGCCACCGGGGGCATTGTGACCGGAGAAGAAGAAGTAGATCGACAACACCATGATGGTCGGGAAGATCAACCTCGTGGTGACCTCGAGAACCAGCGAACGGTGTCGAGGATCGATGAGGTCTCCGCCGCGCAACCACGTCGTGTCCGAGTTGGCAGCTGCCTTGTCGACGATGACGGAGGGGGCGTCCGCGACGCGCGGCGCGATACCGAACCGGCGGTTGCGGAAGACGAGGCTGGCGACGCCGGTTGCCGCGACCAGCAGCACCGAGATCTCACCGAGGGTGTCCCATGCGCGGATGTCGACGAGTAGGACATTGACGACGTTCTTGCCGTTGCCCAGGTCGTAGGCCGCGTCGGGAAGCAGTTCGTAGATCGGACGAGTGTTTCGGGCATTGGTCGCGAAGGCCGCGATGGTGGTGACGGTGATACCGACGGCGACAGCGAGTGCGGCACGCGGCCACTTGAAGCCGATCGCCTTGCTCTCGTCGACTTCGGCGGGGAACTTCCGGAGCACGAGCACGAAGATCACCAGTGTCAGTGTCTCGACGAGGAACTGGGTCAGCGCGAGGTCGGGTGCGCCGTGCAGCGCGAACAACACGCCGCAGCCGTAGCCGGTGAGTCCGACGAGGATGACGCTGGCGAGTCGGTTGCGCATCAGCGTCGCGGCGATGGCGGCCGAGATCATCATCAGCGCGATAGTGAACTGGATGGGTGAATCCCACATCCGAAGGTCGACTCCGCCGCCATCGGTGTCGATGATCAGCAGGAACAGCGGCACAACGACCAGCGTCGCGAGAATCGTCGACTGTGTGCGGGGGAGCGAACCACGCTGAGTGGCACCGGTCAGGCGCATCGAGATGGTGTCCATGCCGCGCAGGGTCGCGTCGTAGATACGGTCGGCGTTGCCGAGCGGCGGGTGCTCGAAGTGCAGTCGGCTGATCTGACGCTGCGCGATGTAGAGCGCGATGCCGCCGGCGATGACGATGCAGGTGAGCAGCAGCGGAGTGTTGAATCCGTGCCACAGCGCGAGGTGGTAGTCGGCGTGAGGTCCGGGGGCCAGTGTGGTGGAGTACGGGGTCAGCAGCTTCTCGAGCTGGGGCGAGAGAATGCCGGCGGCCAGACCGAGAACAGCGAGCAGGCCGGGCGCGAACAGGAACAGCCAACCCGGCTTGTGCATCTTGCTCACGGCTGGGCTGGGCTTGCTCAGGGTCTTACGTCCGAAGGCGCCCCAGATGAAGCGGACGCTGTAGCCGACGGTGAGGATCGAGCCCAACACGATCACCGTGACGACGGCGATGGACGACCAGTGGCCGAGCGCGTTCGTTTCGAGCACCGATTCGAGTGCGGCTTCCTTGCCGACGAATCCGAGTAGCGGTGGCAGACCGGCCATGCTGGCGGCAGCGAGGCTCGCGATGATCGCGAGAGCGGGTGCCGCTTTACCCAGGTGAGCAAGTTTGCGCAGGTCACGGGTACCGGTCGTGTGATCGATGATGCCAACGACCATGAAGAGTGCGGCCTTGAACATCGCGTGCGCCACGACCATCGTCATGCCGGCCAGGGCGGCGTCACGCGTGCCGATGCCGACCAGGACCATCATGAAGCCGAGTTGGCTGACGGTTCCGAAGGCGAGGACGAGTTTGAGGTCGTACGCGCGCATGGCTCGCCAACCGGCGAGGATCATCGACAGCAGACCCAAACTGATGATGGTGATGCGCCACGGCGGCGAATCGGCGTACCCGGGAGCCAGGCGCGCGACGAGGTAGATACCGGCCTTGACCATTGCAGCAGCGTGAAGATAACCGCTGACAGGGGTTGGCGCGGCCATTGCACCGGGAAGCCAGAAGTGCAGGGGCACGATTGCCGATTTGGAGAGCGCACCGATCAGGATCAGGACGATCGCGACGGACGGGAGCCACCCCGTCGGCGGGTTCGCGACCAGTTCGGACAGGTTGTAGCTGCCGCCGACCTGGCCGAGGATGATCATGCCGACCAACATCGCCAGACCACCCGCGGTGGTGACCAGCAGTGCCTGGGTCGCGGCGCGGCGGCTGGTGGCGCGTTCGGCGTAGTGACCCACGAGCAGGAACGACAGGACCGTTGTCAGTTCCCAGAACACGTAGAGAAGCAGCATGTTGTCGCTGGTCACTAGCCCGAACATGGCACCCGCGAAGGCGACCATCTCGGCGGCGAAGATACCGAGTCGAGGTTCGTCGTCGGTGAAATAGCGGGCGCAGTAGACCAGGATGAGCGTGCCGACACCCAGGACGAGCACGGCCATGATGGCCGAAAGCGCGTCGAACCTGAAGTCGATGTCCATCGACAGCCCTGGAACCCAGGTGATGTGCAGCGTCTCGACGGTGCCCCATTTGTCGATGACCCAGCCGAGGCCGGCGAGGGGGACTATCGCGAGGGGGAAGAAGCCGTTTCGCCCTAACCTGCGCACCACAAGCGGAGCCAAGAGGGCGGCAACGGCATGGGCAAGCAAGATAGCGAGCAAAAGGCACTCCGTCGTGTTGTCAGCGGGCGGCGGGGTGTCCGAACAAAATCGAACCTATCGGATTAACGAGACAATTCACCTTGTCGGAGAGGTTGTCTTTGCGTACATATTACCGGGCGTGGCAGTTTCGATGTGCAGCGAGTCGATTCGGACATCATCGGCACTCGCTGATACACGTAGGTTGGACGACGTGAATTCGTCGACACCCACCACGATCATCCGTACCGCTGCCCTTGCACACATTCGTGACCGCAAGCTGATCCAGACCCGCTCCGTGGGCAAGACGGCGTTCTACATGGCCGGCGGAAAGATCGACCCGGGGGAGACGCCCGAGCAGGCACTGCACCGCGAAATTCGGGAGGAACTCGACGTCGATCTGGTCGACGGGACGGTCACGTTCCTCGACGTCTTCGAGGCTCACGCTTTCGGACATTCCGCGGACACGGGCCTGCACATGAGTTGTTATCTGGCGGAGATGGCCGGAGACCCGCACCCGACCAGCGAGATCGCCGAGTTCCGCTACTTCACGCTCGCCGAGTACGCAGCGATGGACGAGGTGGCGCCCGGATCGCTCAAAGTGTTCCATCGCCTGGCGTCGATGGATCTGATCGACTGATCGGCGGAGGAACGGATCGATTGATCCGCCCCAATCGGAGACTCACGTAGGCGCAGACGGCCACGATGATCAGCGCCACGGCGTCGAGTATCAGAATGTCGGTCGAGATTTCGAACGGGCCGACCGTCGTGATGCCGTTGAAGGGCTTGTTCTCGTCGAGCGGCGTGTACGCCGTCCATCCGTAGTCGAACTGCGGATAGACGAGCAGGGCCAGCGCCGTCGGGCCGAAGATGACACCGAGTCCGACGAGTGCTCGCGACGCTCCGGTCCGCGGTGGCTCTCGGTACATCGCGCTGGCGATCGCGTATGTGACGACCGCAGCGGTGAAGGCGACAAGAAGATCGCTGATCGTGAGAACGTCACCGATCTTCGGCGACGGCGACGTGGCGTAGCTGACGATCCCGGCGACCGTGACCGTCAGGAGCAATCCGTAGCCGACGACTCGCGAGGGAGCGATCGCGCCGATCGCTGCCGCGGCGACGATGACGAGTCCGATCACGACGGCGGTGGAGGCGGGGGTTTTCGACCATTCCATGGCTTCGGTTGCGGGACGGTTCGCCGAGACCGCCGCCAGAGTTGCGACGGCAGCGGTACACATCAGCAGGATTCGACTGCCGTCGCCCAGCACCCGCGCGCAGATCACCGTGATCACCAGCGCGACGAGTAGTAGAGGCACCGCCGCCGTGACGGTGGTGATCTCGAACCACCAATTCGCAGCGACCCCGAAGAGAGTGAGCACCGCCGCGATAGTCACCGGTCGAACGGCCATCCGTTCCTTGGGGTGGTCCTTGTCGAAGTCGTGGAACCAGAACGCGGCGACGCAGGCGGCGGCCAAAGCGAGCGCGAGCAGTGTTGCCCCCAACACTGGTGGTTGAAACTGGTTGGTGTTGTCGGCGATGTAGTCCGCGTACCGCCGAGGAATAGCGTCTTCGTCGAGGAGTGAATCCGAGACATGCACGGCAACAATCGTTCCCGCGACGGAAGCGGCTCGGACCCGGGGAGCGGCAGCAACCGTGACCGCGCCGACAGCGACTCCCGCACCGACGGGTGAGAGTGCCTCGAAGTTGTGATCGTAGAGCCCGGGCAGTTCGAGTAGGAGTCCACCGAAGACCGTCATGGCCGCGGTCCGCAACCGGCAGCGGGCCATCATCGCGGCTGTCCCGACCGCGACGACAGCCAAGACGCCGGCGCCGATGGTCGAGATGGACCAGAATCGGTCGCCCGTCGAAATCGACGTCGACTGGCTGTTCACGAACGGTGCCAAGGCGACGACGGTGACGACGAATGCCGTCACACCACTCAGCGCGACGAGCAGCGTCCTGCGGGCGATGGGCACTGCTCCAAAATAGTCAATCCGGTACCAGTTGCACCGCAATAGCAGGTCTCAGTCCGGTGACGGTGTGTCAGTCGACTGGCTCCGGTTCGATCCGAGATTCCGTGGTGTCGACGGGTGGATGGGATCGTCGGAGGATCGCTGCACCGCAGAAGCCGATGATCAAGGCGAAGAGGATTGCAGCGCCGACGGTCTGAGGGGTGACGTAGTCGATGGTGATGCCTATTCCGCGTCCGAATAGTCCTCCGTTGGCGCTGACGTGCGCCGGGATGGGAAGTTCCATCAATCGCTGAATGTCTGCCGCTGTCAACTCTGGCGGCGCGGTGAGCTGATCGGTGAGAATGGCGATCGACGAGAAGGTCATTGCGGCAAAGGGAATGGCGAGTCCGAGTGTGGCGTCGACCAGGCTGCCGGGAGCCAGGGCACCGAACAGCAATCCGGCGGCGAGACCCAGCGAGGCGATCTTCAGTGCGATTGACCAGACACCGTGCGCGGAGTCGAAGGGCAGTAGTTCTGACAGCGGTACCGCAACGAGAACGGCGATGGGAACGAGGTTTGGCACCTGCTTGTGCAGTCGCAATCCGACGGCGACCGGCAGGGCTGCGAAAAGCACCAGTACCCAGGGGGACTTCAGGTCTCCCCAGTGGCCGGAACCCTTCGCGATGTCGACGAACAGCGGAGCCGACGCAGCGGCCAGAGCGGTTGCGGCCCAGAGGAACTTGCCACCAGCACCGGAGGTGTCGCCGAGACGGTAGGCGGCGATCCATGTCAACGCGAGCGCAGCGCCCGCTGCCAAGACCATGACGATCCAGGCAGTTGCCTCGGACGCGTACTGCTGGCGATCGATCACGGCGCCGAGCACTCGATGCCCGATCGCCAGCGCGGCGATCACCACGAGCGCGATGCGGATTTCGCCCGCGTCGGGCTTGCGGATCCGGAAGCCGGATTGCGCGGTCACTGCACAGGCGATTGCTGCTGCGGCCGTGGCGCCGATCAGCCACCACGACGGCTCACCTACCGAAGACGTACTCATCCGGCCCGTCCCGCCGGCGAACGTGCGAACCGCGAGGAAGGCGGCAAGCACGCCGAGGAGGGTGGCGTTCTTCGTGGCGGTGCGATCCCAACTGACGGCAACCACACAACCCAGAATCGCACCGGCTGCAACACTTTTGACGATGATCACGGCGATCAGCAGGTCCAGTGACGCAACCTCGGGCACGACTGCCCGAATGATCGCGATGACGGCGACCCCGACGGTGATCGCGATCCAGGCTGCCCGACGGGAGCCGCGACGCTGTGAGAGTGCGCAGGCAAGCACGGCAACCACGGCGCCGAGCCCGACAGCGGTGGGTCCACTGCTGATCCAGCGATCTACTTCCGACGGAGAGGCCACGATGGCCCAGTCACGGAGAACCGGATTGGTCAGGGCCAGCGCAGCGAGTATCCCGGACAGGAGCGCAGCGACGGTGGTGAGGATCGCTCGAAGATCGAGTGGCATCGGGCCAACCTATCGCGGCGCCGCGACATCGGTCGTGGGCGGCGTGAGTGCCGGAAACCAGATGTCGGTGAGAACGTCTGCTGCGACGTCCGCACCCGCGGTGATCGCGCCCTGTTCCGCCCAGCGAATGAAGAAGCGCTCGACTTGTGTCAGCAGGAGTTCGACCCGGAGTTTCGCCTCGTCGTGTCGGCTCTGCGGCCAGCGTGCCAGGTACGACGGCATCGCGTTGGGCAGTGCGGAGATGCCTTCGCGGGCCAGTGTGCGGAACTCGGGTTCGAGGACCATGGCCTCGTCCCACGCCCGCATCATGTGGTGGTGATCGCGGCACCAGTCGAGAGCGCGGTTGATCCAGCCGGCGAATTCTTCGCGCGAACCGGAATCGAGTACGTGGTCGAGATCCTGGAATATGGCGAGGGTGCTGGATACGACGGTGTTCGAGCCGAGCGCCTTGAGGATGTCGATCTTCCCGGGAAAGTGCAGGTAGAAGGTGGCTCGGCTGCAACCGACCCGGCCGGCGATGTCCTCGACGGTGACAGCCGCGTATCCGCGTTCGGTGAAGAGCGCGCCGGCGGCATCCACGAGGTCTGCGCGGGTTCGCTGCTTCTGCTTCTCTCGCAGCGTCAGTCTGCCGGAGGTATCTGTCATTACCAGGATCCTAGTGCCGCGGGGGCTCTCACGGGTCAGTTGCACGAGACTCTCCGTCTTTCACTTGACAGTCCGTTAGTGAAAGCTACTCTGTGGTGTAGCGCACATTCGACCGATCAGAGGACGCCATGACCATCTCGGACACAACACGCACGCCTGGCCTGCCGGCCGGATTCGACGTCACCGATCCTGCTGTCCTCGGGGAGCGGATCCCTTTCGAGGAATTCGCCGAACTGCGTCGCAACGCACCCGTGTGGTGGTGTGAGCAGCCGTCGACGGTCGGTGGATTCCAGGACGAGGGCTACTGGGTGGTCTCGCGTCACGCTGACGTCAAAGAGGTCAGCCAGCGCAGCGATGTGTTCTCGAGCTGGGAGAACACCGCGATCGCGCGTTTCGCCGACGACATGCCACGTGAGGCCGTCGAGATGCTCCGGCATCTTCTGCTCAACAAGGATGCACCGGAGCACACCAAGCTCCGCAAGCTGATTTCGAAGCTGTTCACGCCTCGCGCGATCAACGGCATGCGCGACGAATTGGATCGTCGTGCACGGAGCATCGTCGACACCGCTGTGAGCGAAGGCCCGGGCGACTTCGTGAAGCAGGTTGCCAGCGAGCTGCCGCTCCAGGCGATCGCGGATCTGATCGGTGTACCGCAGGACGATCGAGACAAGCTGTTCAAGTGGTCCAACGAGATGATGGGCTACGACGACCCGGAATACCAGGGTGATCCGGCAGTCGCGTCCACCGAGGTCCTCGGATACGCGTACCAAATGGCAGACGCACGTCGTACCTGCCCGGCAGACGACATCGTCACCACTCTGGTCCAGGCCGACATCGACGGCGACTCCTTGAGCCCGGAGGAGTTCGGGTTCTTCGTGCTCATCCTGGCGGTCGCAGGGAACGAGACCACCCGCAACGCCATCACGCACGGAATGATCGCGTTCCTGGACAACCCCGAGCAGTGGGAGCTGTACAAGAAGGAACGTCCCAAGACGACGGCCGACGAGATCGTCCGTTGGGCGACACCCGTCACCGCCTTCCAGCGCACCGCGCTCGAGGACACGGAATTGGCAGGAGTGTCGATCAAGAAGGGGCAGCGCGTGGTGATGCTGTACAGCTCCGCGAACTTCGACGAGGACGTCTTCGAGAACCCGATGACGTTCGACATCACTCGTAACCCCAATCCGCACTTGGGCTTCGGCGGAACGGGCGCGCACTTCTGCATCGGTGCCAACCTCGCTCGTATGGAGATCGACTTGATGTTCAACGCGATCGCCGACAACGTCCCGGACATCACCAAGATCGGTGATCCGCGCCGTCTGCGCTCGGGTTGGATCAACGGCATCAAGGAGTTCCAGGTCGATTACAAGAGCACAGGCTGCCCGGTCGCTCACTAGAGTCGGTAGGTGAGAGGTACACCCACGATCTCGAGGAGCCACCGCATGACTTCGATCAACGACAAGGCAACTGCTCTATTGGCGTTGCACCAGCCAGGTAATCCGGTCATTCTCCCGACGGTATGGGACGCGTGGTCGGCGAATCTTGCGGTGGCTGCCGGTTTTGCAGCCCTGACGGTAGGCAGTCATCCGGTTTCCGATTCCATCGGCAAGCCGGACAACGAGGGCATCACCTTCGACGAACTTCTGCACCGGATCAAGCAGATCACCGGTGCGGTCGACGCCCCGATCTCGGTGGACATCGAGGGTGGTTACGGGCTCGAGCCGGCAGTTCTCATCGACGGGTTGATCGATGCCGGCGCTGTCGGACTCAACATCGAGGACACCGTTCACAGTGAAGGCGGACGCTTGCGCGAGGCGCAGGAGCACGCCGACTTCGTGGGTGGGCTTCGTCAGGCCGCCGACGCAGCCGGAGTTCACGTTGTCGTCAACGCGCGCACCGACCTGTTCGTGAAGCAGGTCGGTGACGAGTCCGATCGCGTCGATCGCGCCATCGCACGCCTCAAGCTGGCGGCCGACGCCGGCGCCGACGTTCTCTACCCCGTCGGGCGGCATGACGACGCGACCCAGCGCCGCCTGACGTCCGAGCTCCCACTTCCGATCAATGCGATCGGAATCCCGGACCAGGACGACCCGGCAAGTTTCGGTCCGCTCGGAGTGGCACGTGTGAGCTTCGGTCCGTTCTTCCAGATGGCATTGGCCAACCGTGCGAACGAGATCTTGGGACGCTGGAAGTAAGAATGCAGACACTGATGTCGCCCGGCCCGCTTCTCGACGATGGCGGACATTTGGTCGAGACGGGTTGGGCCCCATCGGAGATTCGCAAGTATCGACGCTCTGCGATCACCGCTCCCAAGTTCCGGATCAAGGAGTGGGACTTCTACTGCGTTCTCACTGCGGATTACGGCATCGCGCTGACCGTCGCCGACAACGGGTACATGGGCTTGCTCGGGGTCTCCTGGCTCGATTTCCGAACACCACACGAGATCACCGAAAACGTGATGCTGCCGTTCCCGATGGGAAGGCTCGGCCTGCCCGAAAGCGCGGACGACGGTGATGTGGTGGTGTCGAAAGGTAAAGCTCGCTTCGAGTTTCGCCATGTGGACGGTGGGCGCCACCTGATCGTCGACTACCCGGCTTTCGACGGTGGACGAGGTCTTCATGCCGATTTGTTCCTGGCGAGTCCTGCCGATGACCGGATGGTGATCGCCACACCGTTTCCGAAGGCGTCCCGTTCGTTTTACTACAACCAGAAGATCAACTGCCTACCCGCTGCCGGGACCGTGCGAATCGGGAGCGACGACTTCACATTTCGCTCGGAGGACTCGTTCGGCGTTCTCGATTGGGGCAGGGGAGTCTGGACTTACGACAACACCTGGTACTGGGGTTCTGCATCCGGACTGGTGAACGGCGAGCGGTTCGGATTCAACATCGGTTACGGCTTCGGCGATACTACGGCGGCCAGCGAGAACATCGTGTTTGTCGGAGGGCGGGCACACAAACTGGACAGGATCGACTTCGGCATCCCGCAGGGAACGTACGACGGCGCTCCGTGGAACTTCTCGAGCAACGATGGTCGCTTCGAGATGACTTTCGAGCCGATCATCGACCGTGCCGCGACTTTCGACGTCGGGGTGCTGCGTTCGATTCAGCATCAGGTGTTCGGAAAGTTCTCCGGCACAGTGATCCTCGACGACGGTACCTCCGTGGTGGTTCGAGATCTCCTCGGATTTGCCGAGGAGGTTCGGAACCGCTGGTAGGCCGTACGTCTCCGCGAAGATGACGGAACGCAGCATGAGCACCGGGGCATGATCGTGCCCCGGTGCTCGCGTCTCGAGTTGTTTCACTTCAGGCTGCTGTCGGTGGGCTGTTCCCGCCGATCGGCTGCTGATACGGATCGATCGACATCGGTGGATAGAACACTGTTTTCCGATCCGGCCCGATCTCCACCCGCCACTCCGTGTGGTGCATCGTCCGATGATGATGACCGCACAACAAGATCAGATTGTCGAGATCCGTTGGGCCGCCATCGTTCCAGTGAACAATATGGTGAGCATCGCACCACCCCGACGGCGTCCCGCACCCTGGAAACGCACACCCGCCATCCCGAACCGCCAACGCCCGCCGCTGCGGCACCGTCGCTGTTCTCGCTTCCTTACCGCACTTGAGCGGAACACCATTCTCATCCAACAAAATCCGCGTCACGGTGCAGTCGCACGCCAACATCCGCGCGGTATCGATACTGATCGGACCTACCCAATCCGTCCACGCGAACCCCAACTCCTCAGTGGACGGCAGGAGGTCTTTCAGAACTTTAAGGTCCGTCATATCTTTTGCCGACGCGGTCACGGTGATGTGCGGTTTCACTCCGCCTTCGATCGGACCCAACCCCGCCCGCTCGTACCGCCGCAGTAATTCGCAAAACCCATCCGCCCGCCGCAGCGCCGGGGTGCGGGTGTCTTTGACGCCGTCCTTCTCCGGTGTCGGAGCCGACAGGCTCGACAATAACGTGATCAACCGGGCCCCGTTCACAGCATCTAGGTCGCCCTTCACAGTTACTCTGCCGTACAGGCCTTTCGACGCGTAGAACTCGTTACGTTCGGAATCCTCACCGACCGGAACCCCGTCCTCGCGTTTGCCGTACTGCTTCTCGATCCGCCGGATCGCCGCCCGCACCGCATCACAATCAGCGATGTTCTTCGACGCCAGGCCAAGCAGGATCCCGCGGGCCTTGTCCACATCCGCCAGGGTCATGTTCTTCGGCGGATGCTGACAAAACGACGCCACCTGACGGGCTTTCAACGCATCCACGTCACCGCGATGAAACGCATCGCCCACCACGGGTTCGAGCATCAACAACCGCGCCAACCCGACCAGCAGACTGCACTCACCGATCTCCAGATTCGTCGAACCATGCAACCACTGAGCGATCGCCCGAAAACCCTTCCCACCGAGAACGTCCCGGGAAAACATCTCCACGATCAGCAACACCATCCGCGACTGCAACTCGTGTCGGGCGCGCACCAGACCCAGAACCTCACCCTTGAGGTCCTCGCTATCCAGTTGCCATGCTTCCCGACTGTCCATGCTAAAAGTCTAATCGAACAAAGTTTCGAACACAAGACTTGTATCTCGAAAACTGTTCCTATGCAATAATTTTCGACAATTCCGATTTTTGGGACTTTTCGGATCTTCATTCGATTTGCGGCAGGCAATCTCGACTGCCTCATTGCATGGACTCTGCTGACACCGAGCACTCGGCATACATTCCGGCTTCATGTTGACGTGGACGAGGGCACTTGGACGCGTGGCCGCGCATGGGCTCTGTCGATTGCATTGGTTGCCTTGCCGTACTACCGCGACACGAACGAGCAGATCACGGCCTGGGCGAAACATGCGATTGCTCAGGTCGTTGACGACATCCGCACTGAACCCTGAGACCACCTGCGCCGTCTCCGTTTTCGCAACAATCCTTGGAACTCGAGCAGAGAAGGTTATCGGCCTTTGTCCACGGCGTTCGGCGACCGATCAGCCGATCGCGCTCAGGTCTCCGTACACCGTCCGACCCTCCAGGATGGTGGCGAGCACCGTGATGTCGGCCAGCCTGGTCGGCTCGACGTCGAGGGGATTTGCCGACAGCACAACAAGATCCGCGTAGGCACCGGGAAAGATGGACCCGATGTGATCTTCGCTGAACAGCTGCCACGCGGCGTTGACCGTGTGGGCGCGCACTGCGGCATCCACGGGGATCCGTTCCTGGGGTGCCACGACGCGGCCGCTGGGCGAAAGTCTGGTGACGGCGTCCTGCATATTCCGTAGCGGATTGGCGGGGGTGACGGGACCGTCGTTGTGGAAGGTGAACCGTTGCCCGGCCGCGAGTGCAGATCCTGCTGCGGCCCAGACGGATCCGTATTCGGGGCCGAACAGGTCATCCACCAGAACGTCACCCCAGTAGTGCAGGTGGTCGATGAAGATGCTGACCGTGACGCCCAGTTCCGCCGCGCGGACGAACTGATCCGGACGCATCGCGCCGACGTGTTCGAGACGCAACCGGTGATCGGGCCGGGGGTGCTCCTTCAGAAGTTGCTCCCACGCATCGAGAACCATGGTGATCGCGTCGTCACCGTGGGCGTGGCACGCCATCTGCCACCCTTTGGCGAAGTAGGCGGAACTGATGTCGTGGATCTGTTCGCCGGTGTAGTTGGCGTGCCCGTGCGTGCAGGCGATCCCGAGCGCGCGGGTGGCTTCGGTATCGAGATACGGGAAGCTGGTGGCGATGTTACCGACCCACGGTGAACCGTCGGACCAGACCTTGATGCCGATCTGGCGCACCAGGTCGTTTCCGTCGCCCGGTGACGCCTCGGTAGTGCGCGCGTCGTTGGACATCTCGTAGAGCCGCAGGCGGGTGGTGAGGAGTCCGGCGTCGGCTATCGCTGCCAGGGCGGGCCGCATCTTGGGGTCGAACGACAATTCGGCGATGGTGGTGATTCCCGCGGCGTTCAGCCGGGCGCATTCGGCCGCCACCAGTGCGGGGAAGTCGTCACCGATGGTGACTGCGTGGCCCGCGACTGCGAACACCGCAGGCATTTCGTACGCGGCTCCGTCGAGTGCGCCCGTCGCGTCGTGGCCGTACGATCCGCCGATCGGATCGGGGGTATCGCGGGTGATGCCGGCCTGCACTGCTGCCGCCGTGTTGAAATACGCGACGTGTCCCGAGTTGTGCATGATCACGAGGGGGTACTCCGGCGCTACGGAGTCCAGCCAGTCGATGGTCGGATCGGGTAGGCCCTTCTGCAGCAACGGGTCCCAACCGTTCAGAGAAGCGCCGGCAGCACCTCGCGAACGAACAGTGTCGACGACGGCAGCAACTACGGCGTCCGCCTCGGCGATCGTGACAGGCCGGATGTCGACGACGTCAGGCCCGAGCACGATGGCTTCTTCCAAAGGGTGACCGTGTGGCTCGATGAACCCCGGCAGAACAGTGGCACCTCCGACGTCGACGACGCGGGTATCCGGCCCCACCAGTTCCTCGACGTCCGTGCGCGCGCCGACGGCTGTGATCCGGCCGCCCGTCACGGCGAGCGCCTGGGCGCGTGGTGCTTCCTCGTGCATGGTCACGATGTCGCCGTACAGAACCAGATCAGCAGCCATGGTCAGTCCTTATCGGTTGTCCGCGTACGCCTGTAGGTGTGCCACCTGCTCGGGATCGAGTGAGGGACGTACCTTCTCACGGGCGGTTGCCACGTCCGCGGCCGTCACGTCGGCCGCGTCCATGCTCCGACGCATGGCGGCGAGTGCAGCCTCACGCAGGAGAGCCGAGCAGTCTGCTGCCGAGTATCCCTCGAGATCGACGGCCAGAATGTCCAAATCGACATCTTCGGCGAGCGGTACCGACTTGCCGGAAGCACGCAGAATCGCTTTGCGGGCCTCCGCATCCGGCGGCGGTACGAATACGAGACGTTCGAGTCTGCCGGGGCGCAGAAGAGCCGGGTCGATCAGATCCGGTCGGTTGGTGGCGCCCAACACCACGACGTCGCGTAGCGGTTCGACGCCGTCGAGTTCGGTCAGCAACGCGGCTACGACGCGATCCGACACCCCGGAGTCGGAACTTTGACCACGACGCGGGGCAAGGGCGTCGATTTCGTCGAGGAAGATCAACGAGGGCGCCGAATCGCGTGCGCGCTGGAACAACTCGCGTACGGCCTTTTCGGAGGCGCCGACCCACTTGTCCATCAGCTCCGCACCTTTGACGGCGTGGACGCTGAGGTGACCTGAGCTGGCAAGGGCACGAACGAGATACGTCTTACCGCAGCCGGGAGGGCCGTAGAGGAGCACGCCGCGGGGTGGGTCGACACCGAGGCGTGCGAAGGAGTCGGGGTGCTGTAGCGGCCACAGCACCGCTTCGGTGAGGGCCTGTTTGGTTTCGACCATGTCGCCGACGTCGTCGAGGGTGACGCTGCCGATCGACAGTTCTTCGGTACTCGAACGGGACAGTGGCCGAATCACTTCGAGGGCACCGACAAGATCTTCCTGCGTGATCTCCGGAGAATCACCGGATTTGGACGCCCGCGTCGCCGCTCGCAAGGCAGCTTCACGGCAGAGCGCCGCGAGGTCGGCGACCACGAATCCCGGTGCGCGCGAGGCGATGGCGTCGAGTTCGAGGGTTCCGGTGGGCACGCGGCGGAGCAGGAGTTCGAGCAACGCCTTGCGGGTTGCGCCGTCCGGCAGGGTAAGTGCGAGTTCTCGATCGCAGAGATCCTGGCCGCGAAGGCGCGCGTCGACGGTCTCCGGATGGGCGGAGGTCGCGACGAATGCCACGCCCGGGGTTGCGACGGCGCTGCGCAGTTGTTCGAGGATCAGTGCGGACACCGGTTCCGCGGTGGCCGGAAGCAGAGCGTCGATGTCACTGATCAGCAGTACACCACCGCCGCGCACGGCAGCAACGGCGTCGACGATTCGCTGCAGGCGGGTATTCGCCTCGGTGGCACCGACTCCCGGGCCGTCGAGTTCGACCAGTTTGCGCGAGGACAGGACCGAGCGGGCCAACGTGGCTTTGCCCACGCCGGCGGGGCCCGTGATGAGGACGCCGAGGTGCGGTGAGGCGCCGAGCGTACGGAGCAGTTCTGGTTCGTCGAGTGCCAGGCCGAGCCACTCGGTCAGCTTGGCTGCCTGCGCTTGCGCGCCGACGAGGTGATCCAGCGGAACCGACGGTGCAGGCTCGATCGCGACGGCGGCCGGACTGGAAACAAGCGCACTCGGTGTCAGTGTGCCCGCCGAGCCGGAACCCCAGTTGACTGCCGAATTCGGCTGGACGCTGACCGGACCACCGGCAGGTTCGACGGCCGTGACGGTGAGCAGTTCGGATGTCCACGCGACGCCGAAGGTACGGGAAAGCGCTTGGGTGGCTTCGGAAGTGCTCGTACCCGGACCGAGATCGCGGGGGAGGAGCGAGACCGTGTCGCCGACGCTGACGACCTTGCCCAGAAGAGCTTGTCGCAGAACCGTCGAGCTGATCGAATTTGTCGCCATGGACGAGCCGGTGACGGAGACGGATCGCGCTCCGTACACCGTCACCGGACCGACCACGACGGAAGAGTTCTCGGTCAGGCCGACGTTCGACATGGTGACGTCGTCGAGAAGGATCGTGCCTGCCGGGGTTCCGGTGGGTGCACGGCCCGCGACGGTCGCGGTGCCGCGGGCTCCCATGAGTGCGATGGCATCCCATTCGCGGATGCCCAACGCCGCCAACGCTTCGGGGTGCAAGCGCACGACCCCGCGGCGTAGGTCGGCGGCAGAGGTGTTGAGTCGAACGGTGAGGGCGAGTTCCGGCGAAGTCACCTCTCGAGCGTACGTCGTGGACTAGCGGGGTCGCCGCAATCCGAGACGAGCGGCCGAGCGGCGACCACCGACGTTGGGTTGGCGTCGGATCGCGCGGCGTTCGGAAGGCTTGATGTCCCAGGTTTCGGGACGTGCTGCCACCCACCGCTTCGAGTGCACGGCAAACGGGATGTGCACCAGGTAGATCGCGATGAGAACGATCAGCAGGATGTACGGGTAGGTGATGAGTGCGGCCGCAGCCAACGTCACCAGGACGAGCAGGCCGGCCGCCATGTGCGGCGGCACGGATACCGACTTCATCGCCAGCGTCGGGATGCGGCTGACGATCAGTGCAGCCGAGAAGAGCGTCCACACGATGACGACGAAGTGCGAAGACCACCAGCCGTCACCCCACTGAGCCGTCGCGGCCAGGGGAGTGAGGGCGATGAGTGCGCCGGCCGGAGCCGGAACGCCGACGAAGTACTCACGTGCGTACGCGGGGACGTCGTCGTCGTCGAGCAGAGTGTTGAAACGTGCGAGTCGCAACACGATGCTGACCGCGTAGATCAACGCGATGATCCAGCCGATGCTGGTGCCGTCCAGCAAGGTCACGTACAGGACCAGGGCCGGGGCGACGCCGAAGGAGATGGAGTCGGCCAGTGAGTCGAGTTCGGCGCCGATCTTGCTGGTGGCGTCGAGCAGTCGCGCGATGCGGCCGTCGAGTGAATCGAGGACGGCAGCGGCGCCGATCATCGCGAGCGAGGTACCGGGTTGTCCGTCGAGAGCGAATTTGACGGCGGACAGCCCGGCGCACAGCGCCAGGATGGTGATGACGGACGGCAGCAACCGCACCGCCTGGGTGCGTTTGGGCATCTTCGCGCCGGGTTGGGCTGCTCCCGGCTTCTTCACGGCTGACTTCATCTTCGGCGTCTTCACGGCAGTTGCGCGATAACTGTTTCAGCACCGATCGTGCGTTGTCCCGGCTCGACCAGGAGTGTGGTTCCGGCGGGGAAATAGGTGTCGACGCGTGAGCCGAAACGGATCAGTCCGTACGTGTCGCCGATCGGCAGGACGTCACCGACACCGGCGTAGCAGACGATGCGGCGTGCAAGCAGTCCCGCGATCTGGACAACCGCAACGTCGTGACCATCGGCGGTTTCGATCAGCATGCTGTTGCGCTCGTTGACCTCGCTGGCGTCGGCGAGATCTGCGGAGAGGAACTTGCCTGCCTGGTGAACGACCTCTTTGACCGTTCCACCGACAGGGCTGCGCTGGACATGCACGTCGAGAACCGACAGGAAGATGCTGACGCGCGGGCGCGGCTCGCTTCCGAGATTGAGCTCGGCGGGCGGAACGGCGTTGTCGACCAACGCCACCTCGCCGTCGGCGGGTGCGACGACGACGCCGATGCGGTTGGGCGGCACCCGGTGCGGGTGACGGAAGAACGTGGCGCATGCGGCGGCGGTGGTCAGACCGGCTCGGCGCACCCACTTACGGTTGCGGCCCAGAGCTGCAACTCCCAGCGGGGCCAGCACGAACGGCAGGCCGGCGGGATGAAGTGGCGGAATCGCATGGCGAACCAGATCGACGATATGTCCGATCCCGGTGGGTTGCGGGGTTCCGGGGGGTGTGGGTCGGCGTGCCACAGGCTCCTCTAACTACTCGGTAGGTCTTCTGCTGGTCGCACTGACAGTACGGGGTGGTAGAGCATCCATAGATTACGTGAACGCCTTCTCTCCTACAGGCTGTAGTGGCATCAAGTACGAGTAGTACCCGACACAGTCGCCGGTGCGTATCGCCAGCGGGAGCGTCGCACCGCTTACTCGGATCACCAGTTGCCGCCCCGGTTGGGCTGCGGCGGCGTCGCGCAGTCGCTGCCGGTCGACCAGTACTCGGAACTTCTCACGGGGATCCGTTCCGCCCGGATCCACCCGGGCACCACCGTCTTCGCCGACGCTGACGACGGCACTGTCCTCGGTGCCGTTGAGCAGGGCGGCAAGGTGGTCGCCGCTCAGTTCGACGGCGTTGTGGTGCTCGCGCAGGATTCGGTGATCGGGGAACTCTCCGTCCTCGATCAGGGGGCTGGACACCTCACCTCCCGGATACGACGCAGTCACCGTGCGCGCGGAGAAAGTCAGCGTCACGACGCCGGCGACGTCGCGCAACAATCGCGCGAAGGTGACGGGAACGACAGCGGACACCGTCAGAGCGGAGTGAACTGTCACCTCGGCGACCGCGAGCCGGAACTGATCAGTGGTGACAAACGCAGCGACGCCGTCGTGAATGTCGAGGTGGACGCCGCGAAGTATCGGGAACTCCGATTCCTCGTTCACGGCGAACAGCACGGCGTCGAGTGCGCGTCGTAGATCCCACGAGTCGATGTCCACGCCGCCGGAGATAGGTAGCGCGTCGATCAGGCGGTGGATTCGTCCCAGTTCGGCCCGGGCGTCGGCGAGACCGTCCTCGAGGTTGCGCAGATGGGCGTCGAGGCACGAATGGGGTTCCGGTCCGGTCAGGACGGCCATCATGTCGCGGATCGGAACACCGACGCGCCGCATACCGGCGATCACGCGTGCGTCGCGGAGTTGGTCGTCGGTGTACCAGCGGTAACCGGTGTGCGGATCGACGGAATGCGGGACGAGCACGCCTTCCTTGTCGTAGAACCGCAGCGCGCTGATCGGGAGCGCCGACGCCCTGGACATCTCGCCGATCGTCAAGAGGGCGGAACTAGTGGTCACGGATCAATTCTGCCCGCAGTCGCTCGATAGCGCCCCTGATCATCCGGCCGTAACCGTCGTCGGCGAGTGTGCCGACCGACGCCTCGGCCTTCGTCAGATGCTCGACGGCCTCGGCGTCGCGTCCGAGTTTGCGGTAGTCGGCAGCCAGGTTGAGGTGCAGCGATGGATAGAAACCGGCGACCTGCAGCGATGCGTGGTGTTCCTGGGCTCGCGCGTCGGTCAACGAATCTGCAGCGTCGAGGGCGCGCAGGTCCCAGCAGAGCTCTTGAGCCGGATCGTCTTGAACGTCGGCCATGTAGTGCGCGAGGGAGACGATGTGGAGCGCATCGGGGGCGGCGCTGATCTCTTCCCACACCTTCTCGAACGCAGAGCGAGCCCCGGCTCGATCGCCGGAGCTCGCCAATTCTTGTGCCTGCGCTATCTGTGTCATCACGGGATCCATGGAACGGATCCTGATGCCTCGACCAGGTCGAGGGTCAAGCAGAGGTGCGTGCAGCCGCCTCGGCCTCGCTCTTCACACGCTTCAAGGTGGCATTCATGCCTTCAACGAGCTCGACCTCGAAGTCGGCGTTTCCGCCCAGGACGGTCTTGACGAGGAACTGCGAGACCTTCGACGTTCCGGTGGGAGCCTCGCGACGCTCGGTCACTTTGGTGCCGGTAGCGGTCGGCTCGAGTTCGTAGGACCAGATCGTGCGGTTCTCCGCGATGCGGAACGCCACCGACTTGTTGGGCTCGAAGCGAACGACCTTCGACGACGTCGGCCAGACCAGCAGGCCCTTGCGGTTGACGTTGATCGTCTTGGCACCCTCACGGACGGTCCCGCCGATTACCTTCATCACCTTGCACTGGGGGCTCCATTCGCCCATGCGCTGCAGGTCGGCGACGATTGCCCACACGTCCTGCGGTGATGCGTCGATGTCGATGCTTGCTTCGAGGGTGTTGGACACAGTCTCTCCAGTCGAGTTGATGCTACGTAAAGTTACAAACACTTTTGTCGATCGTAAGCGATCCGTCAATGGACCATGTGTGTCAGGTCACTGTACGGCCGTCCAACAGGGTCGTGCGGGAACACGCGCGGTGGTAGCGGACAATGGTTCGCGCACGTATGACGATCCATCCGACTGGAGTACCGAGAAGTGAACAGCGACGCAGCGACGCAGGATGGCCTCAAGCGAGGGCTGACAGCGCGCCATATCCGCTTCATCGCCCTCGGATCAGCCATCGGAACCGGACTGTTCTACGGCAGCGCCGAGGCCATCAAACGAGCCGGCCCGTCGGTGCTCCTGGCCTACCTGATCGGCGGTATCGCGGTCTACCTGGTGTTGCGAGCGCTCGGCGAGATGGCGGTCCGTAACCCGGTTTCCGGTTCGTTCAGCGAGTACGCGAACAAGCACCTCGGACCACTCGCCGGTTTCATGACCGGGTGGACGTACACGTTCGAGATGGTGATCGTGTGCCTCGCCGACGTCACCGCCTTCGGCCTTTACATGCAGTTCTGGTTCCCGGACGTACCGAGATGGATCTGGGTTCTGGCTGTCGTCTTCTTCATCGGCGCGATAAACCTGTTGAGCGTCAAGGTCTTCGGCGAACTGGAATTCTGGTTCACGCTCGTGAAGATCACCGCCATCATCGCGATGATCGCCGGGGGCATCGCGATCATCGTGTTCGGATTCGGCGTTCACGACACCGATGCCGGAATCAGCCACCTCTGGTCGGACGGCGGGTTCTTCGCGACGGGCTTCGGCGGATTCGTCGCGTGCTTTGCGATCGTGATGTTCGCGTTCGGCGGCACCGAGATCATCGGTATCACCGCGGGCGAAGCCGAGGATCCGGCGCAGACCATCAGGAAAGCCGTCAACACGGTCCCGGTGCGCATCATTCTCTTCTACATCTGCACCCTGGCTGTCATCATGGCGATCATTCCGTGGCAGACCATCAACTCCGACAACAGCCCGTTCGTCCAGATCTTCGAGAATCTCGGATTGGGAACGGCCGCTTCGATCCTCAACATCGTCGTCATCACCGCAGCCCTGTCGGCCATCAACAGCGACGTTTTCGGTGCGGGTCGCATGATGTTCGGAATGTCGCATGCCGGCCAGGCCCCGCAGGTGATGAAGAGAGTCTCCGCCAACGGTGTTCCGTGGATGACCGTTGTCATCATGACCGTTGCCCTGTTGGTGGGAGTACTGCTCAACTACCTGATCCCGGACCAGGTGTTCCTCGTCATCGCCTCGCTGGCGACCTTCGCCACCATTTTCGTCTGGATCATGATCCTGCTCTCGCAGTTCCGTTCCCGCGCTCAGATGAGTGCAGACGAAACAGCGGCACTGAAGTTTCCAGTGCCGCTGTGGCCGTACGGTCAGATCTTCGCGATCGTGTTCCTGGCTTTTGTCATCGTGTTGCTCGGCGTCATCGTCGATACCCGAGTTGCCTTGCTCGTCGGTGCCGGATGGCTGGTTCTGCTGACGGGCGCGTACTACAAGTGGGTGAAACCGGCTGTCAGCGCAGCGGATCGAAGCGGCGCATGACGGTCGGCGTCTGAGCGCCGGTCATCGAGTCGGCCACCATCTTTCCGGTCAACGGACCCAGGGCGATTCCCCACATTCCGTGACCACCGGCGACGTGCACGCGCGGCGAGCGCGTGGCGCCGATCAACGGCAAACCGTCGGTAGTGCACGGCCGTGAGCCCACCCACTCCTCTTCCCGTGCAGTCCAGTCGATGCCGCTGAGCATCGGCTTGGCTGCATCGATGATCGCCTGCACCCGGCGCGGATCCAGCGGCGCGTCGGGGCTGCGGAATTCCATCATTCCGGCCACGCGGAAGCGATCGTGCAACGGCGTGCACGCAACGCGCTGGGTGGGGAAATACACAGGGTTCTTGGGGAGGTGCTCAGGCTTGACACTGAAGCTGTATCCGCGTCCGGCCTGCACCAGTTTGCGCACACCGAACGGTGCGGCGAGCTTGTTCAAGCGGGCACCACTCGAGATGACTACGGAGTCACCGTCGCGTGAATCACCCTGTGCACTGCGAACACTGACTCCGCCGACCCGATCGTCGATCTGCGTGACCTCGAAACCGCTGACGATTTCTCCACCGCGTTCACGAACCGCGTCCGCCAACGAGTTCACGAACAACGGGGGATCGATGAAACGCTGATTACGCAGACGCAAACCGGCTTTCACACCCTGGCCGAGTGAAGGCTCGAGCGAATGAATCGCGTCGTAGTCGAGGAGGTCGAAGTCGACCTCGCCGCCGGCAGCTTCGACGTGATGGAACTCGTCCACCAAGGTCTGTCGGTCCTTCTCGGACGCAAACGCGGCGAGGAAAGGATCGGCAAGGCGCGTCAGCTCTTTGACGCCACCGTCGGCGAGTTCGTCGTACGCGCCCAAGGCTGTTCGGTTGACCTCGGTGTAGACCGACATCGCTTCCTGCCACTTCGACTGCGTGCAGTGGCGCGCGAACCCGACCAGGAACCGAATCAGCTTCAGATCGGTGGTCAGTGGCACGTACACCGGGGACGACGGGCTGAGCATCGCGCGCAAGCCGTATTGGAGCACTGCGGGTTCGGGCAGCGGAAGCGTCAATGCGGGGGCAAGCCAACCGGCGTTGCCCCAGCTCGCGTCGGCTGCGACCCCGTCGCGATCGACGACGGTGACCTCGACTCCACGTTCCTGCAAGAACCAGGCCGTCGACAATCCGACAACGCCCGCACCGACCACGACCACACGATCGGGGCTCTGACGAGTTCCCATGACGCACTCCTTCTACAGACTCTGCTCGAACCGAGACGCCGGTCACATCCGGCTCTTCTCTCAAGCATGAATCGCGGGGGCGGCAAAAGGACTGGCCGTTCGGCCATCGTCGGAGCTACCTCGTTGTGGATTCGCACAACGCACCGCCGCGCCTGCTCAGCGAGCGAGTTTGAACTGCAGCATCAGAATCAAGCGGGTGTCGGCGTCGGTCAGGTCGACGCCGCACATCTCCTTGCCTCGACGCAGGCGGTTGCGGAGCGTGTTGGGGTGAACATGCAGTGCGGCAGAAGAATTCGCCACGTCACCGCCGTGCTCGAGAAAGGCCTTTGCCGTCGCGACCAGATCGCTGCCGTGCTGAGAGTCGTGACGTTCGAGGCTTCCGAGTGGTGTGGAGTCGCCGAGTCCGTCGATGATGTCGGCGACGTGCAGGGCGAGAACGGAGGCCAACGTGTCCCTCATTCCCGCGACGGTTCCGCCGGACCGGCCATGACGAAGCGCTCCGAGAACATGGTCGGTGTCCGAGCGCGAAAGATGTGATTCGCTTGCAGACTTCACTGTCCGACCGACGGCCACTGCCAGGAATTCGCGGCCACGGGCGCGGGTGAGGAAGTCGGCGGACAATCGGCGAGCGTTGGTCTCGTCGGTCGCGATGACAAGGTAGATGGTCTCGGACAGTTGAGCGGCAACGGCGTCGACGGCCAGAGTGTCGAGGTACAAGCTCAAGGACGCGACCAACCCCGCCGGCAGTGGTCCCGCAACGGTTCCGACGGCGACGACGGTGAGCGGGCCTGCCAACCGCAAGTCGTCTGCGGCGCGGAATGCGGGTTCGCCACCGCCGATCAGAGCTTGGACGCGCTGGGATTGGCGACGGCGTGTGCTGTCGACCCGGTCACGCTCCGAGGCGATTCTCTCGGCCACGACAGATACCGCGGATCGAAGTATCGATTCCTGTGTGGGCGTCGGTGTTCCGGCGAGTGCGACCCAGATCGAGCCGACGGGGTGATCGTTCTCGCGAACTGCGATGACCAGGCGCGGCGTGATCGCAGGGTCTTCGAGATCAACGTAGATTGGGTCGCTCTCTCGGTGGAGACGATCGAATACTCCTGCGTCGGAGAGTAATTGGCGGAATCGGCTGGGTACCTGCCGGCCGAGGATCGTGCCGATGCGGGCTTCGTCCACGGCCTGCTCGCCGCCGGAGTACGCGAGGACAGTCGAGTTCTCGTCCTCGATCGTGACGGGAGCGCCGAGCAATTCGGCCAGAGAACCGGCAACGGAGAATAGGTCGTCGTCGCGCAGGTCCATGGGTGGGAGCCTACTGAGCGATCGACGGATTTCGGGTTCCGACGCCTCGGCAGGACCTCGATGGCGAATATAGGCTGGTGCAATGGCCGACATCGAAGGTGTTCTGTTCGATATCGACGGAGTCCTGCTCACGTCCTGGCAGCCGATCGAGGGAGCAGGGGAAGCCGTACGCGAAGTTCGGCGGCGGGGATTGGCCTGTGGGTTTCTGACCAACACCACTTCGCGCAGTTCGTCGCTCATCGCGCAGGGGTTGTGCGACGCCGGTATCGAGGTCGAGGCGAGCCAGATAGTTACTGCCGCCAGGCTCACAGGGGAGTACGTGCGGGCGACGTATCCGGACGCGCGGGCGTGGGTCCTCAATCACGGTGACGTGTCTGCCGATCTCGAGGGAATCGAATTCGACGACGCCGATCCTGAGGTCGTGATTCTCGGCGGTGCCGGCCCGGAGTTCACTCACGAGGCGCTGAGCCGAGTGCTCGAACTTCTGCTCGCCGGTGTGCCCGTCGTCGCGATGCACCGCGGGATGATGTGGGAGACCGTAGACGGCCTTCGGATCGACACCGGAACGTACTTGCCGGGCTTCGAGGAAGTGGCAGGTGTAAATATCGCCGCAGTGGGTAAACCGTCTCTCACGGGGTTCCTGACAGCCACGGAGCTGATGCATGTCGAACCTGAGGCGACGGTGATGGTCGGCGACGACCTGATCGGGGACGTCCTCTCCTCACAACGAGTCGGCTTGACCGGAGTTCTGGTGCGCACAGGCAAGTTTCGGCAAACAGTGCTCGATCTGTCGGTTCAGAAGCCTGATCATGTCATCGATTCGGTCGCGGATCTTCCGGCCCTTCTCGGGGTCGTCCTCGAGGCTTGACCAGGCGGGGGTGACGGACTTCACTCGAGCGGGTACTCTCGCGCCCGAATCCAATGAACTTGTTCCACGAAGGAGTTTTCTATGCCCTTGATCTCGTCAGTCTGGTTCCGTCGCTCATCCTCTCGAGTCAGCGGAATTTCCAGTAGTCGGTTGGGGGGCCGCCTGGCGAGAACAGGGGCTGTGATGACTGTAGGTATGGGGCTCGCCGCCGGGCTGGCGCTGACCGGTGCGGGAGCTGCTTCGGCAGCCCCCGTCACGTGTGTCTCGCCGCCGTCGGCCAATGACATCCAGGTCTCCGAGACCGCGAGCTGCGGCGCGCAGTCCGTCGGAGCCGGCCGTTCGCAGGCCGGTGCTGCCGAGAGCGGTACCGCTGTGAGCGTCGCCGCCGACAACGGCTACTCCAATTCATATGCAAACGGCTTCGGAACCGCGCTGGGGGCTTCTCGCGGTAACGGTCAGGCGCAGGCATTTGCGCTCGGCGGCGGTATCGCGCGGGCCGGGGCGGCTGACGGCAACGTCACCTTCGCCATCGCTGGTTACGGAGCGGGCGCTACGGCCGATGCCAACGGCGTCGACTGCGTCGGAGTGCTCTCGTTTGCGGTCAATTTGAGTAACGGACAGTTCTGCATCGCGGGCTGAGGCTCAACCTTGCACTCGGCACGCTCGAGTGCTAAAAATGCAGTTGGCACTCGCGAACCGTGAGTGCCAGGTCGAGGCAGTGAGACCGGGAACCATAGACACCCCCGGTCGTCCGTCGCGGGCACTGACTAGACCACAGGCGTAGATGGGTGACCAGGCAAATCGGTCGCCCGTGTAATGAGGTGACTGGTCAAACGGTCGCCTTGTGCCGATGAGGTGACCCGACGAGCGGTCACCTTGTGTGTCACCCCCTATCCGGAGGATCACTTCGCAATGGCAAAGATCATCGCGTTCGACGAAGAGGCACGTCGTGGCCTCGAGCGAGGCCTCAACGCCCTCGCCGACGCTGTCAAGGTGACGTTGGGCCCCAAGGGTCGCAACGTCGTTCTCGAAAAGAAGTGGGGCGCCCCCACGATCACCAACGATGGTGTTTCCATCGCCAAGGAGATCGAACTCGACGACCCGTACGAGAAGATCGGCGCCGAGCTCGTCAAGGAGGTCGCCAAGAAGACTGACGACGTCGCTGGCGACGGCACCACCACCGCTACCGTTCTCGCACAGGCTCTGGTCCGTGAAGGCCTGCGCAACGTCGCAGCCGGCGCGAACCCGCTCGGCCTCAAGCGCGGCATCGAGAAGGCTGTCGAGGCTGTCACAGCTCGCCTGCTCGAGACCGCCAAGGAGATCGACACCAAGGAGCAGATCGCTGCTACCGCCGGTATTTCCGCCGGCGACCCGTCCATCGGTGAGCTCATCGCCGAGGCTATGGACAAGGTCGGCAAGGAAGGCGTCATCACGGTCGAGGAGTCCAACACCTTCGGCCTGCAGCTCGAGCTCACCGAGGGCATGCGCTTCGACAAGGGCTACATCTCGGCGTACTTCGCCACCGATGCAGAGCGTCAGGAAGCCGTCCTCGAAGACGCGTACATCCTGCTCGTCAGCTCCAAGATCTCCACGGTCAAGGACCTGCTGCCCCTGCTGGAGAAGGTCATCCAGTCCGGCAAGCCGCTCCTGATCATCGCCGAGGACGTCGAGGGCGAAGCTCTCTCCACCCTCGTGGTCAACAAGATCCGTGGCACCTTCAAGTCTGTTGCCGTCAAGGCTCCCGGCTTCGGTGACCGTCGTAAGGCTCAGCTCGCCGACATCGCCATCCTCACCGGTGGCGAGGTCATCAGCGAAGAGGTCGGACTCTCCTTGGAGACCGCAGGCCTCGAGCTCCTCGGCCAGGCACGCAAGGTCGTCATCACCAAGGACGAGACCACCATCGTCGAGGGTGCCGGCGACGCCGACGCAATCGCCGGTCGTGTCAGCCAGATCCGCGCCGAGATCGAGAACAGCGACTCGGATTACGACCGTGAGAAGCTGCAGGAACGTCTGGCCAAGCTGGCCGGCGGCGTTGCAGTCATCAAGGCCGGCGCTGCTACCGAGGTCGAGCTCAAGGAGCGCAAGCACCGCATCGAAGATGCAGTGCGTAACGCAAAGGCAGCCGTCGAAGAGGGCATCGTCGCCGGTGGTGGCGTTGCACTTCTCCAGGCAGCTCCCGCACTGGACGACCTCAAGCTCGAAGGTGACGAGGCAACCGGCGCGAACATCGTTCGCGTTGCACTGTCCGCTCCGCTCAAGCAGATCGCATTCAACGCAGGCCTCGAGCCCGGCGTTGTTGCGGACAAGGTCTCCAACCTGCCCGCAGGTCACGGCCTCAACGCTGCGACCAACGAGTACGGCGACCTGCTCGCTGCAGGCATCAACGACCCGGTCAAGGTCACCCGCTCGGCACTGCAGAACGCAGCGTCCATCGCGGCTTTGTTCCTGACGACCGAAGCCGTTGTCGCTGACAAGCCCGAGAAGGCCGGAGCGCCTGCAGGCGATCCGACCGGCGGCATGGGCGGCATGGACTTCTGAGTCCATCTCCACCTAGCTCCTAGAGCCCGGCCCACCATTCGGTGGGCCGGGCTTTTGCTTGTGCGGAGGTATTTGCGGGCATTTTTGTCCACTACTGCGACGCGATCGCGGTTTCCCGTTGCGCGCTCGATGCTGTGTGCGTTTACGCCCGCGCTTACGCCCGGTTGTGTCGGCGTCTTCGGACCACTGTGATGATTTCGTCCGCCACAGCGTCGAGATGGGCCATCGCGGTGGCGGCGGAGTAACGCAACACCATCCATCCGTCGAGAACGAGTGCGTTCTGACGCCGTCGATCGTTGTTGAAAGTTGCGGGGTCGGTATGGAATTCGCGCCCGTCGATCTCCACGATCACCCGGGCTCGCGTGTCGACCAGATCGCCGAAGTAGGGTCCGACCCGAGCGTTGATCTCCAGGTGAACGTTGCGCGCAGTCAGTGCACGGGCGACTGCTCGCTCCGGTTCCGAACGAGTGAGCGGGCAACAGGTGCGGAGTTGTTCGCGTACGGCGGGGATCCCGTGCCTGCCGCGGCTCGCATCACACAGTTGGGCTATCGACTTCCACGGCACTCGGGTCGATACCGCCGCGTCGAAGAAGGCCTCGAGTGCGGGCCGTGGCAACGTGGTCGCGACGTCGATGAAGCACTGCTCGATCGGCACGATCGGTAAACCCATCCACTCATCCGACGAGACTCCTGTTCGTCGGTGAAGCCGTACCCACTGCGGACTGGCTGCTCGGACGCTGGGAGCCACGGTGGCCTCGACGAAGAGTGGTTCCTCCGGCAGGAGATCCCACAGCCAGGCTGCGCTGGTATGGCTGAGGACGGCCTCAGGCTTCCACAGTGTGACCGCGACGCAACGCTCGAAGTATCCAGGTTCTTCGGTGGAGTACACCGACGGCAGGATTCGATGGAGTCGCCCTGACCGCGTGGATCGGGAGATCGAACTGCGCGAAGTGCCCTGCTCGAGCAACTGGTTTCTTGTGACAACTTCCACGTATGCACTGTGGCGGCAAGAGCCTGACGACGCGGATTCAGAAGCCACTTTGTGGATGGCCGCGTGTGTGTGGACAACCTCATGGCGTAACAGGTGTATCGAGAAGGTGGGGAACGAGAAGCTTCATCTATCCGAATGTTGAAGGATGTTTGATATTTTCCGTCCCGATTGTTCGCCTCCGCTAACCTGTGAAGTGCGGATACGTCTAGTTCTTTTGGTGGATAATTCTGTCCTGAATACCCTCAAGTACTAAGCCTTTCGGACGACGTAAATTCCGGTTGCTATTCCATTTTGCTCGATTTTCAGGCGTCTTGGACGCTAGACCTGCGAATATGGAACAGGTTTCAGATCCATCTGAAATTCTTGGGCAAAAAGCACCCAAACCGGATCCTATTGCACTACCTTGATGTCAGTCACAGCCGCGGAAAGTGGGCACCAGCCCCGGAGGATCTCGGCTTCATCGTTCGACTGGGATTCTTTAATTGCTGCTCGGACCGGTTCTTTGTGGGCTGCATCAAGCATTCCAATGTAAATGTTCCGTGAGTATTCGCGGCCAATCGAAAGCGTGGGATTCAATATGATCGTCATGTTCCTGCAGACAACGGCGGCATTGTTCACCGACCTGCTGGGTAACGTCTGGTCCGGTTCGCTCATGCCGGGAATCGACGGGGTCACCGGATCGTTGGTTTCGGCAATCGACCTCAGTTGACGGCACCTGCAAGTTCTTCTTCCAATGTTTTTGATGACAGGAGCGAATGATGGATCTGGGATCGATTGCGGACGTTCTCGAGGGCGAGGCCGGGGGGTTGATCAAAAACATTCTCGGGATGGCTTTGTTTACCCCGTTTATCGCCTCGGTTGACTTCGGCTGGTTCCCGAACGTCGACTGAGAAGTGAATTGCTTTAGCCAGTGAACGAAATCAATCTCAAGGAGTGTGAAATACGGTGGACACAGCTAGTTTGATAGGTGCGCTCGCAAGCGTTGACGTCGGATCCCTCGTGGATCCACTGTTCTACTTGGTCAAGGTCGTTGACGGAATCTTCGTGTCGATCACCGGAAGCCTCAACATGGGCGGTGCGCTCGGTGAGGCTGCGGCGGGCAGCGTCCAATCGGTCCTCGGCTCCGTAGCCGGCCTGTAAAAGGAGAAGGAGAAAAGATGTTCGATCTCTTCCTGGACTACCTGTCCAAGATCGTCGATTTCGGATCGGTCGATCTCGTGGGCACGTTTGTGAAGTATTTGAACGCGCTGTCGTCTTCCCCCACGCCATAGAAAGAACGGAATCGGTCATGCTGCAAACTTATTTAACCGGAATGATCACGTGGGTATCGAACATGCTTGGTCTCACTTCCACTGGAAGCAAGATCATCAAGGATCCTCCACAAAAGCCGTGATCACTCCAGCGACTGCATCATATTGTTCGGTTGTCGAGGACAGCATCGTAGCGGAGCAGTCAGGCGAACCTGCACAACCTGCACTTGCTTGAAACTTTGGTCCCCGTAGCCCTCTGGCTTCGGGGACCATCGGTTTTGCAATCACTGGCCTCATAGTCACAAGCTTTGCACTCAGGCGAATGTGCGGGCAACCAGCCGCGATACAAGGAGTTCAATGGGCGCGTCCAACACGTCAGGCGCAAGGATGGCGCAGCTGAACCCACGCGATGCCGAATTCATCTATCACGAGGGCGCTGGTCACCTGAACCATCTGATCGCTGTGTACTTCTTCGAGACATCGTTGCACCCAAGCGCGGAATTCACGGCAGAACAGGCAGTGGACTGGGTTACCGCACGCCTCGGATGTGATCGCATGTTCACTCAACGAGTCCAACGGACTCCGTTGGGACTGGACCATCCCTACTGGGTGACAGACCCTGACTTCGACGTCCGAAAGCACGTGTACGTCAACAAGATCAACGACACAGGATGGGCAGCGCTGCAAAAGCCGTTGAGCGCGTTGTTGACCACGAAGATGGACCTGCGCCGTCCGCCGTGGGAACTGCACTTCTTCGTAGGTTTGGAGGGACTTGAAGAATTGCCGGGCCGACTGACGGCGGTGGTGCTCAAGTCTCACCACAGTGCAGCTGACGGTATCGCCATCAGGACGTTGGGCGAGGCTATCTTTTCGGGCAAGGTGCAGCAGGCTGGGTCCGAACCGTCTGTGCCGTTTGTGCGAGCGAGGATATTCACCAAGTCGCTACTGGGGTTTCCCGGCCGAATATATCGCTTCGCAAGGCAGGTACCAGGCAACCGACGCGCTCAGAGAGATGCTGACGCTGCGAAGAAGGCAGGAGAATGGGTGGAGAGCCTCAACGAGAGGCCTGCAATTCGATTCAACGGCAAGGTGAGTGGAGCTGCCTCACTCGAACCGATGACAATGTCCGGGGAGCAGGTCCGTGAGATCAAGGATTCGGTGCCCGGTGCCACTGTCAACGACGTTCTACTCGCCGTTGTCGGAGGCGCTCTGACGCGCTACCTCACGGAAAAGGATGAAAGGCCAAGCGATTCCTTGATCGCGATGGTTCCTCGCTCGGTGCGTAAGGTCGAAGCGTGGGAGTCGGCGAATCAGTTGGTGGCTCTGCTGGTGGATATGCACACCCAGGTCGAGTCCCCATTGGAGAGGTTGGCGCTCATTTCGAGTTCGGCACGGTCGGAGAAGGCGCGCACGTCCCATCCCGCGGTCAGGCGTGCCGGGGCCGCAGTCGAGACCACGCCCGCGCCTTTGATGAGATTGATGGCGTATGCGCGCAAGCAGAACGATCACAGCCTCGATCGACCGCGTTACCAGCACACGATGGTGAGTAACATTCCACTCTCGGTCGAAGGGTTGACGCTTGCCGGCGCCCCGGGCGCGGCTGTGCTTGCAGTGCAAGCGCCCATCGACGGGGATGGGCTACGGCATTTCATGGTCGCCGCAGCAGGTGGGGGACTGACCCTCAACGTCATCGCGGATACCGCGACCATGCCCGATCTCCACCATTACATCGAACTACTGCGAGCAAGTTTCGATGACTTGGCAGCGGCAGCCGCGATGCAGACTGCGGATTCACCTAACCAAGAGGTTGCCTCCTGATCGATCGGAATCGCAGGCACCTTCTCCGATTGCTGGATTTGGTGACACCCAACGATTCCGAGCAGAACCCAGAGGATCTGCATGTCAGCTCGCTACAATTCGGACATTCGTTCAGCGTCGGAATTGAGGGGCATGCATGATCTTTCGGAACTCGTTGCCAGCCGCGGTATCTCAGATGGGACCGCGAGACGCGGAGTTCGTCTACAACGAGTCCGGCGGACATCTGAGCCACATGGTCTGCGCCTACTTCTTCGACACGACGGGCCATCCGCTCGCAGAGATGACGCACGACGACGCGGTTCGGTGGATCACCGAAAGATTCGGGTACTGGCCACTGTTCACGAGTCGACTCCAGCGAGTTCCGCTGGATCTGGACTATCCCTATTGGGTCCCGGCCGATTTCGACGTCGATGATCACGTGCACGTCCATCGTGCCCCTGTTGCCGGGTGGGCCCCGGTTCGTGAATTGCTCGGGCGCTCGCTCGGGGAGCCGATGGACCTGTCCCGGCCGCCCTGGGAGTTGCACGTCATGACCGGCGTGCACGGGATCGACGAGCTACCGGGCAATCTGACGCTGATCATGCTCAAGACCCACCACGGGGCCGGTGACGGTCTGGCGATCCGCGATCTGACCAACCTTCTGTTCTCCGGTCCGCCGAAACCGGAGACGAAGCGTGCCGGTTCGGGGCTTTCGTCGCTGGATTTGATCGGGCGCACGGTCGTGGGTCTGCCCGGCCAGGCGATCCGTTTCGGCCGGGGTCTGTCCGTGACAAAGGTTGCGGCCGAGACGGTTCGGGAGGCGGAAGAGGCCGGAGAGCTGCCTACGTACTCGGCCGACCGCCTACCGACCCGATTCAACGGCGTGCTGGGCGGAGACATGACGATCGATTTCCTGACGCTGGACGGCGCAGACATCAAAGCGATCCGAGCGGCCGTTCCGGACGTGACGGTCAACGACATCTTCCTGACCGTGGTCGCCGGTGCTCTCGACGCATACCTGTCGGAAAAGGGCGAGAAGTCGGCCAGTGGGTTGGCGGCGATGGTTCCCCGATCGATGCGGCAGATAGCCGAATGGGAATCGGCCAACCAACTGGCGCTGTTGACGGTCGATCTGCACACGGACGTCGAAGATCCGGTCGAGCGGCTGACACTGATCAGGGATTCGGCGCTGATGGCAAAGGGGCGGAGTTCGCACCCAGCCGTCCGTCGTTACGGCACACGCATCGAAACCTCGCCTGCGGCTCTGCTCAGACTCACCGGTCTCTCGCGTCGGCTCAACAAGCTGGACCCTTCGCACAAGGTCATTCAGAACACGACGATCAGCAATGTCCCGGTATCGGTCGACGGCAATGTTTTCGAAGGTGCGCCGGCGGTGGCAGTTCTCGGCGGGCAGGCGCCGGTCGACGGAGACATTCTGCGCCACTTCCTCATTGCCGCGCGTGGAGGTTCTCTGACGCTCAATGTCATCGTCTCGCGAGAGACGATGCCGGATATCGAGCACTATGTCGAATTGTTGCGGGTGGGGTTCACGACGCTTCTGCAGGCAGTTTCTGACCAAAATCGTGAGGTAGTCGAACGATAAAGAGTAACTTGCGTCGGAACTTGTGGTGAATCGACGATTTGTGTTCGGGAAATTTCTGTCGAATTCGTCCTAATTAAGGTAATTGTCCGTAGTGGTGTCGAGTCGTTATCTCGCGGATTAATGTGACTGTCGACACGTCGAGTGTCTACCGCCGGACTGGTTCGATAATCGTCACCGACGGTAAAAAGAATCACCTACGCGAGGAGCTGAACATGGGTTCGTTGATGGATATTCTCGGTGGTCCGAATGGGGACGGTGCACCGATGCAGGCTTTGCTGACAATGCTGCTGGGATTGGACAATGTCGGTGCAAACCTCTTCGGTTCACTGGCTGACACCGCCGGTGGAATCTTCGGATCTCTCGACACCCTCAGCTTTACGCCGCCTGTCGTTCCCTGAGTTTTCTGATCGGCGTCATTTGCTCGTCCCAAGTGAACCACTGAACATCTAAAGGAGAACGTCATGCTTGAAGGATCTGTCATGGACGCTGCCGGCTCAGTCGGTGCGATCATCGGTCAGGGGTTGGGCAGCGTCAGTGGCCTGGCCGTCAAGGGTCTCGAGGCCCTCGCTGCGCTCAGCGGTGGAGAGTTGAAGGCCGCCAAGTAGATTGTTGATTTCGCGGCCTGCTCGTGTTGGCGCGTAGGCCCCGAAATACCTTTTGTCGGCGCGTAATTCTCGCCATGCCAAGTGCCGGAATTCTCAACCTAACGGCATGAGCATCCAGGCGGCGAGATATACCAAAGCCGCGGTTCCACCCGTGCAAATAGCGGCGATAACCGCGAGTAGACGGACAAGATTGACGTCGGCGCCGAAGTAATCTGCAATTCCGCCGCACACTCCGGCGAACATTTTCTTGTCGTTGGAACGGGTGAAGGGGCGAGGTGTGTTGCTTTCGAATGTCATGCTTCAATTCTGAAGCGAGATGGCGCCGCGCACCATCGGGGACGACCCCCATTTGCACCCTGATCTTTTGAGTCCGCCGTGTCATACCCCGGTAGTTCATCCCAGCTTCACCGAACGGTTGCTGCGGGAGACTAACTTGTCGGCGGTGACCGATTTAGCAGAACGCCGACCGTTCCTCAGCGCCTTCGCGGATCTTTCGACCGCCGTCGATCTGGCCGACACCGCCGCCTTCACCGTCGACGACAATGACGACGACGATCCGGTGCTGCTGACGTCGCCGGACGGTTTCGAGGTCGACACTTGGCGGGAGGGCTACCCGTACGAGGCACGGATGCCTCGGGACGAGTACGAAATGTCCAAGCGTCTGCTGCAGATCGAACTCCTCAAGCTGCAGAACTGGTCGAAGGAAACCGGCGCACGGCACGCCATCGTGTTCGAAGGACGCGACGCTGCCGGCAAGGGCGGAACGATCAAACGATTCATGGAGCACCTCAATCCTCGCGGCGCTCGCGTCGTGGCGCTGGAGAAGCCGTCGGCCCGCGAGTCGACGCAGTGGTACTTCCAGCGCTACGTGCAGCACCTTCCGGCTGCCGGGGAACTGGTGATGTTCGATCGGTCTTGGTACAACCGGGCCGGGGTCGAGCGGGTCATGGGTTTCTGCACCGACGAGGAGCACGAGCGTTTTCTGCGCCAGGTGCCGTTGTTCGAGCAGATGCTCGTCGACGACGGCATCAGCTTGATCAAGTTCTGGTTCTCGGTTTCCCCGCTGGAGCAGCGCACGCGGTTCGCGATCAGACAGGTCGATCCCGTGCGGCAGTGGAAGCTTTCGCCGATGGACATCGCTTCTCTGGACAAGTGGGATGCGTACACGGCGGCGAAGGAAGAGATGATCCGGTTCACCGATACCGACACCGCTCCGTGGACCGTCATCAAGAGCAATGACAAGAAACGCGCACGGATAAACGCGATGCGTCACGTGCTCAGTCAGTTCGATTACGACAACAAGGATTACGAGATCGTGGGTACTCCGGATCCGCTGATCGTGGGAAGCCTCGAATAGTCGGCGCGTGGGCTCTGCCCATCCGCGGCGTGGGTGGTTAGTGTGAGTTGAATGGAGACCGTACCGATCCAACTCCCCGACGGCACCGTGACCCCGATCCGTCTGTTTCCCGGACCGAACGACGACGCACCCGTGGTGGTGATGTTGCCCGGGCTCGGAGTTCCCGCCGGGTTCTACGATCCGGTGGCGCAGGCCCTGGTCGAAGCCGGCTTCAATGCGGCCATCGGTGAACTGCGTGGCCAAGGTGACAGCAAACCGCGCCCGAGCGCGTCGAGTGTTTTCGGATATCAGGAACTGGTCTCGATCGATTGTCCGGCGACGTTCGAGGTGGTGCGTGAGCGGTTTCCGGCCAGCACACCATTTCTGATGGGGCACAGCATGGGCGGCCAGATCGGGGTCATGTACGCGTCGAGGATTCGGGGCCGGCTCGGCGGACTGATCCTGGTTGCCTCCGGATCGCCGTATCACCGCGGATTCCCCGGAATCCGTGCGCCCGGACTCTATCTGGGTTCGTCCGCGATGTCGGTGACAGCCAACATCGCCGGCTTCTGGCCGGGAGACCGGGTCAACGTCGGCGGCTTCGGTCGACAGTCGAAAGTTCTGATCACCGATTGGGCCCGGTTCGCCAGGACCGGTCGCATGGAACCCGTCGGTGCGGATATCGACTACGAGGAGCGGATCGCTCGCCTGACCTTGCCGGTTCTGTCGATCACGATCGAAGGGGACGATCTCGCTCCACGCCGGTCGGCAAAGAACCTGGTGGACAAGCTCTCCGGGGCCCAAGTGACGATGACGCACATCGACGAACCACTCGGTCACAACGGTTGGATACGCAATCCCACCGCTGTGAGCGAGCGCGTCGTCGCGTGGTTGCGCGACCGCTGAAAGATCAGCCGAGTTTCTGCCAGAGGAACTCGTAGGTCAGCGCAGTCTTGAAGGCCAGCTGAGCATTGTCCGCGGCGCCGCCGTGGCCACCCTCGATGTTCTCGAAATACAGCACCGGCTTGCCCAGCTCTTCCAGCCGTGCGGCCATCTTGCGGGCATGCGCGGGGTGGACGCGGTCGTCGCGGGTGGACGTCGCGATCAGGATCGGTGGGTACGACGCGGCGGCGTCGATGTTCTGATACGGCGAGTACTCCGAGATGAATGCCCACTCCTCCGGGACATCGGGGTCACCGTATTCGGCCATCCACGAAGCGCCGGCCAGCAGGAGATGGAATCGGCGCATGTCCAGCAGCGGGACCTGACAGACGATGGCGCCGAAGAGCTCGGGGTACTTGGTCAGCATGATGCCCATCAGCAGGCCGCCGTTGCTACCGCCCTGAGCTGCCAGAAGATCCGGGGTCGTGATTCCGCGATCGACGAGGTCTCTCGCGACGGCAGCGAAGTCTTCGTGCACCTTGTGGCGCCCGGCCTTGAGAACCTGTGTGTGCCAACCGGGTCCGTACTCGCCGCCACCACGAATGTTCGCAACCACATAGGTTCCGCCCTGCGTCAGCCAGGCACGGCCCAGAGAACCGCTGTACGACGGTGTCAGCGAGATCTCGAATCCGCCGTACCCGTAGAGCAGGGTAGGGCCGGGCTCGCTACGCGGACTGCGCACCACGAAGTACGGAACTTGGGTGCCGTCGGCAGAGGTGGCGAAGAACTGCTCCGTGGTGATGCCCTCGGCGTCGAAGAACGCGGGAGCCTGCTTGAGGGCAGTGGGTTCGGTTTCGCCGATCACGCCGTGCAAAAGAGTTGCAGGGGAGGTGTATCCACTCGAATTGACGAAGTACTCGTTGCTGACATCAGGGTCGGTGTCGAGAATTTCGATACTGGTCAGTTCTGGAAGCCCTTCGAAAGGTCGATCCTCCCAGCCGTTTTCGCCCGGCGTCAGGATTCGCAGCGTCGTGCGCACGTCGGTCAGGACCACCAGAATCAGATGATCGCGTGTCCAGGTGTAGTGCTCGAGCGAGGAATGTGCGTCGGGTTCGAAGATCGATGTCAGTGCTCGTGAGCCGGCAAGGAAATCGTCGTAACGGATGGCAAGCAGTGCGCCGGTCGGATATTCGGTGTCCTCGACGGCCCACACGGACTTGGTGCGGATCAACAACCACTCGTGGTGAATCGAGATCCCGGCGTCCTCGGGGACGTCCACGAGCACCAGTTCACCGTCGGGGCGAACTTCGAAATGCTGAGAGTTGTAGAAATCGACCGAGCGAGTGACGAAGTCCCGTTCGAACCCGGGCGTCGGATCGTGCGAAGCCGAGATGGCCACGTCCGTGGCCTGGCCCGCGTAGACGGTCTCGGCGCTGGAGAGGGGAGTGCCGCGCTTCCACCGCTGGGCCAGACGGGGATATCCGGAATCGGTGAGCGACCCCGGTCCGATATCCGTTCCGACGTAGACGGTATCGATGTCGATCCAGTCGATGTCGGTCTTGGCCTCGGGAAGGTAGAAGCCGGGATTCTCGCCCTCGGGAGCGAGGAACTCGCGCTTGTCGATGTCGAACTCGCGAACGACCGCCGCGTCTGCCCCGCCGCGGGAGAGGCTGATCAATGCACGGTTGCGGTGTGGCCGTAGAAGTTGCGTGCCCTTCCAGACCCAGTTCTCGCCCTCGGCCTCGGCCAGGGCGTCGAGGTCGACCAGGACGTCCCATTCCGGGTCGTCGGTGACGTACTGATCGAACGTCGTGCGTCGCCACAATCCGCGAACGTGGGTGCTGTCGCGCCAGAAGTTGTAGAGGAACTCACCTCGACGGCGGACGTAGGGGATTCGCGCGTCGGTATCGAGGATCTCGCGCACGTCGCTCTGTAGTCGATCGAAGCGCTCGTTGTCGGTGAGCTGCTCCTCGGTCACGGCATTGTGCTGACGGACCCAATCGAGTGCAGACTCACCGGTCACGTCTTCGAGCCAGAGGTAGGGGTCGTCGCCGGTGGTGGGCTGCTGATCGGAAGTCATACGTCCATTCTTACTGCTCGCTCCCGACAGCACTCGACCCCGCTCCCGAAACACTGGAGCGGGGTCGAGTGAGAACGAATCGGGTCAGACGCCCAGGGAGTGAGCGAGCATCGGCCAGGAGTTGTGGAGATCGTCCTGCCAGTAGCCCCACGAGTGGGTGCCGGTCGGCTTGAAGTCGAAGGTGGCCGGGATCTTCAGATCGCTCAGGCGGTAGGCGAGGTTGTGGGTGCAGTAGTTGACCGCTGCCTCGATGACGCCGCCGACGATCGCCTGGTTGGCGAGCGCACCGACCTGACCGTTGATCGCGGGATTGGCGAGAGTGTCGTGTGGGCCGGGGAGTCCGGAGCCGGTGGAGACGTAGAGTTCGGTGCCGCGGAGCTTCTCGGCGTTGAGGACCGGATCGTTGTCCTTCCAGCCCTGACCGTCGAGCGGGCCCCACATGTTGGTGATGTCAGCTCCGCCGCGGGTACCTGTGACAAGTTCGATCGCACTCTGACCGACGGGGGTGCTGGTCTCAGCGCATCCGCTGTACGCCCCGACGCCCTTGTAGAGGCCGGGAGCCGCGATGGCGAGGTTGAGGACCGAGGTCGCGGTCATGGAGATCGCGGAGATCGACTGGACCTTGTTGGTGTTGAACTCGGCGTCGATGACGGGCGGGAGTTCCTTGGTGAGGAACGTCTGCCACTTCTGGCGACCGAGAACCGGATCGTCGTTCACCCAGTCGGTGTAATAGCTGAACGCGCCTTCGAGTGGAGTGACGACGTTGACGTTCTTGTCCTGGAAGAAGTTCATGACGTCGGTCTTGCGTTGCCAGGTCGCCGAGTCTTCGCCGCCGCCTGCACCGTTGAGCAGGTAGAGCGTCGGGCGGGGTTCGCTGCCATCTGCGGGGAGGATGACCTCGAGCGGGATGTTGCGATCCATCGCCGGGGAGAAGACCGAGATGGTGACCTTGCGGTCGCCGGTCTTGGTGTTGCTCACGACGTGCGATCCGGACGTGTCACCGCCCGCAGAAGCTGTCGCCGGACTGATCAGCATCGGCAGCACCGTGGCCACTGCGAGAGCTGCGATCACACTGCCACGCTTGAAAATTCGAGCACGCATACGTTCGGATCCTCCACCTGAATGTCTTCGGATCCGGAACGGATCGAAGTGCCTGTGAGCCCTTACTGGAACAGGTTCACTTTTTGTTATGTGTCAGTAAAGCAGAGCGGGCGCAGAAAGTGACGCGATTCGATTGCCTGACAATTGAATTGGCCCCGGAATTAACCCCCGAATCAACCCCCGAATCGGCCCAGACAAGCACTCGACCCCGCTCCCGGAAGTGCAGGGAGCGGGGTCGAGTCGGAACGATTTCGGTCAGATGCCCATCGAACGAGCGAGCATCGGCCAGGAGTTGTGGAGATCGTCTTCCCAGTAGCCCCACGAGTGGGTGCCGGTCGGCTTGAAGTCGAAGGTGGCCGGGATCTTGAGATCGTTGAGGCGGTAGGCGAGGTTGTGGGTGCAGTAGTTGACTGCTGCCTCGATGACGCCGCCGACGATCACCTGGTTGGCGAGTGTGCCGACCTGTCCGTTGATCGCCTCGTTGTTCAGGGTGTCGTGCGGGCCGGGGAGTCCGGAGCCGGTGGAGATGAAGAGCTCGGTGCCGCGGAGCTTCTCGGCGTTGACGACGGGGTCGTTGTCGATCCAGCCCTGGCCGTCGAGGGGGCCCCACATGTTGGTCACGTCAGCGTCGCCGCGCATGCCCACAACCAGTTCGATGGAGGACTGGCCGACCGGTGTGCTGGTCTCGGCGCATCCGCTGTATGCACCGACGCCCTTGTAGAGGCCCGGAGCTGCGATGGCGAGGTTGAGGACCGAGGTCGCGGTCATCGAGATCGCGGAGATCGACTGGACGCCGTTGGTGTTGAACTCGGCGTCGATGACGGGCGGGAGTTCCTGGGTCAGGAACGTCTGCCACTTCTGACGGCCGAGGGACGGGTCGTCGTTCACCCAGTCGGTGTAGTAGCTGAATGCACCTTCGAGCGGGGTGACGACGTTGACGTTCTTGTCAGCGAAGAACTCGTTGACGTCGGTCTGACGCTGCCACGTCGCCCGGTCTTCGCCGCCGCCTGCACCGTTGAGCAGGTAGAGGGTCGGGCGGGGTTCGCTGCCGTCTGCCGGGAGGATGACCTCGAGCGGAATGTCGCGTCCCATGGAAGGTGAGTACACCTTGATGGTGGCGATGCGCCCGTTGTCCGTGCGGCTCGAGAGCTTGGAACCCGTTGTGTTTGCCTTGGCAACAGTTGCCGTGGTGGTCGACGGATCTCCGCCTGCGGACGACACTGCAGGGCTGATCAGCATCGGCAGCACGGATACTGCGGCTACAGCGGCGACCAGACGGCCACGCTTGAAAGTGCGAGCACGCATACGTTCAGAAACCTCCACCTAAAATTCCTTCGAATCCGCCCAGGAGTGAACGGTCCTTTGTTGCTGTTCCCGTACGGGAATTCATGCTGGGTACATGCTCTGTCGATAGGTACAGGGCGTGTGAGTCTTGTAAGTTCTACCGCATCGGTGCGTTATCCGCCAGTGAACCAGAGATTTGCTGAACGTACGACCAGTTTCAGGTGAATTTCCCTGATCATCGACGGGATTAGTGAGTGAACCGGACATATCCACTATGGGAACAACATTGTTGCCTACCTCTGCAGTCGAACGCGTCTGTCGAAGATCTTCTCCGATATCAGCGCCCAGCGGGGAGTTACGTTTCGGTGAACGTCGGTTACTCGCCGCAGACTCGCGCGGACTCGACGGCAATCGCCAAGAGTTTCGCGTGGCAGGCGCGGGTCGAGTTCCCGGAGATCACCCCTGTCTTCACCGTCGACGGCGTCGTCGAGATTCAGGAGTCCGGCGGAATCGCCCTGGCCTTCGACCTGGAGGACTCGAATCCGCTGGAGGGAGACCTGGCCAACGTCTCGTACTTCTACGACCTCGGAGTCCGCTCGATGTTGCCGACGTATAACTACATGAACGCTGCCGGCTGCGGCTGCTTGGACCTGGCGGACACGGGGTTGAGTGGATACGGCCGTGACCTGGTTGCCGAGATGAATCGCGTCGGAATGACGGTCGACGGCTCGCATTGTTCTGTACAGACGGGGTTGGACATCTCAGCTATCACCCAGCGAGCAATGATCTACAGCCACTCGAACCTCCGAAGGTTGTGGGAGCATCCGCGCAACATCACCGACGATCAGGCCAGAGCGTGTGCGGAGACCGGCGGCGTCGTCGGGATCAACGGCGTGGGCATATTCCTCGGCGTCAACGGACCGGATGACGACCAGGCTCGGCTGTCCGCGATGGCCGACCACATCGAAGAGGCTGTGGGACTCGTCGGCATCGATCATGTCGGGATCGGCTCCGACTTCTCATTCGACGCCGACGACTTCCGCGAAGAGATCGAGCAGAACCCGTCGTCGTTCTCCGAGGCGTACACCGCGTGGGGGCCACTGCAGTGGACTCCTCCGGAGGACGTGCTGACACTTGATCAGGTATTGCGTGAGCGGGGCTTCGACGAGCCGTCGATCGAGGCCGTGTACGGCGGAAATTTCGCCCGAGTTGCCCGAGAAGTGTGGGCTACCGACGGGTAATACGACCATCTGGGGACAGCGAAACGATGCAGGACTACCCTGGTGAATCGTGACCTCACACTATGACGTCGTTGTCCTCGGAGCCGGCCCCGGTGGGTACGTCGCTGCTATCCGCGCGGCACAACTGGGCCTGAGCACCGCCATCATCGAGCAGAAGTACTGGGGCGGTGTATGCCTGAATGTCGGCTGCATTCCGTCCAAGGCGCTTCTCCGTAACGCCGAACTCGCGCACATCTTCACGAAAGAAGCGAAGACGTTCGGCATGTCCGGAGACGTGTCCTTCGATTTCGGCTCCGCTTTCGATCGCAGCCGCAAGGTCGCGGACGGGCGAGTCAAGGGCATTCACTTCTTGATGAAGAAGAACAAGATCCCGGAGTACGACGGCAAGGGCACGTTCGTCGACGCCAACACCATCAGCGTGGAGCTGAGCAAGGGTGGCACCGAGACGATCACGTTCGACAACGCCATCATCGCGACCGGTTCGTACACCAAGCTGCTGCCCGGCACCTCGCTGAGCGAGAACGTCGTGACCTACGAAGAGCAGATCCTCACCCGTGACCTTCCGGGTTCGATCCTCATCGTCGGTGCCGGCGCGATCGGCATGGAGTTCGGTTACGTCCTCAAGAACTACGGCGTCGACGTTACGATCGTCGAGTTCCTCGATCGGGCACTGCCCAACGAGGACGCCGACGTCTCGAAGGAAATCGCCAAGCAGTACAAGAAGCTCGGCGTCACCATCAAGACCGGTGCCGCTGTGCAGTCCATCAGCGACGACGGCAGCAAGGTCACCGTCTCGATCAAGGACAACAAGTCCGGCGAGATCGAGACCGTGGTCGTCGACAAGGTTCTGCAGTCCGTCGGCTTCGCACCGCGCGTGGAGGGCTTCGGTCTCGAGAACACCGGTGTCGCGTTGACCGATCGCGGCGCCATCGCGATCGACGACTACATGCGCACCAACGTCCCGCACATCTTCGCCATCGGTGACGTCACCGCCAAGCTGCAGCTCGCGCACGTCGCAGAAGCTCAGGCTGTCGTCGCTGCCGAGACCATCGGCGGCGCGGAGACGCAGACACTCGGTGACTACCGGATGATGCCGCGTGCGACGTTCTGCCAGCCGCAGGTCGCCTCGTTCGGTTTGACCGAGGAGCAGGCCAAGGCCGAGGGCTACGACGTCAAGGTCGCGAACTTCCCGTTCGCTGCCAACGGCAAGGCACACGGTCTCGGTGACCCGACCGGTTTCGTCAAGCTGATCGCCGACAAGAAGTACGGCGAACTGCTCGGCGGGCACCTCATCGGACCGGACGTTTCGGAACTGCTGCCCGAGCTGACCTTGGCCCAGAAGTGGGACCTCACGGTCAACGAGTTGGCACGCAACGTCCACACCCACCCCACGCTCAGTGAGGCACTGCAGGAAGCGATCCACGGCCTCGCCGGCCACATGATCAACTTCTGACGGCAGGGCCTTCGGCCCCGTGCGCCTTTTCGGTAGTTCGCACTACCGGAAAGGCTCACGGGGTTTTTCGTCTTTTGTGTCGAGTTGTGTTGCGAAACCGCCATCTGAGGCCTTCGAGTCGGGGTGTAGGCGCGCAACGCATTAGCGTCCCGAGTCGACCATTCGGCTTTCGAAGGACCACTCATGAAAACTCGTTCCGTACTGCTCGCGGCTTGCGTCGCGCTGACGCTCTCCGCCTGTGGAACCTCAGGTGACTCCGGATCGGACGCCGAAGCTTCGGGTGCCGCCGAGGTGGGGGCGTTCCCCGTGACCGTCGACCACGCCTACGGTTCGACGACGATCGACGCGGAGCCTATGCGCATCGTGACCATCGGATGGAGTGGCCAGGATGCGGTGATCGCACTGAACAAGGTTCCGGTCGCCATGGAGAGCTTCTCCGGCGCCGGCATCGAGAACAACATCCTGCCCTGGGACGCTTCGCGTCTGAACGGTGCCAAGCCTGTTCTCATGACGACCAATCCCGATATCCCGTTCGAGCAGATCCTCGGGCTCGATCCCGACGTGATCCTCGCCGTGTACTCCGGCATCGACGAGGGCGAGTACAAGCGTCTCAGTGACATCGCGCCGACCGTCGCGTTCCCCGACCAGCCGTGGGATACCGCGTGGGACAAGCAGATGAGCATGATCGGTGCAGCGCTCGGACAGCCGGAGCAGGCTCAGACGCTGATCGACGAGACCGGGGCGTACTTCGAGAAGCAAGCCGCTGATCACCCACAGTTCCAGGGCAAAACCGCAACGTATGCAATGCGCACCGACGAGGGCCTGATCGTCTTCTGCGGCACCGACCCGCGGATCCGTCTTCTCGGCCAGCTCGGGGTGAAGACCTCGCCCGGTGTCGACGCAGTGTGCACTTCCGGCGACAGTTCGGTGTCCGTGGGCATGGAATCCATCGACACACTCGACGCCGACGTCTTCATTCTCGTCGACGCCGACGGCATCAACCTGGACAAGCTGATGTCCTTCGGTCCGTTCGCGAACATGACCTCGGTGTCGAACGGCCGTCTGGTTCGTCTGGTCGGAATGGACTACGCGATGGCTACGTCCGCTCCGACGGTGCTGAGCGTTCCCTACGCATTCGACGAGTTCATCGCTCAGCTTTCGGACAAGTTGAGCTGATTCCGAGCGTCGTACGACGCTTGTGACGCAACGATTTTCGGAACCTGCGACTCGAGTAGTTCGATCAGGGCCGTGATCTTTGCGGCGACGTCGGCGCCGAGTTCGGTCAGGCTGTATTCCACTTTGGGCGGGATGGTTTCGAGTACCTCACGGTGCACGAGGCCATCCCGCTCGAGTGTTTGCAGGGTCTGCGAGAGCATGCGCTCGCTGACTCCGTCGACGCGTCGGCGCAGGGCACTGAACCGGTACGGGCCCTCGTTCAATGCCGCCAGCGCGAGTGCTCCCCAGCGTCCGGTTGCATTCTGCAATGCCGCCCGAGAGTTGCACCCGCGAGCGAAGACGTCAGCCTCGAGCGTTGGGTCCACGACGTCGGCATTCGGATCAGGGGTCTGGGCAGCACGTGAAGGTGAGTCGGTGCTGGTCATGAACCCAGGCTACTACTGCACGATCCCATAGCGCTAACTCGACGTGTTGCACTTACGAAAAATAAGTGCATGATGGTTGCAGAACGCATTTACGCTTCAACCTGGATCGGGAGTTCGCATGAGCATTGCAGTCACCGGCGCAACCGGAAACCTCGGACAACTGGTAGTCGAGTCGTTGATCGAGCGGGGAACCGCCGCGTCCGACATCGTCGCAGTGGTCCGCAATCCACAGAAGGCGGAAAGCCTCGCCGCCCGCGGAGTAGTTGTACGCCAAGCGGACTACGCCGATGCCTCGGCGTTGGAAACCGCACTGGCGGGCGTCGACAAGCTGGTTCTGATCTCGGGAAGTGAAGTGGGGTCACGGCTCGCGCAACACACCAACATCATCGACGCGGCGAAGGCTGCCGGCGTCGGATTCATCGCCTACACGAGCATCTTGAATGCTCAGGACACGCCGATGAAGCTTGCTGCCGAGCACAAGGCGACCGAGGACGTGCTCACTCGGAGCGGTATTCCGTTCGCGCTGTTGCGCAACGGTTGGTACTGGGAGAACTTCACCAACGACCTGGCCGGTGTGATCGAACGCGGCGCACTGGTCGGTGCGGGAGCGGAAGGCAAGATCGCGGCTGCGGCGCGTGCGGATTACGCCGACGCCGCAGCAGTAGTCGCGACCACCGATGGCCACGAAGGTGCAGTGTACGAGTTGGGCGGTGACGAGAGGCTCACCTATGCCGAATTGGCCGAGAAGATCAGCGAATTTGCCGGCAAGCCTGTCGCGTACCAGTTCGTGAGCGAGGACGCATACAAGGGGATTCTCGAGAGCGTCGGCCTGCCTGCCCCGGTCGCAGAGATTCTCGCGGATTCCGATGCTGCAATTGCCAAGGGGGCGTTGGACACCGAGTCGGGTGACCTGCAGAAGTTGATCGGCCGCAGCAGCACTCCGGTGGCTGAGGTGTTGAAGAAGGCCTGACCTGCTGTGCGCCTTTATTAACCGCGGGCGGTTAATAAAGGCGCACAGGGGTTACCCCATGTGGACTGCACCCTCGGCGGGCAGATCACCCTTCTTGGCGCGGACCAGAACCAGCACTACCGGTGCGATGATCGCCAACAAGATTGCCGCCCAACCGAATGCGGCCGAGTATCCGGATACCTCGGCGCCGAAGAAGTAGTCCGTCATCGAGGCGACGAAGTCCTGTACCGGCTGGGGGAGTAGTGCCAATTGATCGCCGGTCGGGATGGTCGCATTCGACATGTCGACAGGAATGCCTTCCGGCGGGATCGGCGCCGCGTTGTCGGCGGTGAAGGCCGACTTGGCCGAAGCGTAGATCGTGGTGAACAGTGCGGTTCCGAGTGCGCCGCCGATCTGCAGGGTGGCGTTGACCAGGGCACTGGCAGCGCCGGCGTCGTGGTCGGGGACACCGATCAGTGCGAGGTTCTGCATCGGCACCATCAGCAGACCCAGTCCGAAGCCGAAGATCGCGAGGCCGGGGAACACGTGCGTCCAGTAGGAGCTGTGTACCTCGATCTGGGTCAGCATGAGCAGTCCTACTGCTGCCACCAGCGGGCCGGCGACCATGAGCGGCTTGGGGCCGATCTTGGTGGACAACTGCGCTGCGATGGTCGACGCCAAGACGATGAAGAACGCCATCGGCAGCGATCCGACGCCGGCCATGACCGGGCTGAATCCGAGCACGATCTGCAGGTAGAACGTCAGGTACAACGTGCCGCCGAGCAGGGCGGCGCCCACCAGCATGGAGCCGATCAGAGCAGCGCCGCGATCACGATGCCACGGAACGCTCAGCGGTAGAAGCGGATTCTTGCTGCGGCTCTCGACGACCACGAAGATCGCGAGGAAGACCAGACCCAGTGCGATGAACAGCAAAGTGTCCGCCTGACCCCAGCCGTGCTCGGCGCGTGTGAATCCGTAGACCAGTGAGCCGAGCCCCAGGGCGATGAGGACAGCGCCGGGAAGGTCGTAGCTCGTGTCGCCGTGCGCTTTGGTTTCCTTGACGATCGGGACGGCCGCAGCGATGGCGATCAGCGCGATCGGGATGTTGACGAGCAGGCACCAGCGCCAGTCGACGTACTGCGTCAGCACTCCACCGAGGAGAAGGCCGATAGCAGCGCCACCGCCGGAGATCGCGCCGTAGACGGCAAAAGCCTTGGCGCGCTCCTTCTCTCCGATGAAGGTGGTGGTGAGCATCGACAGCGCGGCGGGCGCGAGCAGTGCTGCGAAGACGCCCTGGCCGGCGCGAGCGATGAACAGTTCGATACCGCTCTGCGCGATGCCGCCGATGCCGGAGGCAACCGCGAAGCCCGCCATGCCGACGATGAAGGATCGCTTTCGGCCCCAGTAGTCCGCGATACGTCCGCCGAGGAGCAGCAGCGCACCGAACGCCAAGGCGTACGACGTGACCACCCACGCGCGGTCAAGGTCGCTTATGCCCAGTTCCTCCTGGGCTGCCGGTAGGGCGATGGAGACGATGGTGCCGTCGAGCACCACCATGAGTTGAGCGAACGCGACGATGCAGAGCACCAGCCAGCGACGTTGATGATTCGGATTCTCGGAGACAGCCGGGATCGGTGGCAGAGTGCCGCCGTCGACGTGGGACGTGGTGGTCATTGGAAAAAGGTATTCCAGCCTTCTCGGGTGAGTCAAACGAAATAGTTCGTTCGGTTACCATCATCACTATGGCTCCCACTGACTTGACCGCGACGAAACAGCGAATCCTCGACGCTGCGCAAGAAGAATTCGGCACCTACGGGCTTGCCGGTGCGCGCATCGATCGGATTGCGAAGAACGGAAACGCCAGTAAGGAGCGCCTCTACGCCTATTTCGGTGACAAGGTCGCGTTGTTCCACGCGGTGCTCGACGTCGACTTCGAGCAGGCGATGGAATCCGTCGAGTTCACCGGTGAAGACATGCCCGCGCATGCCGTCGAACTGTTCGACGCAATGCTCGGCAAACCACAGATTCAACGGATGATGATCTGGGGTCAATTGCAGGGTGAGGCACCACGGATGAAGAAGCTGGCCGAGGAACATTCCAGCTGGGTTCCGCGAATGGCCACGATCCGCAAGGCTCAAGAAGACGGCCTCATCTCGAAGCACTGGGACCCCCAGGACCTGATCACGATGCTGTTCGGCCTCGTGTTCGGCTGGGTGGTGGCCCCCGGTGTGGCCGACAACCAGAACGTCGACGCCGACGAGATCGCGCGCCGCCGTGAAGTGGTGCGCGAGGCCGTCACTCGAATCTGCAAGCCGTGACTGTCAGCGAGAGAGGTACGCGGCCCAACCGCCGTAGTCGGTGATGTCAGCTGCGCCGTTTACGGCGTCATGAGTGCAGCTGAAACCGACTGTCGTTCTGCCGTCGGATAACTCGACGCTGGTGAGCGCCATCGGTGCAGGCAAGGCGGCGAGGAACGTTCCCAGCCCGGCCGGTGAGATTCGGAAGATCTCGCCGACGACCGGTGCGCCGAGTCCAGGGCCACGGCGTACCAGGCCGGGCTTCGGTGGCGTCGTGTCGAGAGCGAAGAGCCGGTAGGCATCCGAGGTCGTGACGGTTTCGACGTACCGCGCGCCGAGGTCGACCAACTGTGTGTTGAGGGGTTGCCCGCGCAGGTGAGCGCCGAATACTGCGAGGTCGATTCCGGTATCGACGAGCGTGGGTGAAGGCGCACCGCCGAGTCGCGCAGCGAGGTCGATGGCGATCTGGTCGTCGAAAGCGGGTACGACGAACATGACGCCGAACGGGTGATCTTCGGCAGTGCGGTGTCCGGGCGCCGCGACGGCCGCCATGTCGAGCAGGTTGCAGAAGTTGGTGAAAGTTCCCATCCGGCGGTTGATTCCGAACGGATCCTCGGTCACGGCGGCAATCGTCGGGTGTTCGGTGGTGGTGGGAAGCAGTAGGGCGTCGAACCCGGCGAGGAGTTCCCGGGCGGCAGCCTTGGCGCGGGTGAGAGCATCGAGATCGTCGACTAGCTGGTATCCGGTGGGGTGCTTCGCACCGAGCACGATGTCGGACACCGCGGGATCTGCTCCGGCAGGACGAGTTTCGAGGAACTCGCCGGCAGCGGCGTACCGCTGCGCCACCACGGCGCCGTCGTAGAGCAATCGGGCCGCGTCGAGCAGTCCGGATATGTCGACGGTCTCGGTCTCGGCGCCGCCGGCTACCAGAGCTGTCACAGTGTCCTGAAATGCTGCTGTATACGACGGGCTCAGTTGAGCGAGATCCTCGATTCGGGGGACGGCGACGCGGGGATTCGGCGCCGCCGCGAGACGAACGTCGGAAGGCCAGACGCGGCTGCGGGGATCCCTAGGTTCGTGGCCGATCATGATTGCCGCTGCCGCGGTTGCCGATTCGAGGTCGTCGGCAAATACCGTCAGAGCGTCGTAGTCGACGCAGGCGGGCACTACTCCGTGGGCGGGGATGACGCCGAGCGAGAGCTTGAGTCCGTAGATCCCGTGGAACGCTGCCGGCACCCGGCCCGAACCGGCAGTGTCGGTGCCGATTCCGATGTCTGCAATTCCCAGCGCGACAGCGACGGCGGATCCGGAGCTACTACCGCCCGAGATCAACTCTTCGTCCCAGGCGCAGCGAACGGCTCCGTACGGACTGCGCGTTCCGACCAGTCCGGTGGCGAACTGGTCCAGATTGGTCTTCCCCAGAACAACAGCCCCGTGCTCGATCAACCGCGCAACGGCACTGGCGGTTTCGTCCGGCGAATACGCGAATTCGGGGCACGCCGCTGTGGTCGGCAGACCGGCGACGTCGACGTTGTCCTTGACGGCGACCAGACGCCCAGCCAGAGGAAGATGCTCGCCCGTGGCGATTCTGGCTTCGACCGAAGCGGCATCGGCAAGCACATCTTCCCTGCGGCGCAACGTGATCCAGACTTCGGGGCGATCTACTTCCTCGATCCGCTGGAATGCCTGCTCGACCCGGGCTGTCGGGGTGAAAACTTCTGCTGCGATGGTCATGGTGTGTACTGCTCCGATCAGTCCGTGATGTTGGCGAGTGAGAGCGCGGTGATCGCGCGGGTCACCCGGTCGAGGACGACGTCGAGAGACTCGCCGATGTGCTGGTGCAAAAGCGTGCGGGCCTCGGGCAGATTGCCGGCACGTAGTTCTTCGAGGATTCGAATGTGCTCCGCGATCGAGGTGTCGATGCGGCCGTTGACCATGAAGTCGTACATCCGAACGTGCCGGATACGGGAATTCACCGACAGCAGCGACGCGACCAGTTCATTGTTTCCCGACGCCCTCAGTACGGCGACGTGGAATTCCTCGTCCAGTTCGACGAACCCCGGTTCCTGAGCGGGCGGATCGAGAGCCAGGGCACGCCACCGCACCAATTCGTCGTCGAGGATTGTTCGGTCGTGCCGGATCGTCGGATCTGCGATCGCCCGGGTAATTCCCTGTAGTTCCAGAGTGATTCGGAGTTCATACAGATCTCGGATCCGCGGGATACTCGGGCGCACGGCGGAGAACCCGTACTCTTCCCGGCGCAGGAGTCCATCGGCGCACAGCATCGTCAACGCTTCCCGTACTGGTGTGCGAGAAATGCCGAAACGCGTGGAGAGTTTCGGTTCCGTCAGGCGCTGATCGAACCCGATGGTCCCGTTGACCAGTTCGGTGCGTAGTTCCCGGTAGACCACCTCACGCAGTGGCTCCGGCGCCGTATTCATCCCTGTCGACATACCTGTATACGCTATTGATCAGGTGTTTCGTCCAGATGTCTTCGGGTTAGAGCTGAGTTACGGCCGCCGCGGAACTTCAGGAGAAGTCGCGCTGAACCCGCAAGGTTCCGATCGTGGTGGCCAGGCCGTCGTACTGAGTGACCAACAAGGTGAATTCGATCAACCGACGATCGTCGAGATGCTGCGAGAGCGTTCCCCACGTGTCGTCGGTGACGTCCTTGGTGGTGACCAACTCGTCGACCGCAGTCAAGATCGCACGGTGACGCGGACTCAACTCGGAAGCGCCAGGGCCCTCGATGATTCGGGCCAGTTCTTCTGCGTCGATTCCGGCTTTGCGGCCGAGCCTGATGTGGTGATCCATCTCGTAACCGCAGTCCCGCAGGTGCGCGACCCGCAGGATGATCAGTTCGGTGTCGTGGCGAGAGATCTTGCCGCCGGGCATGAGTGAGCCGGAGTAGTGCAGCCAACCGCGGAAGAGTCCACCCGTGCGCCCCAAGGTGCTGAACAGATGCGCATCGGGTGCTCCGGCAGCCTTCGACAGGACACGCCAGATTCCCCAGTTGATCGGACCGAGGTCCTTGAATCGGCCGGGCGGGATGCGGGGGTTCATGCGACTCCACGGATGTGAGAGGGACGGAGGTCTATAGCTCGTTGCGCGATGTGGCGAACCGCGGCGCTGCGGCGGGGCGCGTGTACGCGTGACTTCCGGCCGACGATACCGCGCTCGAACGCGTCGACGGCGTCAGCGACGGTCGTGGTGCCGACGCTGGCGAGGGTTCCGCGTGCTCCGTCGAACGACAGTGCGGTGGTATCGGTGTCGATGTCGCCGATATACGCGACGCCCACCTTGGTGCCGAGGTGTTTCATTTCCAAGCGCAACGCGTCACCCAAGGCTTCGACGCCGGCGCGCGAAGCACCGAACGGTCCGCGAAACGGATGCTTGGCGGCGCCGTGAGCCGAGGCGACCACCAGGGCGTAACCGTTTTCGTGACTGATGTGCGGACCGGCTGCGCGCAGGGTGTAGTACGTGCCCATGAGATTGACTTCGACGGCGCGGCGCATGTCCGCAGGGTCGCCGCCGAGGATCGACGAGTTCGCCTCGACCCCGGCATTGGCGACGACGACGTCGATGCCTCCCAGCTTCTCAGCGATGTAGTCGACGCCGCGAGATACCTGCTCGAGGTCGGCGACGTCGCACAACTGCCACGGCGCGCGGCCGCAGGAAGTGGCGACTTGCTCGAGAAGTTCCGGCTCGAGGCCGAGCAGTCCCACGGACGCACCACGGTCGTACAGGCGTCTGGCCAGCGAAGAACCGATATTGCGGGCAGCGCCGGTGATCAGGATGCGCCGACCCGTCAGGTCGTCCGCACTACTCTTGGCCGATTCGGCCTTGCCCGCCTCGCTCTTGCCCATTGCTGTGTCCCTACGCAGTGACCTTCTGGTCCTCCGACGCTAACACCGCCGGGTAGCTGCGACTGCAAGTACCGCCAACTCCGTCCGAATGGACGCTCAGACCGATGCGACCTCGAGACGCGGATGTGACGCGGAAGCCTGGGTCGACCGCAATCGACGGAATCGGACCACGGCAACGACGGCGGCAACAGCGGCGAGGATCACCAACGGCAGCGACGGACCCATCGTGGGTTCGATGACAACCAGTAGCACCGGCAGTCCGAATCCGAGATAGGTGCCGACGTAGAAGATCCCGGTCAGGGCGCCCCGCGAGGCCGGGGGAGCCAGCGACTCGAGGTCGAGCAGTCCCTCACGCAGACACAGTCCGTAGGCCGTACCGAGGACGAGCGCGCAGACGATGAACAACCCGAGCGCGGGGTGCGCGCCGCCGACTGCGACCAGGCAGTATCCGAGTGCCGCCAGTGCGGCGCCTGTCGTGCCGGCCTGAGGACCCCAATTGCGATGGCGCGCAGCGGTTTGAACCAGGATTCCAGCACCCAGAGTCAGCGCCGCCGCGAAACCCGGAAGGAGAGGACCTGAGTAGCGGTCCCCGAGCCTGGCCGTCATGGTCACGAAAGACACTGTTGCGCTGGCGAACACCCATGGAGCCAACGGAAGTGCCCAGAGCAGCGCATTTGCGACGGAGCGCTCCGCGCCGTCTGGCGCATTTGCGACGAAGCGCTCCGCGCCGTCTGGCGCATTTGCGACGGAGCGCTCCGCGCCGTCTGGGACGGGTGTGATGGTCGCGGCTTCTACGGGAACAGGTGTACGACTCCACACAGCTGCCGCGGTAACCGAACCCACCGACAAGACGGCCGAGACGACAAAGGGCGTAGCGAGTGGGAAGGCGGCAAATTGTGCCAACAGACCCGAAAACAGTGGTCCCAGTGCAAAACCCGAGGTGAGTACTACGCCCGCCATCACGGTTCCGGACTTGCCGCGAAGGTCAGCCGCCCACGCGGTGCCGGCGCCGATTGCCAGACCGGCACCGATACCGACAACGAGGCGCCCGACCATGAGCCCGGGCGCGTCGTGCCAGAGAAGAAGAATCAAGGTTCCGAGCGAGGCTATGAGCGCTCCGGGCAGGACGACTACAGCTCGGCCGACGCGATCCGACAGTGCTCCACCGGTCAACAGGCCGGGTAGGAGTCCGAGCGCGTAGATACCGAAAACACCGTCGAGCACGGTATGCGAAAGGCCCTCGTCCACCCGGAGAACCGGGATGAGCGAAGCAAAGTGGTTGGCGGCCCAACCCGTCGAAAGTAGAACTGCCAGTACCGAGATGAACCCGCGACGGGATGGATCGCCCATACCGGCAGCTTAGGCGGGTACCAGATCGCTCACGTCGGCGAGGAGTTCGAACGTGCGCAACCAAGCCTCGCGGTTGGTGCCGGTCGACACCGTGATCAGCTCGTCGGCCTGTGCATGCTCGGTGAACTCGTCGAGGTAGGCGCGGACCTCCGTGGGCGTGCCGATGGCGCTGTACTTGGTCATCTGCAGAACCTGCTGACCCGCGGGGGAGTCGAGCAGCATGTCCGCTTCGTCGTCCGTGAACTTGCGTCCGCGTCCGAGAAGAAGGCTGGCGCGCGAACGCTTGGCCGCGAGGAAGTCCTGCTGAGCCTGCTCATGGGTGTCGGCGGCGATGACGTTGACGCCCGCGATGACGTACGGCTCCGCCAACTGCTCCGACGGCTTGAACTCGCGTCGATAGATCGCGACGGCGTCGCGCAGGGCGTTGGGGGCGAAGTGCGAGGCAAATGCATACGGCAGGCCGAGCATCGCGGCGAGCTTGGCTCCGAACAGTGACGATCCGAGAATGTAGAGCGGAACGTGAGTGCCCTTACCGGGAACGGCATTGATTCCGGGGACGCGCGAAGTGTCGCCGAGGTAGCCCTGAAGCTCGAGTACGTCCTGCGGGAAGCTGTCCGAAGAACTCGGGTCGCGTCGCAAAGCCTGCATGGTCTTCTGATCACTACCGGGCGCGCGACCGAGACCGAGATCGATGCGACCCGGGTGCAGAGTCTCAAGGGTGCCGAACTGCTCGGCGATCGTCAGCGGCGCGTGGTTGGGCAGCATGATTCCACCGGCGCCGAGGCGGATTTTGCTGGTGTGCGCGGCGACGTGGCTGATCAGAACGCTGGTGGCCGAAGACGCGATGGAACCCATGTTGTGGTGCTCGGCATACCAGATTCGCTTGTAACCCCACTGCTCGGCGCGCTGCGCCAAGGTCACGCTGGCGTCGAAGCTGTCTTTGGCGGTTTCGTTGTCGCCGATGTGGGCGAGATCGAGGATGGAAAGTGGGACGGCCATGAATGTGGTGCCTTTCTCAGCGAATAGAACGCAAGCGTCGTTGTGAGGTGCAACCGCTGTGAGTCCATTCCTATTTCCGAGAGCCTTCCCACGCTGAGCAAGTGCGATTTTCGGAGGGGCGGTGACTCCCGCTCGATCAGTTCCGCACAGCGTTGGCCATGGCGGCCAACGAGAGGGCCTGCCGAGCGCGGTCGAGGACAACCGCACGAGAGATGTCGATGTGCGACACCAGTGCCTCGTGTGCTTGCGGAATCTTGCCGTCCAGCACCAGTTCGACGACGGAGATATGTTCCTCCACGGTGGCCTTCATACGGTCGGGAGTCAGGTAGTCGAACATCCGCACGGGGCGCAGCTTCGAGTTGACGGCCTGCAAGGCGTCGACCAACGCGTGGTTTCCGGACGAGGCGAGGAGCGCGATGTGGAACTCCTCGTCGAGCGTCACGAAGCCGGCGTCCGGTACCGGCATCTGTTTGAGAAATGTGTACCACTTGTCGAGTTCGGAACCGAGCGCGTCTCGATCATGAGCGGGGGCCTCACCGTCTAGTACCCGCCGAAGCCCGTGCACTTCGAGGAGTATGCGCAGCTCGTAGAGGCCACCCAACTCGTCGAGGTGCGGTCGGTACGGAAAGAGTCCATGTTCGTCGCGCTCGACCAGCCCGTCGGATTCCAACTTCGCGAGCGCTTCGCGCACCGGTGTTCGCGAGACACCGTAGAGATGAGCCAACCGTTCTTCGCCGAGTCGTTCGGATGGCGCGATCTGACCCGACATCAGATCGTTCCGGATCGACCGATAGACCTGCTCGCGCAGCGGCGGGCGCACACTCATGTCAGATTGCCATCGCTCGACGAACCGCCTCGGTGGACGTGGTGCCGCCCTCACCGGTCGAGGTCACGTGTCCCGCCGCGAGAATGCTGTAATGCTGCGCAGATTGGAGCGCGAAACCGATGTGCTGCTCTACGAGGAGGACACCGAGATCGCCGCGTTCGGTGAGTTCCATGACGGTCCTTTCGATTTCGGCGACCACGTTGGGTTGAATGCCCTCGGTCGGCTCGTCCAGAATGAGGATCTTGGGCTCGGTGATCAGGGCGCGAGCGATGGCAAGCTGTTGTCGCTGCCCACCGGAGAGAAGTCCCGCGCGACGGTCGAGGAGCGTGGTGAGTGCGGGAAACAGATCCAATGCCTCTGCGATGAGTGCCTTTCCGCGTTTGCGCCCGTCGGCGACCACCCGAAGATTCTCGGCAGTTGTCAGTTGTCCGAACGACTGCTGGCCCTGGGGTACGTAGGCAAGTCCGCGAGCGACGCGGGCGCTCGGCCGTAGACCGGTGATGTCCTCACCGTTCAGAAGTACCTTTCCCCGTGTAGGTTTGATCAGACCGACGGCGGCGCGCAGCAAGGTGGTTTTACCCGCACCGTTGTGACCCATGACTGCCGCAACTCCGTCGCTGGGAACCAGCAGGGATACGCCGTGGATCACTTCGGTGCGTCCGTAGCCGGCGCGGATGTCGACGAGCTCGAGCATGATTCAGTCCTCCGGGGTCGGTTCGGTGTCGGCGCCGAGATCGGTTCCGGCAGCGGCTGTGCCGAGGTAGACCTCTTGCACCTTGGGGTCGGCTTGGACCTCCGCCACAGTTCCTTCGGCAAGCACTTTCCCAGCGGCGAGCACTGTGACGGACGTGGCGAAGGATCGCATGAAGTCCATGTCGTGCTCGACTACGACGACGGTTCGCGCACCGCCGATGCGCCGCAGAAGGTTCCCGGTCTCCTCGCGCTCCTCGAGGCTCATGCCTGCGACGGGCTCGTCGAGCAGGAGCACGGAACAGTTCTGTACCAACAACATTCCGATTTCGAGCCACTGCTTCTGTCCGTGCGCCAGAATGCCTGCGGCGGTGTCCCTGAGGTGCTCCAACCCGGTTGTCTCCAGCGCCTCTTCGATCTCGGGAAGCACACCTTTGCGTTTTCTGAGCAGGTTCCACGGTGATCGGGCGGCTCCGGCCGCGATGTCGAGATTCTGCAGCACCGAGAGCTCTTCGAAGACGCTTGCCGTCTGGAAGGTTCGCCCGACGCCGAGGCGGGCGATCTTGTGAACCTTCTTGCCGAGCAGTTGCTCGCCGGACTTCGTGATGGAACCCGTCGCGGGAACGAGTCCGGTGATGGCGTCGACCAACGTTGTCTTTCCAGCCCCGTTCGGGCCGATGAGAAACCTCAGGTCGCCCTGCATGAGGGTCAAGTCGACGCCGTCGACGGCCTTGAAACCGTCGAAGCTGACCGAAAGATTCCGTACTTCGAGGTACTCGGACGACATTCCGGCGTTGCCACCCAGTGCCGGTGTGGGTTCGCTGGTGGCGGTTGTGTTGGTCATGACGACACCTCCACTGGTTCGGGTTGGGAGACCTTGACCGGCGGGTCGGCCGGGGTCTCACGCTTCTTGCGGTGGCGCATCAGGGCGAACAATCCGGCCACACCTGCCGGGAAGAACCCGACCACGACGATGAACATCAACCCTTGTGCGTAGATCCATCCCGAAGGGAGTTTCTCCGAGAATGTCGACTGCGCCCACGCGACGCCGATCGCACCGAGTACCGGACCCAGAAGCGTTGCGCGGCCACCGATCGCGACCCCGATGAGAAAGGCGATTGACGGAACGATCCCGACGTCGGCGGGGGAGATGATGCCCACGATCGGAACGAACAGCGCACCGGCGATACCGGCGAGGAACGCCGCGGTCACGTAGGCGACCAGTTTGATGTTCGCCGGATCGTATCCGAGGAAACGTACGCGCTCCTCTTGATCGCGGACGGCGACGAGGAGTTCGCCGTATCGGGAGTTCATCAGCTGGCGAATCAGAGCGACCGATGCGAGAAGAACTCCGGCGGCGATGAAGAACAACATCTGCTTGTTCGCCGGATCGTTGAGGTTGAAACCGAAGAACGTGCGAAAGCGGTTGAGGCCGTTGCTGCCACCGATCGACTGCTGGCCGATCAAGAGGATCGCGAAAGCCGCGGCGAGTGCTTGCGAGAGGATCGCGAAGTACGCGCCCTTGACTCTCCGCTTGAACACACCGAGTCCGAGGAGAAAGGCAACAGCGGCCGGCAGGAAAAGGATGGCGAAGATCGCCACGAATGGCGAGGCGAACGGTTGCCAGTATCCCGGCAGTTCGGTCTTGCCGGCGATGGACATGAAGTCCGGGACCGCGTCGCCCTTGAGTTCGGCATCGGCGATCTTGAGGTGCATCGCCATCACATATGCGCCGATCCCGAAGAACACCCCCTGGCCGAGCGTGAGCATTCCGCCTCTGCCCCAAGCCAAACCGATACCGACAGCGACTATGGCGAAGCACAGGAATTTGGCCAACAGTGACAGCCTGAAGTCCGAGAGCACAGCCGGAGCGACGGCGAACAGCACGATCGCGGCAAGTGCGAAACCGCCCCACACCCGAATTCGGGAATTGTTCAGGATGCTCATACGAGGCTCCTCGTCTTGACTGCGAACAGGCCCTGCGGCCGAACTTGAAGGAAGACGACGATGATGACGAACACGATCACCTTCGCGATCGACGCTGTCGTCGAGTACTCGATGAACGAGTTCAAGATGCCGAGGGCGAAGGCTGCGATCACGGCTCCCTTCATCTGACCGAGACCGCCGACGACAACAACCAGGAAGGCGTCGATCAGATAGGACTGGCCGATGGTCGGGCTGGTGGAACCGATGAGCGTCAACGCGACACCCGCGACGCCGGCGAGCCCGGAACCGAGGAAGAAGGTCGTGATGTCCGTACGACGAGAGGAGATTCCGCTCGTCTCGGCCAGATCGCGATTCTGGACGACCGCCCGGATGCGTCTACCCATCGACGACTGCTTCAGTGCGACCGAAAGTGCGATCACCGCTGCGATCGCCAACACCAGAATGAAGATGCGGGTTTTCGGCACCACGGCGCCGAAAATATCGACCCCGCCCGAAAGCCAGCTCGGCGCCGAAACATTGACTGCCGGCGCGCCGAAGATGTCGCGCGCCAACTGCTGAAGGATCAATCCGACGCCGAATGTCACCAACAGCGTGTCGAGGGGTCGGTGGTACATCCGCGATACCAGGACCACTTCGAGCACGACACCCATCAGTCCGCCGACGATGAAACCGACGAGCAGAGAAATGATCAACGATCCCGTTGCATTCGAGATCACCTGCTGAACTACGTATGCGGTGTACGAGCCGGCCATGATGAACTCGCCGTGTGCCATGTTGATGACACCCATCTGCCCGAACGTGAGAGACAACCCCAACGCTGCCAACAGGAGAATCGATCCGATACTCAAACCCGTGAACAGCTGCCCGATCACAACATCCATGACAGACGCTCCACCTCTCTACTCGTCGATTCCGTCAATTCCGCCTTTTGTCGATCAGCTACCGAGCCCCTCAGCCCAGGGGTAGTTCTTCAGGTACGGATCCGGCTCGATCGGCTGTCCCGAATCCCAGACCGTGTAGATCAGTCCGTCGGAACGGATTTCGCCGATCCGGGCAGTCTTGGTGATGTGGTGGTTGTCGCCGTCGATGGTGACGAGTCCTTCGGGCGCCTGGAAGGTCACACCGTCGGCGTTGTCCTGAATATCCTTGACCGCAAACGAGTTGGCCTTCTCGACGGTGTTCTTCCAGAGGTAGACGGAGGTGTATGCCGCTTCCATCGGATCGGACGTGGGCTTGTCCTGGCCGAACTTCGCCTTGTACGCCTCGACGAACTTCTTGTTCTCGGGGGAGTCGATGGTCTGGTAGTAGTTCCACGCCGTCAGCTGGCCTTCGACGTTCTGGACTCCGATACCGCCGACCTCTTCCTCCGCAATGGAGACGGAGACGACGGGCATGTCGGCGGGCTTCAGGCCGACATTCGAGTATTCACGGAAGAACGCAACGTTGGAATCGCCGTTGAGTGTGTTGAACACGGCATCGGCGTCGGCTGTGCGGACCTTGTTCACGATGGTGGAGAAGTCGGTCGAACCCAGAGGCGTGTAATCCTCGCCCTTGATCTCGATGCCGTTCGCTGCCGCGTACGCCTTGATGATGCGGTTGGCGGTCTGCGGGAACACGTAGTCGCTGCCGACCAGATACAGCGACTTGACGCCCTTCTCCTTCAGGTAATCCAGAGCCGGGATGATCTGCTGGTTGGTCGTTGCGCCCGTGTAGAAGATGTTCTTCGAATCTTCCAGTCCCTCGTACTGGACCGGGTAGTAGAGCAAAGAGTTGTTGTCCTCGAACACGGGCAGCATGGCCTTGCGGCTCGAGGAGGTCCAGCCACCGAAAACTGCTGCGACGCAATCGCTGCTGATCAGTTTCTCGGCCTTCTCGGCGAACACTGTCGGCTCCGACGCGCCGTCCTCTGCCACGATCTGGATCTTCTTACCCAGTACACCGCCGGAATCGTTGATCTCCTGCACCGCCAACGAGATGGAGTCGCGGACCGTCACTTCACTGATGGCCATGGTGCCCGAGAGTGAATTCAGGGAACCGACCTTGATCGTGTCCCCCGAGGTGTCGACGCACGACGTAGCCGTCGAATCTCCCGATGCGGTGTCTGTTGCCTTGCTTCCGCAGCCGGTGAGAACCAAGCCCAGCGCGGCGAGAGCGGCCGGCGCGGCAAGGGTGCGCTTCGAGAAGGTTCGCATGTACGGGCCTTTCGTGTCGATGGCTCTGGCAGACAATGGCTCTGACAGATCTGTATCCGGAGTGCGTATACAACGCTGTATTCGTCGAGTGCACAGAGTAGGTGGAAGTTGTTGCGGTGGAATGACTGTCGGTGACAAGTGTGTGTCCGGTGTTTCGATTGGGTGTCCAGGACCTCACACCGCAGGTCAGCGAGGGTGCGGTGTTAGCATCGACGAGAAATTGATCAAGCACTCGCTTGACGATCGGAACGTCGGAAGGATCTTCTCGTGCGCTCGACCCGACGGGACGAAATACTCGCTCATGCGGCCAAGCTGTTCAGTGAGCGGGGGATCGCCGCGACGACGGTGCGAGACATCGCCGACGAAGTCGGGATCCTCTCCGGCAGCCTCTATCACTACTTCGACTCCAAGGATGCGATAGCCAACGAGATCGTCGTCCGGTTCCTCGAAGATCTCAACGTCCGGTACGAGGACTCGATCGAACCGGAAGGTTCGGCTCGAAATCGCCTGGCCACGATGGTGTCGGTCTCTTTTGCCTCGGCGGTGGATCACCCGTATGCCACGGAGGTCTATCAGGGAGAAGCCATACTTTCGTCGCAACCGGCGGACGCGCCCATCACCATCCTGGTTCAGAAGGCACACAGCTACTGGCGATCGGCTATCGCTCGCGGAATTGCCGACGCGGAGTTTCGGGAAGACATCGATCCCGAACAGTTTCACCGTCTCCTGCGTGAATCCGTCTGGTCCACCGTCGCGCAGTATCGCCCGCAGCTTTCCGAATTGGCCGAAGATCTGCAGCGCAATCTGATTTCGGTTTTCCTGGACGGCTTTGCCGCACGTTCCGTCGACGGCGAGCCGGTGGCACGCATTGCGCGGCGCACGGCGAAGAAGGAAGCGCAGACCGAATCTCCCGACTCGGACCTTGCCGAACTCCGCTCTGATGTCGACGAATTGAAGTCCGTCATTCGCGAACTCAGCTCGTCGATCCGGCAGCTGCAGAAGCCGTAACACCGCAGTTCCTGCGCGTGTAGTTCGGATTTTGACTATCAGTGTGACCCAGTGCATACTTCTGTCCACACTCGTAAATCAAGCGCTTGTTTGATCTACCAAGCACAGTTTGGACGGGAGTTCGATGTGAGACTCGGAAAGGCGATCGCCGTCTGCGCGGCAGTGGTCCTCGGGGCGAGCGCGTGCGCATCTGCCGGTGTCATTCCCGAAGACACCATCGTCATCGGTCTGGACGAGGACTCCACCGGGCCCGGTGCGTCGTACAGCACGATCGCCGGCAAGACGGTGCGGATGACCGTCGACCTGATCAACCAGGCGGGCGGAATCAACGGTAAGCAAGTCGAATTGGTTGTCGAGAACGACGAGAGCAGTCCCACCAAGACCCCGTCGATCATTCGGAAGTTGGTCGATCACGGGTCCAGTGCGGTCATCCTCGCCACGGGCAGCGGGTCGGTGCTGCAGGCCAAGTCGATTCTCCAGCAGTCGAAGATTCCTGCGATAGCTCCGGTCGTTCTCAGCGACGCCTTTGCCTCGGCGCCCGACAACGACTTCTCGTTCATGATTCCGAACTCGTTGAAGCAGTACGCCCAGGTGTACTGCGGGGCTTTCGAGAAGATGGGGTATAAGTCCCTGGGAATTCTCGGTGACGCGAGTGCGTCCATCGACGGAATCATCAAGACCCTGCGGCCGGCGCTCGAGAAGTGCGCGAGAGTGACGGGCGTCGAAAAGGCGCCGGTCGATGCCGCGGACATCACCGCACAGGTCTCACGTCTCGCGGAAACCGAACCGGACGCGATTCTGGTCGCCAGTATCGGCGGGCACTTCGAAATCCTCGCGCACAACACCTTGTCGAAGGTCACCCCGCAGACGCAACGCTTCTCACTCGCTTCCATCGGAAACCAGCCCGCATCTTGGGCTTTGGCGGACCCGAAGGCGTTGAGCGGCATGGTGTACATGGGCTCGCTCAGTGAGAACAACCCGAGAACCGCCGAACTGCGTCGCAAGGTGCAGGCGGTGAAGGGGCCTGATTATCAACTGACCGCCTACGACGCACAGGCGTACGACGCCGTCATGATGTTGGCCGAGGCAATCGAAATTGCCGGCGACCACCGAGATCGGACGGCCGTTCGTGATGCTCTTCAACAGGTTTCGGCACTTCCCGCCAGCTTCGGCCAGGACGGATTGACACTGTCGTTTTCTTCCCAGGATCACCTGGCTCCGGACAGCCTCTGCGGACTGGTGCTCGTCGAATTCGGTGAGGACAACAAGCCGGCCCATCCGTGGGATTCCTACCAACCCCCGTGCGGATAACCGAGGAGCCTTGACATGACAGACGCACAACTGTGGCTCGCAGCCATCGAGATCGGTGCATTCTTCTCACTGATAGCCCTCGGAATGTATCTCGTGGTGGTCGGCGCCGATTTCTTCAACTTTGCGATGGGCCCGTACGCGATGGCTGCGGCCATGGCGTCGAGTTGGGTCGCGATCAATTACGGGCTCGCTCTCTGGATTGCCATGCCGCTGGGGATCGCGGTAGCGGTGGCGCTGTCGATCCTGACGGAAAAGCTTGTGGTCAAACAGGTTCAGAAGCGTTCGGGTCGTGGGGAACTACCGGCGTTGGTGGCGGTGACCGCAGTACTGTTCGGGATCCAGCAGCTCGCCGGCACGGTCTTCGGCCGAACACCACTTCCCGGACAGAAGATCTTCGACTTCGATCCGATATCGGTGCTCGGTGCCACCGTCGACAGTTCGACCGTTGTACTCGTCGTCGGAACTGCCGTGATCTTCGTCGGTATCGGACTGTGGCTGAACCGGTCCACCTCGGGCCGTCTGCTTCGCGCCGTCGGCGACAATCCGGATGCCGCCCGAGTCCTGGGCTTGCTGGTGGATCGGGTACGCCTCATCGCGTTCACCCTCGCGGGTGTGATCGCCGCCGTCGCCGGACTTCTGTTCGCTCCCAAGGCCGGTGTTCAGTTCACGAGCGGTCTGTCCTGGACGCTGACGGCATTCATCGCACTCGTCATCGGTGGTACCGGCCGGAGTTGGGCTCCGCTGATCGGCGGAATGGTGTTGGGCGTCGTCCAGGTATTCGCCCCGTACTACTTCGGTGCGAGTGCTGCGCAAACCGCGATTCTGCTGATTGCCCTGGTGTTCTTCGCTTTCCGTCCGGAAGGCTTGCTCTCGAGGAAGGTTCGCGTCTGATGGCCTCGCTTTCTACCAGTCCGCTGACGTCAAATCCGCCCACTACATCCGGCCGTTCCCGGACGAGGATGCTCGCCCTGTCACGAGAAGCGCTGATCACCGTGGTCGTGGTTGCTGCCGTGCTGCTGTGGATGGGGCCGAGTCTGTACCGGCAGGATCTGGTGTTCCTCGCTGCGACGTATTCGCTGATCGCACTCGGCATGTACGTGCCATTCGTGCTCGCGGGATCACTGTCGATGGCGTACAGCGCGTATGCGGCGATCGGCGCGTATGCCGTTGCGCTGATCTCGGTTCGGACCGGGTTGTCGATGTGGTGGGGATGGATTCTCGGCGCCCTCGCCGCTGCAGCGGTTGCAGTACTCCTCAGCTTGGCAACGCAGAAACTCTCCGGCTTCTACCTTGCCGCGGTGACCTTGTTGTTCGGTATCGCTTTCGAGCACTGGTTGATCGACGGGCCGAGTTTCACCGGCGGATCGGCCGGGATCTCGGGCGTCGAGACTGTGACGATGTTCGGCTGGGTGCCACTGCGCTACGCATTGGTCGTGTTCGCGATCTTGTTCGTGTGTCTGATCGCGGTCGCTGTCGATCGACTCCGGAAATCGGTGTGGGGGCTGATGTTGCAAGCTGCCCGCGACAATCGTAATGTCGCACGGTCTTCCGGCGTCAATCCTGCGCACCTGACCGTTGTGGCGCTGGCGATCGGTGCCGCGATCGCGTCGACCGGCGGATCGCTGTTCACCGTGTCGGTGCAAGCTGTCACTCCTGAAACCTTCACTCTCAGTATTGTTTTCCTTGCGATCTTCATGCCGATCATCGGCGGTCGCAGTTCGGCGTGGGGTGCTCCGCTCGGTGCATTGATCGTGGTGATCGTGACGCTGAACATGCCCGGGTACCAGGGAAGTGGCGAACTCCTGCTTGCCGGAGCCGTCCTGGTGATCCTCATCGTCGCGCCTGGTGGGGTGATCGGGTGGAGTCAGAACGTTCTGGGTCGAATGAACCGTCTGTACAAGGAGCGTGGCAATCGATGACTCGGCTACTCGAAGTGAGCGGGCTCCACAAGTCCTACGGCGGCGTCCGCGCTGTCGACGATGTCTCGTTCAGCGTCGGACCGGGAGAGGTGATCGGCCTGGTCGGCCCGAACGGGGCAGGCAAGACCACACTGGTGGACTGCATCTTCGGCACACAGCAAGCAGACTCCGGAACCGTCGCGCTCGCCGGTGCTCCCTTGACCGGGCCGTCGGAGCGCCGTGCACGGCAAGGGCTCTCGCGCACGTTTCAACATCCGCAGCTCGCGGCGGAACTCGACGCCGTCGACAACATCATCCCGGGACTGTACGGGCACAAGATCACCTCACCTCTGCACTCGCTGTGGTGGGCGATCAAAGGACCTTTCGAGAACTGGGACCGGACAGCACAGCGGGCCCGAGAGATTGCTGCGCGATACTCGGTCACCGACGTCGAGAGTGCTTGCGGGGATCTCAGTTTGGGCGCGCAGCGTCTGGTCGAGGTGGCGCGGGCGATGGCGACCGAACCCGAAGTCCTCCTGTTGGACGAACCGTTTGCCGGTGCGGATCACGACGGCATCGCTGCCATCTCCGGTGCCGTGCGATCGATTGCCGCGCAGGGCAAGGGAGTAGTCCTGGTCGATCACAACGTCGATCTCATCGCGGCGCTCGCCACCAAGATCGTGCTGCTCAATTTCGGATCAGTGGCGTTCTACGGACCACCGCAGGAGTGCTTGGCCAGCGACGCGATGCGAGAAGTCTATTTCGGTTCCGAATACGAGGAAGGCGCCTGACATGCTCGAACTCGACAGAGTCACAGTTCGATACGGATCCGCTGTCGCCGTCCGGGAAGTCTCCCTTGTCGCCCCCGCCGGTGAAGTGACAGCGATCGTCGGGCCGAACGGTGCGGGCAAGACCAGCTTGGCGGGATCCATCTACGGCTCGGTTCCCGCCACCGGGACAATCAAATTCGATGGTCGAGAGATCCAGAAATTATCGGCACTGGATCGTGTCCGCAGCGGATTTGCCTACGTTCCCCAAGGCAGGCAACTGTTCATGCGAATGTCCGTTCGCGAGAACCTACGCGTCGGCGCAGACCTGCTGGGATTGAAAGCCGAAGCCGTGGAAACAGCTTTCGAGAGGTTCCCGATCCTGCGTGAACGCTCGGAGAGTTATGCCGGGGTCCTCAGCGGTGGTGAGCAGCAGATGTTGGTTCTGGGGCGGGCCCTTCTGGAAACCCCGAAGGTGTTGCTCCTCGACGAGATGATGACAGGACTGGCACCGAAAATCGTCGCGGAGCTGCGAGCATTGGTCGGGGGTCTGGCCGCCGAGGGTGTGACCGTCATCGTGACGGAACCGGCACTTACTGCACTGAAATCGGTTGTCGACCGCGGATATGTCATGCAGCGCGGCGAACTCGTCCGCGAATGCGATTCCGCATCCACACTGGACAACGCGTACAAACAATCGATGGGCGTCCTCAGCGCCGACGGGAGATGATCGACGATCATGCTTGAAACGAAGACACTCGACTTCACCGTCGGTGAATTCGCCACGAATCCGGACCGCTTCGCCGGCGTCAGCATCAGCGAAATGGTCAGGCATTGGTCTGAGACCATCCCGGACGAAACCGCCTTTGTCACTCCGGAATCGAGGGTGTCGTGGAAGCAGTACGACGCGGCTGCCGATGCGATCGCGTCGGCGCTGGATCTAGCTGGTGAGGGATACGGACATGTAGCCGTGTTGCTCCCCGACACCGCTGTATTCCATGCGGCTCTCTGCGCAGCATTTCGTACCGGCCGCGTCGCCGTCGGAATCGGTTCGCGCTCGGGCATTCGCGAGATCTCTCATCTGATCGCCCGCTCGGAAGCCTCCGTACTCGTCACCACTCGCACGCTGCGCGGCGTCGATACCGCCGAACTCGTGGCGAGTCTGCGGGCAGAGCATCCCGGACTGGACGTCGTCTTCGCCGACGAACGCGCCGACGTGAGTTTCGAACGCGTGAGCGCAAACGGCGAACTCACCTCGTTGCCGGTCGAGCTAAAGCAGTTCCCCGCAACCAGTCCGTGTTTTGTCACGTCAGCCGTTTCGATGCTGAACTCGACCTCCGGCACAACGGGCCTACCCAAACTGGTCACACAAACCGAGGATCGTTGGGTTGGTTTCTCCGAGATTGCCGCCGAGGCGGCGGCGATCGGTTCGGATGAGGTGTTCCTCGGCGCGGTTCCAGCACCTTTCGGATTCGGCCTCTGGACTTCGCATTTCCTGCCGGCACTACTCGGTGCTCGCAATGTCGTCATGGAACGCTTCGACGTTTCGGTGATGATCGAGTTGATCGAGCGCGAACGGGTGACTGCTTTGAATTGTGTGAGTACACAATTCAAGATGCTGTTGCGTTCGGAGGCCGCGGAATCGGCCGATCTCTCGTCACTTCGTTTCATGTTCACCGGTGGTGAAGCCGTGCCCTATTCGGAGGCGCTGGCATTCGAACAACGTACCGGAGCGGCTGTCCTGCAGTTCTACGGATCGAACGAAACCGGCGCCGTCTCGGTGACGACGGTTTCGGACGATTCCGACACCCGACTGAAGACGTGCGGCCACGTCATCGATCGCATGCAAGTTCGTGTATTCGACGATGCGGCAAAGGAAATGACCGGCTCCATCCGCCGCGGTCAGCCTGGGGTGAACGGACCGCTGATGTGTCAGGGCTATTGGGGGGACACCGATGCGAACGACGAGTTGTTCACCGATGACGGTTGGATGCTTCTCGGCGACATCGTCGAGATCGACGAGACAGGACGGGTGCGTGTGGTCGGGCGCAAAGCCGACATCATCATTCGTGGCGGCAAGAACATCTCCGCGGTCGAAGTCGAGGAGTACGTGCGCGCGCACCCTTCGGTGGAGTTGGTCGCCGTGGTCGGGGTCGACGATCCGCTGTTCGGTGAGAAGGTCTGTGCGGTCGTCGTGTCCGCCGATGACGATCTGAGTTCGGAGGATCTGACCGCCTGGCTGCAGAGCCGAGGAGTGACCCGCGAGTACATACCCGAGTACGTGATGACGGTCGCCGAATTGCCGATGGCGGCAGGCGGCAAAGTAGCCAAGGGTGAAGTCAAGGCACTCGCGCAGAGGCGGATCGCTGAACTCGGCTGATCGCACTTGGCGGTACCGGCTTCGCGTTACGCTGATCCGGACATTGTGCCGAGAGTGAAGGAAACCCGATGACGAACCCTTCACCGCATCGGTGGCGCAGGCGCTTGCTGTGGGCTCTGGCAATTGTGTTCGTTCTCGTCGGAGCCGTGGTTCTGGCCTTCGTTCTGAGCCCGAGACCTGGCGCACTCACCGTGCGATGGGTCTTCGATCGTGATGCCGTGAAAGTCACCGAGGCGCTCGAGAAGCACGCGCCCGAAGGCGTCGACTCGATCAAGGACCAGCAGTACCGCGCCGATGACGACGACGCATACCTGGATGTCTACTTTCCCGCAGCGACGACGACCGCATTGCCTACGGTGATCTGGACTCATGGAGGTGCCTGGATCTCGGGAAGCAAGTCCAACTACGCGCCGTACTACGAGTTGCTGGCCTCTCGTGGCTACACCGTTGTGTCCCTGGACTACTCACTCGGACCCGAGCACTACTATCCGACTGCAGTGCGGCAGCTCAACGACGCTCACGCGTACGTCGTCGCGAATGCGGAACGGCTGCATGTTGATCCGACGACGGTCGTTCTGGCCGGTGATTCTGCGGGAGCGCAACTCTCGAGTCAGCTCGCCACTCTCATCACTGATCCCGCCTATGCGAACCGTGTGGGCGTGGTCCCGTCGCTGCGGCCGGATCAGTTACGTGGAGTAATCCTGAACTGTGGAATCTACGACGTCGGGAACATGGTCGGCGGACCCGGCATCATCGGTTGGGGAGTTGATCGGTCCCTCTGGGCGTATACCGGCGTGCGTGACTTCATGAGTACCGACGCAGCGGATCAGATGTCGACCTTGAACTACGTCACCGATCGATTTCCGCCTGCCTACATCAGCGGCGGCAACGCCGATCCGTTGACGGATTCTCAGTCGAAACCGATGGCTGACAAATTGACCGGGTTGGGAGTTGCGGTCGACACACTGTTCTATCCGGCCGATCACGTTCCGGCGCTCGGTCACGAGTATCAGTTCGATCTGGACAATGCCGACGGTCTCACTGCGCTCGATCGCACGGTTCAGTTTCTCGAGGCTCATACCGGCTAAATGTCGGATTGTGGTGAACCACTGCGAAAATGGTCATTTTGGACAAAGCTCCGCGGGTGCGTTGCCAGGGAATTCTCAACTAGTCCTTTTGGTCTAGCCTGGGTGAATCCGATCCGACCCCAGGAGTTGTTGTGCGCGCGTCTTCCCCCGACAGACGGCGAAGGCGCATTGTCGGAACCGCGGCGGTATTCGTCGTCATTCTGCTGTCCGGGGTAACCGCGGCACTCGTCAGTCCGTGGCCAGGAGTTCTCCTCGTACGGTGGATGTCGGCGGGTGGCTCCGAATCGACTCACGCACAACTCGACAGGCATGCACCGTCAGGAATCGTCTCGATTCTCGATCAGTCGTACCGCGAAGGCGACGACGATGCACAACTCGACGTGTACTACCCGTCGGAGTCCACTTCGGCGCTACCCACGGTGGTCTGGGTGCACGGCGGTGGCTGGATATCAGGATCGAGAACTGATGCCGACGGTTACTACAAACTGTTGGCAAATCAAGGCTTCACTGTGATTTCGGTGGACTACTCACTGGGACCAGATGCGTATTACCCCACCGCAGTGAATCAGCTGAACGACGCGTATCGATTCATCGTGAGCAATGCGGACAGGTTGCATGTCGATTCGACCAACCTCTTTCTTGCGGGAGATTCGGCAGGCGCGCAGTTGTCCAGTCAGTTGGCGACCGTCATGACCAGCCCTGACTACGCGTCGGAAATGGGTGTGGAGCCGGCATTACGTCCCGAGCAGACACGCGGAGTTGTCCTCGACTGTGGGGTCTTCGATCTGAAACCGCTGCTGTCACAGGGGAAGTACTTCGGTTGGGGCGTCGACAAGCAATCGCTGTGGGGGTACCTCGGAACGAGGGACTTCGACGGGTCGACTGCAGTGGGTCAGATGTCGACACTGGGTCATGTGACCTCGGACTTTCCAGCGACGTTCATCACCGGCGGAAATGTCGACCCACTGACCGCCAGCCAGTCGAAACCCATGGCAGAACGGCTCGCCGATCTGGGCGTCGAGGTCGATGCACTGTTCTACCCGGACGATCACGAGCCTGCACTCGACCACGAATATCAGTTCGACCTCGACACCGTGGACGGGATGGTCGCGTTCGATCGCACAGTCGCGTTCCTACGCGACCACGTGCTTTAGCGCGGTCAGCGAATAACGTACGGCGAAATCGAACTCCGGTGCTCGCTGATGTCGAGGTCTTTACCCAACGGAGGGAAGGCACGCTGCGGACAATTGAGGCGTTCGCAGACACGGCAGCCCGAGCCGATCGGCGTTCCCGGATTCGACTCGTCCAGATCCAGACCGTCGCTGTAGACGAGTCGGTGGGCGTGTCGAATCTCGCATCCCAATCCGATGGCGAAGATCTTTGCGGGCTGTCCGTATCGAGCCGCTCGACGTTCGACCGTGCGAGCAACCCAGAGGTATCGGCGGCCGTCGGGCATCTGTGCGATCTGAGGCATGATCTTGCCCGGATACGAGAACGTCTCGTAGACGTTCCACAGCGGACACGTACCGCCGCTGGTGGAGAAGTGGAATCCGGTGGCGGACTGACGCTTCGACATGTTTCCGGCACGATCGACACGCACGAACATGAACGGAACCCCGCGAAGTTTGGGGCGCTGCAGGGTCGAGAGGCGGTGGCAGATCGTCTCGTAGCTCGCGGAATAGAAGGCGGACATGCGCTCGATGTCGTACCGGAAGTCCTCGGCAACCTCGTGAAACTGGCTGTAGGGCAGCACGGTGGCCGCGGCGAAATAGTTGGCCAAACCAAGCTTCGCCAGGGAGACCGACGCTTCGCTGGTGAAGTTGCCCTCGGCCACCAACGAGTCGAGCAGGTCGCCATGCTCGAGGTATGCGAGTTCTGTCGCGAACTTGAAGACCTGTTGCCCGCCGGAGAGTCGTGCGGAAATTTCCAGGACCCTGGTGTCCGGGTCGTAGCGATGAAGTATGTTCTCGCCCAAGTCGACTCGTCGAACGATCTGCACGTCATGGACGGACTCGAGGCGTCTGGCGATCTCGCCGGCGACGTCGCCACGGTGAAAGCGCATCCGGGCAGTGAGTTCTTCGGCCGCGGTGTCGAGATCGTGGATGTAGTTCTGTCGCTGATAGAAGTAGTCGCGCACTTCCTCGTGCGGCATGGTGATCGAACCGCTGCCGCTGCCGTCCGAGAAACGGTCCTCCGTGGCTGCGGCGAGCTGCGCCGTCGTGTTCCGGAAGCGGCGATGCATGTTCACCATCGCCTTGGCCAGGCCCGGGTGGGTGGAGACCATCTCCGCGATTTCGTGGGCGTCGGCGTCGATACCCATCTCCTGATCGAGGGCAACTTCACGCATTTCCGCGATCAGGCGTGTGTCGTCCTGCGGGGAGAAGAAGGTGGTGTCGACACCGAAGACTTCACTGATTCGCAGGAGCACCGGCACGGTGAGTGGCCGGACGTCGTGCTCGATCTGATTGAGATAGCTTGCCGAGATCTCGAGCGTCTTGGCCAGCGAAGCCTGACTCAACCCGCGCTCGGTCCGCAGTTGGCGGAGCCGGACACCGACAAAGGTTTTCGACATTTTCCCAGGATACGAGTGACAGTCCGGCTTCGCAAAGGTGGGTTCGCAGTCTTCGCACAGGGGCTCCGCCCCCGTGAGTGGTTGAGGAGCCTCGGCACTCCCTAACCACTCACGGGGCCGGAGGCCTAGACCCTGTTCTCCGATCGAGGGGCGCCGATTCCGGGATCGATCTGGAACGGCCCGCTCGACGAGGGTGCAAGGGGGAAGTCGAAGATCGCAGTCGGGAGATAGACCGTCGAACACGAGTTGGGGATATCCACGACACCCGACAGGCGGCCCTCGATCGGCGCCGCGCCGAGTAGCAGGTACGCCTGCTCTGGCGCGTACCCGAACTTGGTCAGATACTCGATCGCATGCAGGCACGCACGCTGGTAGGACAGATGTGAATCCAGGTACTTCTGTTCGCCGTCCAACGTGACGGAAGTGCCCGAGAACGCAAGCCACTCGGAATACTGCGGATCCGTGTTGCCCGGCATGAAGATGGCGTTCTCGGAAACGCCGTAGGTATCCATTCCGCCCTTGATGATGTCCACACGAAGATCGATGAAGCCGCCCATCTCGATGGCACCGCAGAAAGTGATCTCACCGTCGCCCTGGGAGAAGTGAAGATCGCCGACCGACAGATTCGCACCGTCCACGAACACCGGATAGAAGATTCGGCTGCCCTTGGTGAGGTTCTTGATGTCCTGGTTTCCGCCGTTCTCACGCGGGGGAGCGGTACGAGCCGCCTCGCCGGCCACGCGTGTGTACTCGTCACCGGTCAAGGTTCCCAGTACTGCATCGCGGGGCTCGGGCGGAAGTGCAAGCGGGGGAACCCGATTGGGATCGGTGGCAATGAGGGCGCCCTCGCGGGCATTCCACTTGGCGAGCAAGGCTGCCGACGGAGCCGTGCCCATGAGTCCCGGGTGGACGATGCCCGTGAACGAGACGTGCGGAATGTGACGCGACGTCGCCGTTTGGCCGGAGAAATCCCAGACGGCTTTGTACGCATCGGGGAACTGTTCGGTGAGGAAGCCGCCGCCGTTGTTCCGAGGGAAGATGCCCGTGTACCCCCAGCCTTGGCCGGCCAACGGACCCGAATCTTCTTGGGGGATAGGCCCGATATCCAAGATGTCGACGATCAAGAGGTCGCCGGGCTTCGCGCCTTCGACGGCAAAGGGGCCGGACAGCGTGTGGACCGTGGTCAGTGGTGCATTGAGAATGTCGTCGGCCGAGTCGTCGTTGTGTATTGCGCCGTCGAACCATTCGCGGCAATGGACACGAAACGCATCACCGGGTTTCACTGTCACCGCCGCTGGGATGTCCGGGTGCCACCGATTGTGGCCGACGATTGCCTGGTCGGTGAATTTCTTGGCGGAATCGAGTGGAAACAGCAGTTCAGGCATATGCACTCCTCATTCTCGAAGAAACGGAAAACTCGTGGCGGCAGGACTTTCGTGTCGGATCGGGCCTCATGGCGAGGACGCGCGGTGAGGACGCTCAGGGGCGAGGTAGCTTGCGGTGCAACGGATTGGACGTCGTCGGGGCAGATTGCCGGCCGCGGCCGGGTAGCGACCCACTGACCACGGCAGGCTCGTGAGCCGATCGAGCAGTGCTGTCCAGTAGACCCATCGCGGCCGACGACGCGTGACTCAACCGGGGAGACGAGACCACCCGCTTGGACTCGAGACTGCACTGGGGGCAAGTAATCGACTGGGGCACTTCGGCCATCGCGAACGACCGCTCGAGCGGGCCGCAGCCGGTACAGCGAAACTCGTACAGAGGCATGCGGTCACGCTATCGGAGGATCCGTAAGTGCGACACTGGAACGACACGCACCGGGTTGTCGATGCCGCAATTGCGCCCGTCAGCGCAAGTACACAACCGCGTTGTCTCCGCCGGTACAGGTGACGATGCCGGAGGTCACCTTGCATGCCATCGTGTACTCCTTGCCGGTCACCGGACTACGTGCGGACACGGTGCTGGATGCACCGGTTGCACCGGAGTTCCCGTAGGCGATCCGAACCGCCTCGGCAAACTCACATGAAGTTTTGCCCCCACTTGTCGCGGACTCCTTGTAACTTCCGGCCGGCTGCCCGCCGGGGCAGGCGGACGCACCGGCCGGGAAGTTCGCGGCGCGTGTGGTCGTCGGGGATGTCGTGCTGGGAGCGGTTGTCGTGGTGCCGGGTGTGTTCGCGGCGCTGATGGTGGTGTGGGCGGCGCCACCGGCGGCCGAGTTGGGGACGTCCTTCGGCCAGAGGACCCAGGCAAGCCCGCCGAAGAGAGCCAACACAGTGATGACTCCGATTACGGATACCGGAATCACCCAGCCGGGCCGACGCGGCGGCGGATTTCCACGTGGCGGTGCAGGCGGGAATCCCTGGGGCGGGGGATACGACTGCGGCGCGGCTCGGTAGCCCAACTGCGGCGGCTGTGGACCGGATTGCGACCATGCCTGGTTGTTCGGTGGCCGCTGATAGTTGTCGGGCACCGCTTTATCGCCCGGTCGGGGGCGTCGAACGACAAGTCATGGTTCGACAGCATATGGCCGGCGAACGGGTTGTCTCCGGCTTTCCCAGGGGTAGATCCCGGAATTGTCCTAGCGAAGGCTGTTGCCGAGGAGTGATTGCGGTCACTCGCGGGTAGTGAAGTTGGCTCCGAAGTAGCGGACGGGCCTGTTCCGAGTGGCGTGCGAACTGCCGGAATTCGCAAGCGGCAGAGTTGAGTGCATTTCGTTCACAGCCTGCGGTTTCTTTCCTACTCGCCAGTACGGAACCTGTCCGATTGGGTAGTACCAGCCGCGTAGGAATCTTCACAGACTTAGCAAAGTGTGTTGAAAAGGTAGCGAAGATTGGCATTAGCAACAGGTAGACGGCACTTTTTCGATGTGCCATTCTCGGTAAGTACACAAGAAGGGCCTGGCAAGTATGTGAAGTAGTACGCACGTACTGCTCACAACAGGCCGGACCAGCAGATCAAAGAGATGGAGTCTTGATGTCGACCACCGGCACCCCGAAGACCGCAGCTGAGCTCCAGCAGGATTGGGACACCAACCCTCGCTGGAAGGGCGTTACTCGTAACTACACGGCCGATCAGGTCGTCAAGCTCCAGGGCACCGTCGTCGAGGAGCAGACCCTCGCTCGTCGCGGATCCGAGATCCTGTGGGATCTCGTGAACAACGAGGACTACATCAACTCCCTCGGTGCACTTACCGGCAACATGGCTGTGCAGCAGGTTCGCGCCGGCCTGAAGGCCATCTACCTCTCCGGTTGGCAGGTTGCCGGCGACGCTAACCTCTCGGGCCACACGTACCCGGACCAGAGCCTCTACCCGGCCAACTCGGTTCCGACCGTCGTTCGTCGCATCAACAACGCACTGCTGCGCGCAGACGAGATCGCCAAGACCGAGGGTGACACCTCCGTCAGCAACTGGCTCGCTCCGATCGTTGCCGACGCCGAAGCCGGCTTCGGTGGCGCTCTCAACGCTTACGAGCTGCAGAAGGCCATGATCGGCGCCGGCGCTGCCGGTGTCCACTGGGAGGATCAGCTCGCTTCGGAGAAGAAGTGCGGCCACCTCGGCGGCAAGGTGCTCATCCCCACGCAGCAGCACATCCGCACCCTGACCTCGGCTCGCCTGGCTTCCGACGTTGCGGACGTTCCGTCCGTCATCATCGCCCGCACCGACGCTGAGGCTGCAACCCTCATCACCTCCGACGTGGACGAGCGCGACCGCCCGTTCCTCGACGGAACCCGCACGGCTGAAGGCTTCTACGGCGTCAAGAACGGCATCGAGCCCTGCATCGCTCGCGCCAAGGCTTACGCACCGTACGCAGACCTCATCTGGATGGAGACCGGCGTGCCGGATCTCGAGGTTGCAAAGAAGTTCGCCGAGTCCGTTCGCAGCGAATTCCCGGACCAGCTCCTGGCCTACAACTGCTCCCCTTCCTTCAACTGGAAGGCGCACCTGGACGACGCGACCATCGCGAAGTTCCAGAAGGAGCTCGGCGCAATGGGCTTCAAGTTCCAGTTCATCACGCTGGCCGGCTTCCACTCGCTCAACTACGGCATGTTCGACCTTGCCTACGGCTACGCCCGCGAAGGCATGACGGCATTCGTCGACCTGCAGGAGCGCGAGTTCAAGGCTGCCGAAGAGCGTGGCTTCACCGCCATCAAGCACCAGCGTGAGGTTGGCGCCGGCTACTTCGACACCATCGCCACCACCGTTGACCCCAACACCTCGACGGCAGCTCTCAAGGGCTCCACCGAAGAGGGACAGTTCCACTAAGAACTGACTTCGGGTGGGGGAGAGGCTCGGCTTCGGGTCTCTCCCCTGCTTGTATCACCGCACTACTTTCTCTCGTCTTCAAGGCAGTTCCGATTGCGTCGGCCACCAGCGTCGACGCAGTTCGAAGTGCTTGTTTTGCAACACCTTCACCAGACAAACTCCACGAGACAAACAAGGAGCTGACGTGACCAGCGAAAAAATTCAGCGCGTCGGCGTTATCGGCGCCGGAATCATGGGTGCCGGAATCGCCGAGGTGTGCGCCCGCGCACATGTCGATGTTCTGGTCTTCGAGCAGACTCGCGAGCTTGCAGCAGCCGGGCGTTCACGCATCCTGCGTTCGCTCGACCGCGGCGTGAGCAGCGGAAAGATCACAGAACGTGAGCGTGAGCAGGCCGCATGGCGTCTGCGTTTCACCTCCGATCTGGGAGATTTCGCGGACCGCCAGCTCGTCGTGGAGGCCGTCGTCGAAGACGAGAAGATCAAGAGCGAAATCTTCGCCGAGCTCGACGCGGTCGTGACGGACCCGGATGCGGTTCTCGCGTCGAACACGTCGTCGATCCCGATCATGAAGCTCGGCATCTCGACCAAGCGTCCCGAGCGAGTCATCGGCATGCACTTCTTCAACCCGGTTCCGGTTCTGCCGCTCGTCGAATTGGTGACGACGCTCAAGACCAGTGCCTCCGTCTCGCAGCGCGCCGAGGCTTTTGCCAGCGACATCCTCGGCAAGCAGGTCGTCCGCAGTGCCGACCGCTCCGGCTTCGTCGTCAACGCACTCCTGGTGCCGTACCTGCTCTCGGCGATCCGCATGGTCGAGTCGGGCTTCGCGACCAAGGAAGACATCGACAAGGCAACGGTTCTCGGCCTCGCGCACCCCATGGGTCCGCTGGCTCTGACGGACCTGGTCGGACTCGACACCGTCAAGTCCATCGCCGACTCCATGTACGAAGAGTTCAAGGAGCCGCTGTACTCCGCTCCGCCGCTGCTCCTGCGTATGGTCGAAGCCGGATTGACCGGCAAGAAGTCCGGCGCGGGCTTCTACGAATACGCCGACAACGGTCGCTCCACCAAGCAGGCAAGCTAAGGCCCAACGCCCCTGTGCGCCTTTCTGGTAGTTCCGGCTACCACAAAGGCGCACAGGGCGCTCGCGCCCCTCGGTTAGAAAGGTCGACCGCATGTCCAGCAGCACTGCAGCATTCGGCTCCAGCGTCCTGGGGTATCCGCGCATCGGGCCGCGCCGTGAGCTCAAGCGCGCCCTCGAGTCCTACTGGCACGGCACTTCGGACAAGGACGCACTTCTCGCGGTCGCCAAGGAACTCCAGGAATCGACCTGGAGCGAATTGGCTGCGACGGGATTGAGCCAGGTTCCCGGCAACACCTTCTCCTTCTACGATCACGTGCTCGACAATGCGCTGCTCTTCGGCGCAGTGCCGGAGCGGTTCAAGCCGCTCGAGGGCGCCCTCGAGCCGCTCGATTTCTACTTCACGATGGCCCGCGGCCGCCCGGACTTCCCGCCTCTCGAGCTGGTGCGCTTCTTCGGTACGAACTACTACTACCGTCAGCCCGAGATCGACGCGAACACGGTGTTCTCGCTCAACTCGGATGCACTTCTCGACGAGTTCGAACGTGCGAAGGCGCGCGGCATCGAATTGCGCCCCGTCATCATGGGGCCCGTCTCGCTGCTTCTGCTTTCGAAGGTCGGACCTGCCACCGAGAAGTCCGATCCGAACTTCACCCCGCTCGACCTGTTGGACGCGCTCCTGCCCGAGTACGAGAAGCTCTTCGAGCAGCTCGCCAAGGCCGGTGCGACCTGTGTCCAGTTGGACGAGCCTTCGGTCACCGAGGATCGCACCCCCGAGGAGCTAGCCGCTCTGGGACGTGCGTACGAGAAGCTTTCGACGGCCCCGCTGCGCCCGCGCCTGTTGGTGACGGGTCCGTACGGCAAGTTCGGCGAAGCCCTCAACATCTTGGCGCCCACCAAGATCGAAGCCTTCGGTCTGGACTTGGTGCACGGCAAGATCACGGCCGAGGAACTGGCCGCGGTGCCGAACATCAGGCGCAAGCGCATCTACGCGGGCGTCGTCGACGGTCGCAACGTCTGGCGCGTCGACCGGTTCAACACCTTGACGTACCTGAACGAACTCAAAGACGTTGTGCCTGACCTCGTCGTCTCCACGTCGTCGTCGCTGCTGCACGTGCCGTACGACGTGCTCTCCGAGTACGACATTCCGGGAGACGTCGCAGACCGTCTGGCTTTTGCGAAGCAGAAGGTCGGCGAAGTCGTCTCACTGGCGAAGGCGCTCACCGAAGGTCCTTCGGACAAGTGGCGTAAGCGTCCGACGAAGGTGCACTTCAAGCTCAAGCACGCTGTCCGTGCTCGGGTGAACGCGATCAAGCCCGAAGATCGTGTGCGTGCACCGTACGAGGAGCGTCGTAAGGCTCAGCAGGAACGGTTGAATCTGCCGTTGGTGCCGGCCCAGACACTGGGTTCGTTCCCGCAGACCGACGCGATTCGCCAGGCTCGTTACGAACTCGGCCAGGGGCGTTTGGAGTGGGACGACTACTACAAGCGCATCCAGGAAGAGATCGAGCGCACAATCCGTCTGCAAGAGGACATCGGTCTCGATGTTTTCGTGCACGGCGAGCACGAGCGCAACGACATGGTCCAGTACTTCGCCGAACTGCTCGAGGGCTATGCCTTCACGCACAACGGTTGGGTTCAGGCCTACGGATCTCGGTGCACGCGTCCGCCGATTCTCTACGGCGACATCGCACGTCCGAAGCCGATGACGGTCGAGTGGATTGCGTACGCGCAGTCGCTGACCGACAAGCCGGTCAAGGGCATGCTGACGGGTCCGGTCACCATGATCGCCCGTTCGTTCGTTCGCCAGGATCAGCCGCTCTACGAAACGGCAGAGCAACTGGCACTTGTCATTCGAGACGAAATCGCGGATCTCGAAGCTGCCGGAATCGCCATCATCCAGGTGGACGAACCGGCAATTCGTGAACTGCTGCCACTGCGTGAGGACGGCCGGGAGGCCTACCTGGAGTGGGCCGTCGACGCGTTCCGTCTGGCAACAGGTGGAGCGAAGCCGGAAACACAGATCCACACACATTTGACGTACTCCGCTCGGTCGTCGGTGGTCGACGCCATCGAACGGTTGGACGCCGATGTGACGGCTATCGTCGCGACCCGCTCCATCACGTGGGTTCTCGAAGCACTCAAGGAAGGCGCGCTCACGCACGGCGTCGGCCCCGGTGTCTACGAATCTCGCTCGGCTCGGATTCCCGACATCGACGAACTCGACGAATTGCTCACTGAGGCAAGCGAATCGATCTCTCTCGATCGCTTGTGGGCAAACCCGGACGGCGGCCTCAAGACCCGCCATCCGTGGCAACTCGAGCCTTCGCTGCGCAATATGGTTGCGGCCGCGAGGCGCCTGCGTCGTCGGGCCGAGCAAGCCGAGCGCGACGCCGGGTAAGTCACGTAAAGAACAAGTCATGGAGGGGCCTGCGAGTTGCAGGTCCCTCCATGCACGGGTAGGCATGTGTGCATGGTTACTGCTGCTGCTTATGCCGCGACGTCCGCTGACGGTCCCCTCGAGAAGACCACTGTCGAACGCCGCGAGCTCGGTCCACTGGACATTCTCATCGACATCAAATTTGCCGGCATCTGCCATTCCGACATCCACACCGCTCGCAACGAGTGGGGCGGAGCGAAGTACCCGATCGTCCCCGGACACGAAATCGCCGGCGTCGTCGCCGCCGTGGGGTCCGATGTCACCAAGCACAAGGTCGGCGACCGAGTGGGCGTCGGCTGCTTCGTCGACTCGTGCGGGGAGTGCGACGCCTGCACCGCCGGTGAAGAGCAGTACTGCCGCAAGGGTGTGACGGGTACGTACAACGCCACCGGCCGCGACGGCGAGCGCACTCAGGGTGGCTACTCGACGCACATCGTCGTCACCGAGCACTTCGTGCTCTCGATCCCGGAGGGCATCGAACTCGACGTTGCAGCGCCGCTCCTGTGCGCGGGCATCACCTTGTACTCACCGCTGCGGCACTGGAATGCCGGCCCCGGCAAGAAGGTCGCCATCATCGGGTTCGGCGGCCTCGGTCACGTCGGTGTGAAGATCGCCAAGGCGCTCGGCGCGGAAGTCACCGTCCTGAGCCAGACGCTCGGCAAGAAGGAAGACGGCCTTCGTCTCGGTGCCGATCACTACTACGCGACCAACGACCGTGAGACGTTCAAGGCTCTTCGTGGCGAGTTCGACCTGATCCTCAACACGGTCTCGGTCAACCTCGACATCGACGCCTACATGTCCTTGCTCGCCATCAACGGCACTCTCGTCGAACTCGGCCTGCCCGAGAAGCCGATCGAAGTTCGAGCATTCTCGCTCGCCGCAAACCGTCGTAGCCTCGCCGGCTCCATGGTCGGCGGTATCCCGCAGACACAGGAGATGCTCGACTTCTGCGCCGAGCACGGCATCGGCGCAGAAATCGAACTGATCCCGGCGAGCGACATCAACGACGCTTACGAGCGCGTGATCAAGAGCGACGTTCGATACCGATTCGTGATCGACACCGCAACAATCTGACCCGCTCGGTCCTGCTCAGTCGAATTGTTCGCGGAGCTCAGTCGAGTTGCTCGCGAAGATTACTCAATGTCTTCGCGAGCAACCTCGACACGTGCATCTGGGACACACCGACTTTCTCGGCGATCTGTGTCTGCGTCAGATTTCCGAAGAATCTGAGCATCAACACCGTCCGCTCTCGCTCGGGCAGCTTGTCGAGAAGCGGACGCAACGCCTCGTGATTCTCGACGTTCTCGAGAGCTGCGTCGTAGTCACCGAGTGTCTCCACGAGTGGGAGATCGTCGGTGTGATTGGACGCGGCACCGTCGACCGAGACCGTCTGATACGCGTTGCCGGCGATCAAGGCCTGGGCAACTTCTTCGCGTTCGATCCCCAACGTCTCGGCCAACTCGTCGACGGTCGGCGCGTGCCCGAGCTGTTGTGACAGCTCGCTGATGGCCTGCCCGAGTTGGAAGTGCAACTCCTTCATCCGGCGGGGAACCCGCAATGCCCAACCGGTGTCGCGGAAGTGTCGTCGAACCTCGCCCATCACGGTGGGAACTGCGAACGAGACGAAATCGGATCCGCGCGTGGAATCGAAACGGTCGACGGCGTTGACCAGACCGAGACGCGCCACCTGAACCAGATCGTCGTGTGCCTCGCCACGACCGTCGAATCGTCTGGCAATGTGCTCGGCCAACGGTAGGCATCTGGTGATGAGTGCAGTGCGCACTCGTTCGTACTCCGGGCTGTGGGGCTCGAGGGTCCGCAGTTCCTCGAAAACTGGTATTACGTCCCGATATTCGTCGGTGGACCGCCGACGCGGGCGTGACGGGCCGTCTGCGGAAGCGGTCACAGGCGCCCGCTGAGGGCCTTGGTGAACTTCATGGTGGTGATGTAGCCGACGCCGCCGAGGTTCTCTTCCTGGTCGAGCGAAATCGAATCGGTGAGTTCGGTGAGGATGTGCCACCCGAACGAACGCTGACTGCTGTCCTCGTACTCCGTGGTCGTCGTGGACACGGACACGTGCAATTGCGGCGGCGTGAAGACGAACCGACACACCAGAACCGAATCAGGCGCAGCGCGAACGATCAGATGCGTACAGATTTCGTCCATGGCCAGTTTGATGTCGGCGATGGCGTCGAGGTCGAAGTTTTCCTGAATGGCAACGGTGGCGGCCAGTGCACGCAAAATCGACAGCTGATCGAGAGTCGCTTGAATCCTCAACTCCACAACTGGCTGAGTCTGATCCTGATCGGGCTCGAGTGCGCTGAGGTGTGCCATAAGTTCTCCGGATCGTCGTACCAGGGGTCGCGGTGAAGTCTGGTGCCGAGAACGATACCCATCCCGACCTTCACAGTGACCCCCGAACACGAAATTTGGTCGATGGTGGTGCCGGGGTAAACGACACGATTCTGCTCACGACCGTTGGCGATCGCAACATCGGATTACCTCGCGGAACCGCAGACCAAACCACATTTTTGTTCGGAACACCGAAACGAATGGTCGCAACGCACTTGTGACGTCCGTCATGCTGGCGTACTGTTTCAAACCGAGGTTGAGCACACAGCCGATGAGGGATTTATCCGTATTTCTGGAGACCCGTTCATCGTGCGTCTCCTTCGGAGGTCCCTTCTCTTTTGCAGAGTGTAAACCGTTGCGGGATGGGAGAACCATGACTGTTGTTCCAGGATCATCTATTTCAGGCTTTACGAACGCGGCGAAGGGATCGGTAGACTACGGACCTCCCGCGACCGGGACAGCTACCGCATCGTTTCACGCGCACCGCATCAGTGCACACACCGCTGTGATCAAAGTTCGTGGTGAGATCGATCTGATGAGCGCCAATGCTTTTCGTGACTTCTTGACGTACCACGTGGCCGCGGACCGGACGCTGGTCGTCGATCTATCCGAACTCGAATTCATGGGGACGTGCGGCTTGTCCGTACTGTCGGTCCTGTCGACGCGATCACGCGACGTGGGCGGCACACTCGCGCTCGTCTGCGCCCGCCCGGTGCAAAGGTTGCTCAAAGCAGCTGGTCAGGAGTCGATGTTTGCCTGCTACGAGTCGCTCGATCATGCAATCGGACTCGAAGAGACCCGACGTTTCCCCGCTTGATCACGCAGTTTCAGTCCACGCTACGTGAAATCACCTTCGTGAATTCAGTTTCGTAGAGCCCGTCAGCGTCAGTGCACTTCACTTCGGTGAGTGCCCTTGTGTTGGCGGGCTCTCGGCGGTGCTGTGACGCAGCGGCCGTAGGTGCGGACCACTTCGGTGGCGACGTGATCCCACGAATACGATTCGCACGCTCGGGCCCGGCTCTGCCGTGCAAACGCCGCGCCTTCGTCCTCGTCGTCGAGAAGATGGCGGACTGCGCGCGCGGTTTCCACCGGGTTGTTGACCGGGACCCGACGCCCGGTGAGTCCGTCGATCACCGTATCCCGCAGTCCGCCAACAGGAGTCGCGACTACGGGAACTCCGCACGCCATTGCTTCCAGTGCCGCGATTCCGAACGGTTCGTATCGAGGGGTGCACACGAGGGCGTCGGCCGATCGCATCAGTTTCGGTAGTTGGCGGTGCGGAACCCGTCCCAACAATTGGACGCGATCTGCGACGCCGAGGCGCTCGGCGAGCTTGACCAAGCGGATCGCCACTTCGTCGGTGCTCAGTTGCGCCACGGGTGGCCCGCCGATCACCACCAACTCCGTATCCGGCAGCGAAGCCAGCGCGGCGACGGCAACATCGAAGCCCTTCTGCTCCACCAGTCTTCCGACGCAGATCAATCGATGCGGTGCGGTTTTCTTCGCGGCGGGTCCCTCCGGGGTGAATGCTTCGGTGTCCACGCCCGAGGGCACCATCGTGGTCCGTGATCGCGGTGATCCCTGCCGGACCAGATCGAAGATTTCGTCCGAACTGGTCGCGATGACATGGGTTGCGCCCCTGGCGATCAACGGTTCCAGGTGAGTCCGCTCCGAGGGGCTGTCGTCGGCTGCTCCGAGGTGGCGGTGCGCCGCAGATCCCAGGGAATGGAATGTCTGAAGTACGGGGATGCCGAGCGATCGGGTCGCGAGTTCCGTTGCCACACCGGACATCCAGAAGTGCGAGTGCACCACATCGGGTCGGTCGGTACTCCACTGAGCGCGCAGAATGCTGGCAAAGGTTCCCAGGTGAGGGAGGATGTCGGCATCCGGAAGAGCCTGCGTCGGGCCGGCCTCGAGATAGTCGACGGAGTACCCGGCGCGGGCGCGAACGCGGTCCGGCCCACCGACGTGGGCACGCCTGGTGAAGACGGTGACGTCGTGTCCGGCACGAACCAAGGCGGCAGACAGTTCGTCGACGTGCAGGTTCTGTGCACCGGCTGCCGAGCAGCCCACCGGTGCGAGTGGATCGGCGTTCACCGACACCATGGAGATCTTCAGCATTCGTCCGGGAGCCATAGCGGGCGAGTACTTCATCGGGTCCCCTCTCCACTTGATCGGTTCGTCTGGGGATACCCGGAGTCCGTGATCTGAACCGGGTTTCGACGCGGTCAGCGCTGGGCACATTCCAAACACGATGGCGAGGAGTGAGGTTCGATGACAGAACAAATGCTGGTCGACGCAACCGTCGGACTCGGGTTCGAGCGGTACGTACAACGGGTGGCGGTCGGTGTGGGGGCCGGCATCGAGCAGTGGTGTTGCAGGCGAGAGCACCCTCTGGAGGCTTACATCGCATTGGACCGAACTGTGCCGCGTTTCCCCGGGCGCGAGGTGGCTTTGCTGTGGGAGGAGACGTGCGGTTGGGCCCTGGCCGTGGAGACCAGATCAGGGGAGGACCTCATCGTTCTCGGATATCTGGGCGAACACGCAGTGCCGACCCCGGACGCCGTCGCCGATTTTGCCGCGACACTGGGCACGCGCAGCCCACACTGGGTCATGAACAGACCATTGGCGGATTCGGACGAGACCGCGCGAGAACTGCGGAGCTACTCCGGAAGTGCTTACGCCTGAACAGTATCGAGGTCCGATCGGCTCAGTTGACTACATCGAGGATGGGATCGAGAACCGGAGTCGCTGCAGCCTCGACGGCCGGATCGTCCATGAGCTTGAAAACGATGTGACCACCGAGCGCGCCACCGACACCGACCGCGGTGAGCCCCAGCACCGACAGCACTCGCGCCAGCGCGAGTGAGTCCTTTCCGCGTAGCCTGTACGACGCCGCAAAAGACCAGATCCCCACTGCATTCGACGCCGCGTGCACCAGCCCCACTCGGCGTGCGACGTCGCCACGTTCGGACCAGTCCAGCCATCCCGTCAGCAAAGCCGGCGGAGTCGAAACCAATCCGAGCCCGATCAGCCGTCGTGCAGTCTGCGGATCGCCTAGAACATCGAAGACCAACGAAGCCGTCCACGCGCCCGCGGGAATGGTCACGAGAGCAGGATGGATGGGATGCCCGACGGCGGCGCCGCGGAGAAGTGCGGCGACAGTGCGCGATCGGTCGGATCGCTCCGTGATCTCGAGGATTCTGCGCCTGAGGCCAGTGGACGGACCGTCCAGTCCGCGAGCGGATTCGATTCCGCGATAAAGAGTTCCGATGTCCATGTAATTCGGCTACCCGGCGTAGACGTCGGGAAACCTCGCGACGGCGGTGTCTTGTCGACCGTCATGCTCCGGCGTACGGTCGAAACGAAAGAGATCCGACCGGAGGAGCGAACGATGAAGCTCAATCTCTTTGCCGCGTGGGCGTCGTATTTCCTGGTGCTGGCCACAGTGGTCTGCCTCGGCAGTTTTCTGGTGGCGGCAGGTTCAGGCCAGGGTGGTTGGGCATTGATCGCCGGCCTCGCCGGCGTCGCGTGCATCGGCCTCGCGGTAGCCCTGTACGCCAGTACTGTGCGTCACGACCACAAAGTGCACCGCGAATCCCCACACCTGTTCTGATCAGGCCTGCTTCTGATCAAGACTGTGCGAGTCGTGCCTTCTCCGCCTCGATGTCGAAGTCGGCAGGGGGCCAGTCGAGATCGAGCTTTTCCAGAGCGTCGATCAGTAGCTCCGTGACCGCAATGCGGCTGTACCACTTCCGATCACACGGCACGACGTACCACGGCGCGTGCTCGGTCGACGTCTTGTCGAGCATTGCCTGATAAGCCTGTTGATATGCAGGCCACAAACCGCGTTCGGTCACGTCGCCGGGGTTGTACTTCCAATACTTGTCCGGGCGGTCGAGACGTTCTTCGAGTCGCTTCTTCTGCTCGTCGAGCGAGACGAACATCGCGACTTTCACGATAGTGGTTCCGGCGTCGACGAGTTCCTTTTCGAACTGGTTGATCTCGTCGTAGCGCTTGCTCCAGACATCCTCCGGGACAAGATCGTGGACGCGCACTACCAGGACGTCCTCGTAGTGGGAGCGATCGAACACACCGAGATAGCCGCCGCGGGGGAGTTCCTTCTTGATCCGCCAAAGGTAGTGATGTTGCTTTTCCTCTTCGGTCGGGACGCCGAAGGCCGCGTGCTGAACTCCCGAAGGATCCACGTGACCGATCACGTGTCGGACCATGCCGCCCTTGCCTGCGGTGTCCATTCCTTGCAGAACCAGCAGGACTGAACGACTGTCCCCTGACCGGCCGTTGGCGTACAGCAACTCCTGCAGGTCGGACAGAACCGCGCCGCGCTCCTCGAGCAGACGTTCGCCGTCAGCTTTGTTTCCGGTGAATCCCGGAGTGCTGTTGCGATCGAGTTGATCGAGTTCGAACCCGGGCTCCGCCCGCAGGGTCTTGGCGGCCGGTGTTTCCCACAGCGAGTCTTGTGCCATGCCGAAAGAGTGCCACAGGATCGCGCCCGGCGGCTCGAAAGTTCGGTCTCGGGCGAGTCAGTCCTCGGCAGGCTTGACGAGGGGATGCGGAACCGACTTGAACTTGGCCGGTGATCCGTTGACCGCCGCTATGCCGGTGATGCCGCCCCACGTCATCATCGTGAGGTAGTCGATCAGCGATTCCGCGGACATCGACTTGTTGGAGATCCACCAGTGCGTCGCGAGCTGAATTCCGCCCACGATCCCGAACGCCCACGGCAGCGAACCGCCGGAATCCATCTCCATCTCGCGAAGACGATTGCCCAACACCGTGGAGAGCAATTCGGCGATCATGCGCTCGGAATCGGCAACGACGTCGCGGTTGGCGCCGGCGCCGTTGGCCATGACGTAGAGGTAGATGTCGGGGTCGGATGCCACCGTCTCGACGTATGCGGTGATGCTCGCCTGGGTGAGTTCGAAATCGTCGAGATCGCCACTGATCGCTTCGTAGATACGCGGCGACAGGATGGTCTCGACGTACCGCATCATCGTGGCGGTCGTGAGGTCGCTCTTGTCGGCGAAGTATCGGTAGAGCACGGTCTTGGAGACACCGATCTCGGACGCGATCTCGTCCATGCCGATCTCACGGCCGCGCGCGCGGATGGCGGCGATGGTGCCGTCGACGAGTTCCTCGCGGCGAGCGATCTTGTGCTCACGCCAACGACGCTTCCGACCGTCGGATTTCTCGGGCTTCGCATCAGCAACGACTGGGCCGTCTACCTGCTCGTTGTCCTGCACGGCATTCTTGGCCACGAGTCATCTCATATCTGTGGTGCGAGCCACGTCCGATCGGTCTACTTTCCGGTCCAGCTTAATGTCCGCGCCTTTATCTCGGGCACTCACATCCGCAGTTCGGGGGATTAGGTCCTGCAGAATCGGACTTCGTGTCACTCGCGCTACGCCGCGTCACACCTTTCGGCACAATGGCGAGGGTGCAGCAACTGAGCCTCTCCGCCTTCGACGACGCCGCCAAGCGTCGGGACCTTCGCAAGATGAAGGTCTTCGCTACTGGCCTTCTGGGCTTCGCGACGGTGGTCTACATCTTCTGCCGTTGGCAGGAATCCCGCGGCGCCGGAGAGTGGGTCGGGTACGTCCGGGCCGCGTCCGAGGCAGGCATGGTCGGCGCGCTTGCCGACTGGTTTGCCGTCACCGCGCTCTTCCGTCATCCGATGGGGCTTCCCATCCCGCACACTGCCATCATCAAGCGTAAGAAAGACCAGCTCGGAGCCAGCCTGAGCTCATTCGTCGGTCAAAACTTCCTGGCTCCCGAGGTTGTGTCGGCCAAGGTGCAGCAGGCGCAGATTCCGCTGCGGCTCGGCACGTGGATGGCCGAACCTGCCAACGCCGCTCGCGTCGCCGCCGAGACGTCGACGGTATTGCGCGGCATGGTCGAGGTTCTTCGCGACGAGGACATCGCCCAGATCATCGACAACACGATCGTGAAGCGGCTGGCCGAGCCCATGTGGGGACCGCCGATCGGCCGAGTGCTCGGTGAACTTCTCAAGGACAACAAGCAACTGCCGATCATCGAATTGCTTGCCGAGCGGGCACATCAGTGGGCTCTCGGCAGCCAGGAGACGATCGATCGTGTGATCGTTCGCGATTCGCCCGCGTGGTCGCCGAAGTTCGTCGACGCAATGCTGGGGGAGAAGATATACAAGGAACTCGTCGAGTTCACCTGGAAGGTCCGTTCCAACCCCGAGCACGAGGTACGCCTCGCCGCCAACCGCTTCCTGATCGACTTCGCCGATGATCTGCAGAACGACCCGGAGACCATCAAGAAGGCCGAGGGGATCAAGGCCGAGATCATGGGTCGCGAGGAAGTGACGGGTCTGGCGTCGTCGACATGGCAGGTTGCCAAGCGGCTCATCATGGAGTCCGTCGACGATCCGAACAGCACCCTGCGGACCAAGGTCGCCGAGAACGTCGCCGGCTTCGGAGTCAGGCTGCGTGACGACGAGTCCATGCGTGAGAAGGTCGACGGCTGGCTGGTGCAGGGCACCAAGTACATCGCGGAGAACTACACCGACGAGATCACTGGAGTCATCAGTGACACCGTCGAGCGGTGGGACGCCGACGAAGCGAGCCAGAAGATCGAGTTGCAGGTCGGTCGAGATCTTCAGTTCATCCGTATCAACGGCACCGTTGTCGGCTCGATCGCCGGACTGCTGATCTACACGATTTCGACGCTCATCTTCGGCTGAGCTGTCCGGTATGTGACGTCCACCACGAGTGCTAGCAGTAGTGCTTGCAATAGTTAGCACCCTCTCCTATCCTGGGAAATGTCCACTGGAAAGGGAGGACGCAATGCCAGCGAAGTCGACGAACTCCGATGACGGAGATCGTGAATCATCCGGTGCCGCAGCCGGAGCAAGCGACTTGGCAGCTCGCGTCGTCAGCTCTGCGGCACACGACATCGGGGGGTTCATTCGTGCACAGCGGGAAGCCGCCCAAGTTTCGATGCGCCAACTCGCTCAACTCGCCGGCGTCAGCAATCCGTATCTGAGTCAGATCGAACGCGGATTGCGCAAACCGTCGGCGGACGTACTGGCGCAAATCGCCAAGGGCCTTCGAGTCTCATCAGAAGTGCTGTACGTCCAAGCGGGATATCTCGAGCAACGCCCGCACAGTCCCATCAGGGACGCGGTGTTGGCCGAGACGGCCATCAACGAACGGCAGAAGCAAGTACTGCTCGAAATCTACGACTCGTTCTGTCGCGAGAACGAGTCGTCAAGACCAGCCGCAGCGCCCGATTTCGCTGAATCGGCCGCAATTCCAGACACCGAGACTTCACTAGGAGAACAAGATGACTGACAAGAACGCCATCGACAGCGTCAAGACCTCGCTCTACGCCGCCGTCGGCGCAGGCGACCTGGTTGTCCAGGCCGTGGCCGATGTAGTTGCTCAGGTTCGTGAGCGCGCCGAGAACACCCAGGGCGATGTCAACGGCCGTGTCGACGGTGCTCGCGAGAAGCTCGCTTCCGTCCAGGGTGACGTTGCCGAGAGCGTCGATGCGCTGCGCGAGCGTCTCGCCGGCCTGCCGTCCGAGCTGCCCGAAGAGCTTGCCGAGCTGCGCGAGAAGTTCTCACCCGAGGAACTCCGCAAGGTCGCCGAGGCATACCTCAAGGTTGCCGGAGATCTGTACAACTCCCTCGCAGAACGTGGCGAAGACGCAGTCGAGCGCATCCGCAAGCAGCCCGCAGTCGAAGAAGGCATCGCTGCTGCAGAGTCGGCACTCGGCGACGCCGTCGAGCTGACCGAAGACGCACTCGGAACCGTTGCTCGTCAGACGCGCGCCGTGGGCGAGCAGGCTGCCAAGCTGGCCGGCCGCGCTGCCGGACGCATCTCCGACACCGCAGAAGAGGTCGGCGAGAAGATCTCTGACGCCGGTGAGAAGATCGCCGACGCAGGCGACGAGGCTGCACTGAAGGTCCTCGACCTCGGTGACCAGGCTGACGAGGCTTCCAAGGAAGCTGCCGCTCGCGTGACCGCTGCTGCTTCCGACGTCCAGGAGCGCGCGACCACCGCCGCGAAGAAGGCCGCTCCGGCCAAGGCTGCACCCGCCAAGGCTGCTCCGGCCAAGGCCGCCGCACCGGCTCCGGCCAAGAAGGCTGCTCCGGCCAAGAAGGCCTGATTTGCCCAGCTCCACCTGACGAAGGCTCCCTCACTCAGCCGAGTGTGGGAGCCTTCGTGTTCGTCGGGAACCGGATGAGAACTTAGGATGTAGTTGTGACTCAAGTCGATGGGCTAGTCGGTCTGATCTTTCTCGCACTCAAAGTGCTCGCCTTGGTGGGTGCTGTCTACGCGATCGTTCATGCCGTCAGGCAGCGTCCTGACGCTTTCACCGCGGTCAACAAATTGACCAAGCCGATCTGGCTGGGAATTCTGATCGTCGCGGCGTTGATCCTCTTGGCGACGTCCCCTGTCGGGCTCCTGGGCATCATCGCGGTCGTTGCAGTGTGCGTGTATCTCGTCGACGTTCGCCCGCGGGTGGACGACATTCAGCACGGCGGTTCTCGCTGGTAGTTTGCCGCACTCCCGCTCATTCCGAGCCGTGGTTCCCGGCTCATGGTGTGCTGCCCCACTCTTCTCTCCAACGCTGACAACGGGCGTTGTTCGAGTGATAGTGTCGGTTAACGGCAGTCACACATAGATTGCATCCGTCTGTCGTCAGCAGCAGTCAGGGGTAAATGCATGTCCAGTCGTTCGCGCACCACAGAGCTTCGAGTACTGGCAGGCGCCGTCGGAGTGGGAGCACTCGTCGCGGCCGTCGCTGGGATCCGTCATCGGCGATCCACGCGTGGGTTGACTCTTTCGAGCGACGTCGAGCCCAATGCACTCCTGAAGACTCCGACTCTCAAAGCTGACATCAGCGAACTGACCACCGACGACGGTGCGATCATCAATGTCCGGGCTTACGGTCCCGTCGACGGCGATCCGATCGTTCTCAGTCACGGCTGGACGTGCTCCACCGAATTCTGGTACCCGCAGGTCAATGCGCTTGCCGGCGAATATCGCGTCATCACCTACGATCAGCGCGGTCATGGCCGCAGCACCGTCGGCAATCTTCCGCTCGGCCCGGACGTCCTTGCCGACGATCTCTCTGCAGTGCTGGCGGCCACGGTTCGCGAGGACAAGAAGGCCGTCATCGTCGGTCACAGCATGGGCGGGATGAGTATCATCGCCTGGGCGGGACGTCACCCCGACGAGGTCAAGAAGTACGCGTCGGCGGTCATGCTCGCGAGCACCGCGAGCGAAAGGTTGATCGCCGAGACCACGGTCATCCCACTGCCCAATCGTTTCCCTCGCGTGCCGGTCCCCGTGGGCCGCGCCATCCTCAGTTCGCCCGTTCCGTTCGTCTCCTCGGGCGCCATGACGAAGGCGATCCAGTACGTCTCGATGTCACCGAACGCGACCAAGGCCGAGATTCAGTTCTGCGAGAACATCGTTCGTGAGTGCAAGCCCCGCATCCGTGGAGGTTGGGGAGCAGCACTGAGCACCCTCGACATTCACGAGGGACTCGACAATCTCGAAGTGCCGACCACCGTGCTCGTCGGTTCGCTCGATCGGCTCACTCCGCCGGTCCATGCGCGCAAGCTTGCGCAAGTCCTCGACGACGCCGGCAACCTCGAACGGTTGATCGTGTTGCCGGGCGTCGGTCACATGTCGTCGATCGAGAACATCGACGAGTTCGACAAGGAAATCGTGCGATTGCGCAATCTCTAGCGCAACGCAGCTCTAGCTGAAGACGACCGTCTTGCGCCCGTGGACCAGCACACGATCCTCGAGGTGCCAGCGCAGTCCGCGGGAGAGCACGAGCTTTTCGATGTCTCGACCCTGACGGACCATGTCGGCGACATCGTCGGCGTGGTCCACACGGATCACGTCCTGCTCGATGATCGGACCGGCATCAAGTTCGGCGGTCACGTAGTGGCAGGTGGCGCCGATCAACTTCACGCCGCGGGCGAACGCCTGGTGATAGGGGCGGGCACCGATGAACGACGGCAAGAAGCTGTGGTGAATGTTGATTGCGCGCCCGGCCCAGTGCTCGCACAGTGATTCGGGCAGCACCTGCATGAATCGGGCAAGAACCACGGCGTCGGGATTGTGAGCGTCGACCAGGGCGCGGACCTTCTCGAAGGACGGTCCCCGTTCTGCCGGGTCCTTGGCGAACGGAACATGGTGGAAGTCGATCCCGTGGCGCTCGGTGACACTGCGCAGATCTTCGTGGTTTCCGATGACGGCGCTGATTTCTGCGGGGAGTTCCCCGCCCGCGGCGCGGCCCAGGAGGTCATGCAAGCAGTGACCTTCCTTGCTCACGAGCAACACGATCTTCTTGGGTGCGCCGGAGTCGTGAAGAGTCCACTCGGTTTCCGGACCGATCTCGGCCGCAACAGCTTTGAACCGTTCACGAAGCTCGTCGATGCTCATACTCACCGACGATGCACGGACCGCCTGACGCGTGAAGAACCATCCGGTGTCGGCATCGGCGTGGTATGCGGCCTCCACGATCCATCCACCGACGTCGGTGAGAAAGGTCGAGATGCGTGCGACGATGCCCGTGGTGTCGGGGCAGCCGAGGGACAGAACATAGCGACGATCATCGATCGATGGTGCAGCGGTCATGCGGCCTAGTCTCTCAGGTGCGGCTGCAGCGACGGTCGCGTGGTGGTGTGCCAAGCTTTCCAACATGTCTGAAGCTGCACTCACTCGTTCCCAGGTTGCCGCGATGGTGGACCACACTCTCCTCAAACCCGAAGCCACCGCGGCCGATGTGACCGCCCTGATCGACGAAGCACGCAGCCTCGGTGTGCTGGCTGTCTGTGTCTCGCCGTCGATGTTGCCGATTCGCGCCGAGGGACTTGTGACGGCGGCCGTCGTCGGATTCCCGTCGGGGAAGCATCATTCGCTGGTCAAGGGTGCTGAAGCGCGACTGGCCGTCGATCAAGGCGCAGCCGAGATCGACATGGTCATCGACGTAGGAGCGGCGGTCGCCGGCGACTACAGCGCGGTGTTGGCCGATATCCTCACCGTCCGCGAGGCGATGGGGGAGAGTGCGATCCTCAAAGTGATCCTCGAAACCGCAGCGCTGTCCGACGAGGCCATCGTCGAATGTTGCCGCGCAGCTGTGCGTGCCGGAGCGAACTTCGTCAAGACCTCCACCGGCTTCCACCCCGCGGGTGGAGCGACGGTCGAGGCCGTCGCACTGATGGCGCAGACGGTCGGCCCGGGCGTGGGAGTCAAGGCCAGTGGCGGAATACGTACGACGCAGGCAGCGCTCGACATGATCGCGGCCGGCGCCACCCGCCTCGGACTATCCGGAAGTCGAGCAGTATTGGACGGTCTGGCCGACTAGGTCAGCAGGCCGCAGCTGTCCGGAACCGCCGAGGTGTTCTGGTTGTTCGCGTCGGCGACGGGCATGGCGTAAGCGCCGCCCTCCAACGAGATCTGGATAGCGTCGTCGGTGACGGTCAGCTTCGTGGGCTTCATGTCCAGCGGGTAGGTCTGCAGGCTGTCGGTGAGTGTCTGGACGATGCCGTCGACCAGATCGGTCGGCAGACCCAATCCGAGAATCTCGGCGCCGACGGTCTGGACGTCGACCACACCGTTGGTGACGGTGGGCTTGACCGTGAGCTTCGCGAGCCCGACCGGACCGACGTCGAACGCGAGTGTTCCGGCGCTCGAGTCGGCGGTGACGCCGGAGACGAGCCCGCCGAAGGTCTGTTCCTGCAAGGTGGCGAGAATGCCTGCGGTAGACCAGGTGACGTCGGCGCTGGAGCTGCCGATGGTGCCGCTGTTGCCCGCCGAGGGCTGCAAGTTGATGTCGTTCACCTTCGCGTGAACCTGCATTCCCGTTGCGGGGCCGAACGAAGAGTCGTCACTGTCGATGCTGATGTACGGCACCTTCTTGTCGACTGCCTGCAGGAGTACGGGCTTCCAGCTCAACCCGACGTCGACCTGGGATCCCAGTTCGCTCTGGAACTGATCGGCCATGCAGGTCTTCACCTGGTTGCGTACGTACAGTTCTCCACCGACGAGCGCCGCGACGAGTACGGCGATCACCACGAGAAGGATGATGAGCACTCGGTTGCGCGGACGAGGGTTGTTCGCTGCGACAGTCATTCGCCAGATTCTTCCCGACGAGTCTGAACGAACTCTGTGAATACGCACTTCCTCATTCCTGTGATGCGCGACACACTCGCCCGTAGTCTGTTCGAAACGGCGTTTTCGACGGTCACCGGAGGTGGTCATGGCTTCGGACTACGAATCACTCGAGCTGCTGGCGCTGCGACAGTGCGGATTTGTCACGGCTCTCCAGGCATCCGAACTGGGTTTCGGTCTGGCGTTGATGGAAGAAATGACGGAATCCGGAACATGGACATGTGAGTGCCGCGGGCTTTTTCGCCTCGAACGCGTCAGACATACCGCCTTGGACGAGTTCGCGAAGTGGTGCACGTGGTTCGCCGGTAGCGCCACCGTCTCGCACTACAGTGCTGCAGATCTGCATGGCCTCGGGCACCTGCAACCTCGCTTCATTCACCTCTCCGTTGCGCACCCTCTCGCGGCGCCGACCCGCCAGGTAGCGCTGCACCGACTGCCGCTCGCGGACGACGAGTGTGAACAGATCGGGCCCATCCGCATCACCACGCCTTTGCGTACCGTGCACGACCTCGCTTCCGGTGGAATTTCTCAAGTCCTGCTCAACGAAGTAGTCGCCGATGCGGTCGCGATAGGTCGACTGGACGCGCACGAGCTGTATCTCTCGTGTGAGAACGCGAGCGTCGACGTTGCTGTTCGGGTCGAGTTGGCTCTGGCCGCAAGCCTGTAGCCGAGAGAGATCTTCGAGGCTCCTGCGACCTTCTGGCATCACGCCCGAAATCGAATATGACGCCGATATCAGAGATTTGTAAATCGCTATTTTCGGGCGACTGTTTTGTCTTTAGCGCAGGTAAGAACGCATCCAGATGTGCGGTTCGGGACGTTCAGCCCACTGTTACTGCAGTTCGGCGATGTCGCCGATGAACTAAATCTGCGAAAAGCGTAGTTACTTTACAGTCAATGGGATAACGTCACGGCATCGAAAGCAGACGGACGCTTGTCCTGGACGCCTGTCTGCCCCGTTGTCGAGAGGGATCTGGATGTCCGTGAGTGGTGTTCGTCGTGTTGTCGGTGGGTTGAGTGTTTTTGCTGTTTCTGCGGGCTTCGCGGTGGTTGCGGGCGTCGGGGTTGCTGGTGCGG
>NZ_JARVSY010000030.1:0-91706 GCF_030208925.1 Rhodococcus sp. MEB032
GCGCCGATGGTACTGCACTCGACAGGGTGTGGGAGAGTAGGACACCGCCGAACACCCGTTAACCGAAAGGGGACCCAACATATTGGGTCCCCTTTCGTGCGTTGTATGAGAGGAATGACTGTGTCGGAGAATGGCGACGAGCGTCGGTCCTTCCGTGGGGGAGGAGCGCCTCGATCAGGTGGCCCCCGTCGTGACAACGACGGGCGTGGATCACGCGGCGCTGCAGGCGGAGACCGCCGCGGTGGTGCCGGAGACAACAACCGTGGCGGTGCTGGAAACAGTAACCGCGGCGGCGGATTCAACGGCGGACAGCGTCGCGGCGGCGAGGGTGGGTTCACCCCTCGTGGACGCGACGGCGACCGCAACCGTCAGCAAGCACGACCTGACGAACCGGATTTGCCCGACAACGTAGAGCCCACGGAGTTGGACCCGGCCGTTCGTCGGGATCTGCTCAGCCTCGACAAGGACAACGCCAACACGGTTGCGCGTCACCTCGTCATGGCGGGCAAGCTCGTCGACGAAGATCCGGAACTCGCACTGCTCCACGCTCGCGCTGCCCGTCAGCGCGCCGGCCGAATTGCGGTCGTTCGTGAAGCTGCCGGAATCACCGCGTACCACGCCGGTGAATGGGCTGAAGCTCTCTCCGAGCTTCGTGCTGCCCGTCGAATGGCTGGCGGACCGGGTCTGATCGCTGTCATGGCCGACTGCGAACGCGGTTTGGGTCGACCCGAACGCGCGATCGAGCTCGGCCGTAGCGACGAGGCTGCCCTGCTTTCGGGCGACGAGGCGTCTGAGTTGAGGATCGTCGTCGCGGGCGCCCGCATGGATCTCGGTCAGTTCGACCAGGCAGTTGTCACACTGCAGACCAAGGATCTGGACGCAGCGCGTACCGGTGAAGCTGCGGCTCGGCTGTTCTACGCCTACGCCGATGCCCTCGTTTCAGCTGGTCGTGTCGAAGACGGACTGAAGTGGTTCCTCAACGCTGCAGCTGCTGACCTCGAGGGTGACACGGATGCTGAAGAACGGGTCGCCGAGTTGACCGGAGAAGATCAGTGACCGTGCTTCGTACTCAGTACGACGTACTTTTGCTCGATCTCGACGGCACGCTGTACGCCGGAGCTCATGCGATTCCCGGCACCCAGGCCGCTCTCGGTCAGGGCACGCAGGCTTTGTACTACGTGACCAACAATGCGAGTCGCTCGCCTTCGGCAGTGTCGGCGCATTTGACCGAACTCGGTTTCGATTCCGAAGACGATCGTGTCGTCACCAGTTCTCAGACGGCAGTGCGTCTGCTGTCGGAGCGTCTCGAACCCGGTGCCGCTGTGCTCGTCGTCGGTACCGACGCATTGGCCGACGAGGTGACGCGCGTCGGGTTGCTTCCGGTGCGCGAATTCGCGGATTCTCCGGTTGCTGTCGTTCAAGGACATTCGACGGAGACCAACTGGTCGATCCTTGCCGAGGCGTGCTTGGCGATCCGGGCCGGTGCGCTGTGGGTAGCGGCAAACCTGGACACAACACTGCCGTCGGAGCGGGGTTTGGTGCTGGGCAACGGCTCGATGGTGGCAGCTCTACGCGCTGCGACCAAGCAGGAACCGTTGGTGGCAGGTAAGCCTGCTGCACCGCTGATGGAGGACGCGCTCGCTCGCAGCGGGTGCTCGCGTCCACTGGTGGTCGGTGATCGTTTGGACACCGATATCGAAGGCGCACAAGCTGTTTCGATCGACTCGTTGTTGGTTCTCACCGGTGTGAGCATGCCGGGTGACGTACTGCGGGCTCCGGTTGAGCAGCGCCCCACCTACATTGCAGCAACTCTGGATTCGCTCAATCAGCCGGCCGTCGAATCGCTGGTCGGTGCGGACTCCAAGTGGTCTGTCTCCGTGAACGGGTCGGCGCTGGTTGTCGACGGCCCGGTTGTCGGGGACGAGATGTCGCTTCTACGCGCGGTTGCGCCTGTCGCATGGGCTAATCCGTCGTTCCGGACCCTGGAAGCGTCGGATGCCGGCGTGGCGGATCTGTTTGCATCCTGGCTCGTCTGATCTCTCGCAAATGTGTTCGACTCGCGGGGGTGCGGGTGTATGCGTAACCGAGAGTCATGCACTAACGTTGTGCCCGATGAGCACGCCGACACCGCACCCCGGAAACACGAGTAACGGATCTCCGTTGCCCGGGCCACGCCCTTCCGTCGATCCGGAACGCATACGTTCTGACGTCGACGGTTTGCTGGCGCGCCTCGGTGGCATCGAACAGGATCCGAACGATCAGCACGGAGCAGGTGTGATTCCGCAGAAGGCACATATTTTGGAACAGGCACACGAGGTGCTCGTCCAGGCACTCGCCTCTGTGGACAGGGCTTGACGTGGCACGTAGAGCACGGGTGGACGCCGAACTTGTCCGTCGCGGACTCGCACGGTCACGAGATCATGCGCAAGAACTGATTTCCGCCGGGCGAGTTCTCATCTCGGGAGCCGTTGCGACCAAGCCTGCGACGGCGATCGAAGCCGGTACTCCGCTTCGGGTCGTCGAGGTGGAGCAGGAAGTTTCGTGGGCGTCGCGAGGTGCTCACAAACTGATCGGCGCACTCGACGCCTTCGGTGCCGAAGGATTGACGGTCGAAGGTCGCCGTTGCCTCGACGCCGGCGCATCCACCGGTGGGTTCACCGATGTTCTGCTGACGCGTGGTGCGAAGGAAGTTGTCGCAGTGGACGTCGGCTACGGACAACTGGTGTGGCGCCTGCAGTCCGATGACCGGGTGCACGTCATCGACCGAACCAATGTTCGTGCAATTGATGCGGAGACCATCGGCGGAACTGTCGATCTCGTTGTCGCGGACTTGTCGTTCATTTCTCTCAAACTTGTACTCGGGGCGTTTGTCGCCTGTACTGCTGACGGCGCGGACCTGGTTCCGATGGTCAAGCCTCAGTTCGAGGTGGGCAAGGACCGCGTCGGTGCCGGTGGCGTCGTACGAGATCCGGAATTGCGAATCTCGGCTGTGCTCGACGTGTCGGAGGCTGCTGCAAAGGTAGGTCTGCGGACGTTAGGTGTCGTGGCCAGCCCATTGCCCGGTCCGTCGGGAAATGTCGAGTATTTCCTGTGGCTTCGAAAGACAGGTTCGCCCGTTGATCACGAGCCGGACACCGAGGGAATTCCTTCGGTGGAGGACATGATTCGCAAGGCTGTAGAGGAAGGGCCCCAGTGAACGCGGTCACGAACGGCGAGTCGCGCGAGATCCTTCTTGTCGCACACCCTGGTCGACGTGACATCACGGAAACCGCCAAACGAGTCGGGAAGATTTTCGAACGGGCGGGAATCGGACTGCGAGTCCTCGTCGACGAAGCAGACAGCTCGCGCATCGAAGCAATGACGGAACCCGCGGGCTTCTCTGCGCCGGGTCTCGACGTCACGGTTGTTCATCCCGGCCCTGATGCTGCCGTCGGATGCGAGTTAGTTCTGGTTCTCGGTGGTGACGGCACATTTCTGCGCGCCGCCGAACTCGCTCAAGAAGCGTCCATTCCGGTACTGGGCATCAACCTCGGACGGATCGGATTTCTGGCAGAGACCGAGGCCGAGCATCTCGACGAGGCTCTCGCACAGGTAGTTCGCAAGGAATATCGCGTCGAGTCCCGTATGACACTCGACGTTGTGATTCGGGTGGACGACGAGATCATCGATCGCGGGTGGGCGCTGAACGAGGCCAGTATCGAGAATCGTTCGCGTCTGGGAGTTCTCGAAGTTGTCCTCGAAGTCGACGGCCGACCGGTGTCTGCCTTCGGTTGCGACGGTGTTCTCGTGTCCACTCCCACCGGCTCGACCGCTTATGCCTTTTCTGCAGGCGGCCCTGTCGTGTGGCCCGAACTCGAAGCATTGCTCGTCGTACCCAGCAACGCGCACGCGCTGTTCGCGCGGCCGTTGGTCACCAGCCCGAATTCGATCATCGCGGTGGAGACCGTCGCCGGTAGCCACGACGGCCTGGTCTTCTGCGACGGTCGTCGTACGTTGGAACTGCCTGCCGGCGCTCGCGTCGAGATCGTTCGCGGCGCCACTCCCGTCAAGTGGGTCCGGTTGGACTCTGCGCCCTTCGCTGATCGGATGGTTCGCAAGTTCGAGCTTCCGGTTACCGGATGGCGAGGAAGGAAGCCTTAATCGTGCTCGCAGAGATCCGTATCGACAGTCTTGGTGTGATCTCCGAGGCCAGCGCCCAGTTCCACGAGGGCCTGACCGTCCTGACCGGTGAAACCGGCGCAGGTAAAACGATGGTCGTCACCAGCTTGCACCTCCTCAGCGGAGCGCGAGCCGATGCCGGGCGGGTGCGGTTGGGCGCGTCGCGAGCCGTCGTCGAAGGACGATTCATCGCCGACGACGTCTCACCGGCCACCGAGCGTGAGATCGTCCGAATCCTGGAATCGTCCGGCGCCGAGCGCGACGAGGACGGGACCATCATCGCCGTCCGGACAGTCGGCAGCGACGGCCGCTCACGGGCTCATCTCGGCGGACGAAGCGTGCCGGCGGGAGTTCTCTCCGAATTCACGGACCCACTTCTGACTGTCCACGGACAGAACGATCAGCTGCGATTGCTTCGTCCCGACCAGCAACGCAATGCGCTGGACCGCTTCGGGGACAAGGCAATCGGAACGCTGCTGACGAGGTACCGCAAACACCGTCGTGAATGGCTCGATGCTCGTTCGGAGTTGATCGAACGCACGTCGAAGGCTCGTGAACTGGCGCAAGAAGCAGATCAGTTGACCTTCGCGCTCAACGAAATCGACGGCGTGGCACCCGAGCCAGGCGAGGACACGGCAATCGTTGCCGAAGTTCGTCGACTCAGTGAACTCGATTCGCTCCGCTCGGCTGCGGAAGAGGCGCACGCTGCGCTCGCCGGTAGTGACGACATGGCCAGCGGCGACGTCGGGGTCATGCCGGCGCTAGACCTGATGTCCGAAGCGCGGGCGCGTATCGAGTCGGTCACCGACGCAGATCTGGACGGCCTCGGTTCCCGGTTGGCCGACGCTATTGCCGTCGTCACCGATGTTGCCGGTGATCTGAACACCTATCTGTCCGGGCTGCCCGCAGACCCGGGTGCTCTGGACTCGCTGCTGTCGCGGCAATCGGAACTGAAGACTCTGACTCGCAAGTACGCCGCCGATGTCGACGGTGTTCTCGAATGGGCAGATACCGCTCGCGCTCGTCTGTCCAAACTCGACGTGTCGTCGGATGCGTTGTCGCTGTTGGCCAAGCAGGTCGAGGAGACGGCTGGCCTCACCGCGGAAGCCGCCACAAAGCTGAGCGCCGCCAGAGTCAAGGCAGCGGCAAAGCTCGCCAAAGCCGTCAGCGCGGAACTCGCCGGTCTGGCGATGGGACGTGCGGGTCTCGAGGTGACTGTGCGCTCGCAGCCTGCCGGCCCGCAGGACTCGGCGCCGCTCAGCGTCGGGGGAGTAGACCTTCATGCCGGGTCTGCCGGCGTCGACGAGGTGGAATTCCGTCTGTCCGCGCACAGCGGGGCACCGTCACTTCCGATCAGCAAGAGCGCTTCCGGTGGCGAGCTGTCACGCGTCATGCTGGCGCTCGAGGTTGTTCTCGCTGGTAGCGACACCGGTGCGACGATGGTTTTCGACGAAGTGGACGCGGGGGTCGGTGGTCGCGCTGCTGTCGAGATCGGCCGCCGATTGGCGAAACTTGCTCGTACGCATCAGGTTATCGTCGTCACCCACCTTCCGCAGGTTGCTGCGTTTGCCGACACCCACCTCGTGGTGGACAAGGTCGACGACAAAGGCGGCGTGGTGAGCAGTGGCGTGCGGACCTTGTCGGATTCGGATCGGGTGGTCGAATTGGCCCGTATGTTGGCAGGGCTGGACGACACCGAGACCGGTCGTGCGCACGCCGAAGAACTGCTCGAGATCGCGAATGCGGCCCGCGTCACAGATTGAAGGTTCTGTGGTGTTGGTGTGACTGATGTGGTAGTTGTCGGCGCGCCTCCACCGGTCAACGCGGTTTCAGGTTCATCATCGAAGCCATGAAGATGCCCGGATTGCTCTCACGTAACACCGAATCCTTGCCTGGGATCAGTGGCATCGCCAGGGCCGATCGGAACACGGCGAAGCTTCTACGCCGCGTCGGTCCTGGAGACATCGTGATCCTCGACGAAGTCGACATCGATCGCCGGACCGCCGATGCTCTGGTGAAAGCCGGAGTCATGGCCGTGGTCAACGCGTCGCCGTCGATTTCGGGGCGGTACCCCAACCTCGGACCGGAAGTGATCGTCGCCAACGACATCGTTCTGATCGATGCCGTAGACGGTGACGTCTTCAAGAACGTCAAGGACGGCAGCAAGATCCGCCTGCACGAGGGCGAGATCTTCAACGGCGAGAAGAGCCTCGTCAAGGGCGAAGAGCAGACCGAGGCCGAGATCTCCGATCGGATGATCGAGGCCAAGACCGGCCTGGTCGATCACCTGGAAGCGTTCTCGGGTAACACCATCGAGTTCATCCGCACCGAAAGTCCTTTGCTGATCGACGGAATCGGTGTTCCGGACATCGACATCGACTTGAAGGATCGCCACGTCGTGGTCGTCTCCGACGGACCCGAACACGAGGCCGATCTGAAGAACCTCAAGCCCTTCATCAAGGAGTATTCGCCGATCCTGATCGGTGTCGGTGCAGGTGCGGACGTGTTGAGCAAGGCCGGATACCGCCCCGATCTGATCGTGGGCGACCCGGAAGAGATCACCAGTTCCACCCTCAAGTCCGGCGCGGAAGTTGTTCTGCCCGCAGACCAGGACGGTCATGCGGCGGGGCTTTCCCGAATCCAGGATCTCGGGATCGGGGCGATGACGTTCCCGGCGACCTGCTCACCGACCGACCTTGCGTTGCTGCTCGCCGATCACCACGGAGCTTCACTGATCGTGACGGTCGGCAACGTGGTGTCCTTGGACGAGTTCTTCGACCGTGGGCGTCGTGAAAGCAATCCGTCGGCGTTCATGACACGGCTCAAGGTGGGACCGAAGCTGGTCGACGCCAAGGCTGTGGCAACGCTGTATCGAAGTCGAGTGTCCGGCGGCGCGATCGCGCTCCTGGTGCTCGCCGCCCTGGTGGCAGTGATCGTCGCCCTGGTCGTGTCCAATGCCGGTAGTGAAGTTCTCGACTGGGCAATCGCAACGTGGAACAGCTTCGCGCTGTGGGTTCAGGGGCTCTTCAAGTGATTTCGATGCGTCAACATGCAATTTCCATAGCGGCAATCTTCCTGGCACTCGCGATCGGCGTGGTGCTCGGTTCCGGAATGCTGTCCAGTGGATTGCTTTCGGGTCTGCGCGACGACAAGGCGGACCTGCAGAACGAGATCGAAGACCTCAATCAACAGTCCAATCAGCTTCAGCAGCAACTCAATTCCGCGGACGGCTTCGATGCCGCTGTCGGCGGTCGCGTCGTGCGTGACAGTCTCGCTGGTCGCACCGTCGTCGTCATCACGGCACCGGACGCGGATCCCAGTGATCTCGACGGTGTCAACCGACTCGTCACTGCCGCCGGCGGTGCCGTGACCGGACGCGTCTCGCTCACCGATTCGTTTGTCGACGCCACCGGTGGTGACCGCTTGCGGACCGTCGTCACCAATGTCATCCCTGCGGGGATCACCCTAAAGACCGGTGCGGTCGATCAGGGCAGTCTCGCGGGTGATCTGCTCGGTTCGGTTCTGCTTCTCAACGGGCAGAACAGCGAACCGCGGAGCAGTCCGGACGAGATGAATCTCGCGCTCGACTCGCTGCGTAGCGCCGGTTTCATCAGCTACGACGACGGAGCGGTCAAGCCGGCTCAACTCGCCGTGGTTCTCACCGGCGACAACAAGAGTGAATCCGACGCAGCCACGGGTAACCGCGGCGCCGTCATCGCCCGGTTCGCCGGTGCTCTCGACGGACGCGGCGCAGGAACGATTCTCGCGGGCCGGCCTGGCTCGGCCGAGGGCAGTGGTCCGGTTGCCGTCGCTCGTGCGGACGCGGCGCTCTCAGCGGGCTTGACGACCATCGACAACATCGATCGGGAGTCGGGCAAGATCACCACGCCGTTGGCGCTGCAGGAACAGTTGAACGGCGGCGCCGGCCGCTACGGCACGGGACCGGGAGCGGCGGCGGTCACCGTCGGCGCACCCACCAACTGAACACCCCGGTATTGATACGCCGGTCACATCGGGGGCGGAAAGTCGGCGCGTTGTAGGCACCGACCCCCGATAGGTGTTACCGTGAAATCCCGTGGGTCGGCAGGCCCCAGCATGCTTCATCAGACCAAGCCCTGCACAGTCGTCACGGGAGCCCCTTTGCCACAGTCACGCACTAACACACGTACCGCCACCAAGCACATCTTCGTCAGCGGAGGTGTAGCTTCCTCGCTCGGCAAAGGTTTGACCGCCTCGAGCCTGGGACAGTTGTTGACCGCGCGGGGAATGCGCGTGACCATGCAGAAGCTCGATCCCTATCTCAATGTGGATCCGGGCACCATGAACCCCTTCCAGCACGGCGAGGTCTTCGTCACCGAAGACGGTGCCGAGACCGACCTCGACGTCGGACACTACGAGCGGTTCCTCGACCGTGACCTCTCCGGCCAGGCGAACGTCACCACCGGCCAGGTTTACTCGACGGTCATCGCCAAGGAACGCCGCGGCGAGTACCTCGGCGACACCGTTCAGGTCATCCCGCACATCACCGACGAGATCAAGCGTCGCATCCTCGAGATGAGCGGTCCGGATCTGCAGGGACACCGCCCGGACGTCGTGATCACCGAAATCGGTGGAACAGTCGGCGACATCGAATCGCAGCCCTTTCTCGAAGCCGCTCGCCAGGTCCGCCACGACGTCGGCCGCGACAACGTCTTCTTCCTGCACGTCTCCCTCGTGCCGTACCTCGGCCCCTCCGGAGAACTCAAGACCAAGCCCACGCAGCACTCGGTTGCGTCGTTGCGCAGCATCGGCATTCAGCCCGACGCGCTGATCCTTCGTTGCGATCGTGACGTTCCGCAGGGCCTCAAGAACAAGATCGCGCTCATGTGCGACGTGGACGTCGACGCCTGCATCTCGACGCCCGACGCTCCCTCGATCTACGACATCCCGAAGGTTCTGCACCGTGAGGGCCTCGACGCTTACGTCGTTCGCCAGCTCGGTCTCCCGTTCCGCGACGTCGACTGGACCGTGTGGGGCAACCTCCTCGATCGTGTTCACCAGCCGCGTGAGACCGTGCGGGTCGCGTTGGTCGGCAAGTACGTCGACCTGCCCGACGCATACCTCTCCGTCACCGAGGCACTGCGCGCCGGTGGATTCGCGAACCGGTCCAAGGTCGAGATCTCCTGGGTCCCGTCGGACGCCTGTGAGACCGAAGCCGGAGCGCAGGCCGCTCTCGGTGACGTCGACGGTGTTCTGATCCCCGGTGGCTTCGGCATCCGCGGCATCGAAGGCAAGCTCGGCGCGATCCGTTTCGCACGTTCGCGCAAGCTGCCGCTGCTGGGTCTGTGCCTGGGTCTGCAGTGCGTCGTCATCGAAGCTGCTCGTAGCGTCGGCCTCGACGATGCCAACTCGGCCGAGTTCGAGCCGGACACCAAGCACCCGGTCATCTCCACGATGGCTGATCAGGAAGACGTCATTGCCGGTGACGCCGACCTCGGTGGCACCATGCGTCTGGGTGCTTACCCGGCCGTGCTGACCAAGGGTTCCGTCGTCGCTCAGGCCTACGGAACCGAGGACGTCTCCGAGCGTCACCGTCACCGTTACGAGGTCAACAACACCTACCGCGACCGGATTGCCAAGTCCGGCTTGCAGTTCAGCGGAACTTCACCGGACGGCCACCTGGTCGAGTTCGTCGAGTACCCGCGTGAGCAGCATCCGTTCTTCGTTGCCACCCAGGCACACCCGGAGCTCAAGAGTCGCCCGACACGCCCGCACCCGCTGTTCGCCGCCTTCGTCGAAGCAGCGTTGACGTACAAGCTCGAAGAGCGCCTGCCCGTCGACGTCCACGGTGACGAGAAGATCGACACCGCCGCCACCGAGACGGCGCTCGACGCTGCAGTCGAGAACGTGGAAAAGGTCTAGCCACAGATGAGCGATCCCGGTCGGCACGAATTCGACACCCTCGGCTCCAAGACGGTCTACACCGGCGCGATCATCGCGTTGCGCGTCGACACCGTTGCGATGCCTGGTGGTCAGCGTGCCGATCGGGAAGTCGTCGAGCATCACGGCGCCGTTGCCGTCGTGGCACTGGACGAGCGCGACAATCTGGTGCTGATTCACCAGTACCGTCACCCGCTCGGGCACCGGTTGTGGGAAATTCCTGCCGGTCTGCTCGACGCTGCGGGGGAGAGCCCGGTCGAGGCGGCAGCGCGCGAGCTGGGCGAAGAAACCGGACTCGGCGCCGATCGGTGGTCGGTGCTGGTCGATGTCGCTCTCTCACCCGGGTTCACGGACGAGGCGGTTCGCGTCTTCCTCGCCGAGGGGTTGCACGAGGTGGAGCGCGACGATCCCGAACACGAAGAAGCCGATCTCGAGATTTCGCGGGTTCCGCTCGCCGACGCCGTCGACATGGCGCTACGCGGCGACATCGTCAATGCCACAGCGGTATCAGGCATTCTCGCGATCGCCACCGCACGCGCGACGGGAAAGCCGCTACGCCCCGCCGACGCACCGTGGCCCGATCGTCCTCGCGCATTCGGAGAACGCAAGTCGCGAGCCTGAAGTGCTTGCCCGACAGGTGGACTCGTATCTCGACCATCTAGCGGTCGAGCGAGGATCTGCGCGCAATACTCTACTTTCCTATCGCCGCGACCTGAATCGGTACGCGGAGTACCTGCACGGACGCGGCATCGACGACGTCGCGGGCGTGACGGAGAACGACGTCACCGAATTCGTGACAAATCTGCGCCTGGGTGACAAAGATGCCGGAGTCGTACCATTGGCGGCCAGTTCGGCAGCACGCACCCTGATCGCGGTCCGCGGATTCCACAAGTTCTCCGCCGCCGAGGGCCTGGTCAGCGTCGACGTGGCCCGAACGGTCAAGCCGCCGACGCCCGGACGCAAGCTGCCCAAGGCTCTGCCGCTCGACGACGTGATCGCCCTGCTCGACGCTTCGGGTGGCGGTGCGGCCGGTGACGGGCCCCGCGACCTGCGGGATCGCGCTCTGCTCGAGCTCCTGTACTCGACCGGAGCGCGAATCACCGAGGCGATCGATCTGGACGTCGACGACATCGATACCGAAACTCGTTCCGTGCTGCTCAAGGGCAAGGGCGGCAAGCAGCGGATCGTCCCCGTCGGCAGGCCGGCGATCGCCGCCGTCGACGCGTATCTCGTCCGCGGGCGCCCAAGCCTGGCGACGCGCGGTGTTCCTGCCCTCTTTCTCAACGCTCGCGGTGGACGCCTCTCGCGTCAGAGTGCATGGCAGATTCTTCAGGACGCGGCCGCGTCCGCCGGGATCAAGGCGGACGTCTCACCCCATACGCTCAGGCACTCGTTTGCCACACACCTGCTCGACGGCGGCGCGGACGTACGCGTCGTGCAGGAACTTCTCGGTCACGCTTCGGTAACCACGACGCAGATCTACACACTGGTCACCGTCACCGCGTTGCGCGAAGTGTGGGCTCAGGCACACCCGCGTGCCCGTTAGGGGTTGGTTGGCTCATGCGTGTCTGCGAGACCATTCGGTGATGTAAGCGGTAGCGTTCAAGGAGCGCGAGCGGCCTCCACCGCAGTTTCGGGGGTTTGCCGGCGCCGAGAGCAACCGCCGAAAGAGTAGGGGAGCATCGGACCGTGTCGACATCGCAGCCACCAGCGGCGGAGTCCGCGCCGCCGCATGTCAATGCCCAACTCTTCGAGCGCGTGAACGAATCAGCACCGGCTGTACCCTCCGAACCAGAGGCGATGTTCGAAATAGATACGACGCCAGTAGCCTCTCCACCTGCGGAAACCCTCACCGTTTCCGCGGAAGAACTCGGCCCGACAGGTCGACCGGTCCGCGAGGTACCCCAACCGACACCGTTGGCGCACCACGGACCCGCGATGATCATCGCGATGTGCAACCAGAAGGGCGGCGTCGGCAAGACGACGTCGACCATCAACCTGGGTGCGTCGTTGGCCGAATACGGTCGCCGAGTGCTCCTGGTGGATCTCGATCCCCAAGGCGCGTTGTCTGCTGGACTGGGCGTCCAGCATCACGACCTGGAACTGACCGTCCATAACCTTCTGGTCGAACCGCGTGTGTCCATCGACGATGTGTTGATGCGAACTCGGGTCGACGGCCTCGACCTGCTGCCCAGCAACATCGACCTTTCGGCCGCCGAGATCCAATTGGTCACCGAGGTCGGACGTGAGCAGACCTTGGGACGCGTGTTGCACCCTGTTCTCGATCGGTACGACTACGTGCTCATCGACTGCCAGCCGTCGCTTGGCCTGCTCACGGTGAATGCACTGGCCTGCGCCGATTCGGTCATCATTCCGATGGAATGCGAGTACTTCAGCCTGCGCGGCCTGGCACTCCTCAACGACACCGTCGAAAAGGTGCACGATCGTCTCAATCCCAAGCTCGAGTTGGCCGGTATCGTCGTCACGATGTTCGACGCCCGGACTCTGCACGCTCGTGAGGTGATGGCGCGAGTCGTCGAGGTGTTCGGCGACGTCGTCTACGACACGGTGATCAACCGCACCGTCCGATTCCCCGAAACCAGCGTCGCCGGTGAGCCGATCACGACGTGGGCGCCGAAATCGGCTGGGGCCGAGGCATATCGAGCATTGGCCCGCGAGGTCATTCACCGGTCTGGTCGTTAGTGGAACTGATTGCATCGCAAGAAGATTCGGTCGAAGTCGAGCCGGATTCGATCGACCCGAACGTGCCGACCGACGCTCAGACCGCAGCCAAGGCTGCCGGTTTCCGAGTCACTCTCCGGAACTTCGAAGGCCCGTTCGATCTGCTGTTGAACCTGATCAATCAACGACAGCTCGATGTCACCGAAGTCGCCCTGCACACCGTCACTGACGATTTCATCGCATACACCAAGGAACTTGGCAGTGCGATGGGCCTCGATCAGACAACAGAGTTTCTGGTCGTCGCAGCTACGCTTCTGGACCTGAAAGCGGCCAGGCTGTTGCCCGCCGGGCAGGTCGAGGACGCGGAGGATCTGGCGCTACTCGAAGCCCGCGACCTTCTCTTCGCGCGGCTGCTGCAGTACCGGGCGTACAAACAAGTTGCGGCGCTGTTCGGTGAGTTGGAGGAAGCAGCGCTGCGGCGCTATCCGCGCTCGGTTGCCGTCGAGGATCAGTTCACCGAACTCCTGCCCGAGGTGTTGTTGGGCGTCGACCCTCAGCGTTTTGCGGAGATCGCGGCGACTGTGTTCACACCACGTCCGGTGCCGACGGTGGGCCTCGATCACCTCCATGTGTCCAATATCTCGATACCCGAGCAGGCCGAGCGAATTCTCGAGTTGCTGCGCGAGCGAGGCATAGGGGAGTGGACACCCTTCGGGGACCTCGTTGCCGAGTGTGAGATCACCGTCGAGATAGTCGCAAGATTTCTCGCGTTGCTCGAGTTGTATCGCCGGCAGGTCATTGTGTTCGAGCAACCCGAAGCACTCGGACCGCTGATGGTGAGTTGGACCGGAGACGACCCGGCCGCGCCGGTCACAGAGGAGGACTACGGATGAACGCCGAGCCGACGGAACCAGAGTCTTCGCAGCTAGACGAGATGATCGAGCCTACCGAACACGCCTCGGAGTCCGAAGATTCCGCCCCCGATTTCGAACTCGACGACGATCAACTCGACGCAGTGCTGGAGTCGCTTCTGCTTGTCGTGGATTCGCCGGCCGAAGTGAACCAACTCGCATCTGTCACCGGAACCGCGCCGGAACGAGTCGAAGAACGCCTGACGTCGATGTCAGCCGCATTGACCGCTCGCGGCAGCGGAATGGACCTTCGCTACGCGGGCGACGGATGGCGTCTGTACACGCGACAAGAGTTTGCCCCGTACGTGGAAAAGCTGCTATTGGACGGCGCACGCACCAAATTGACCAGGGCGGCATTGGAAACTTTGGCCGTAGTCGCATACCGTCAACCGTTGACTCGTGCGCGGATCAGTGCGGTACGAGGCGTCAACGTGGACGGGGTGGTACGCACCCTCCTTGCCCGCGGACTGATCGCGGAAGCCGGGCCTGACCCGGACACCAACGCGACACGGTACTCCACGACCGAACTGTTCCTCGAACGGCTCGGCCTGGCCTCGCTCAGCGAGCTCCCGGAGTTGGCCCCGCTCTTGCCTGATGTCGATCTCATCGACGACATCAGCGAAAGCCTGGAATCCGATCCGCGATTTGCGAGAATGAACAAGGCAGACGTGCCCGCTGACGTAGTGGACACCGAAGTCGACGACTGACCGGAATTCCGGCGCTCGTCAGCACCGAGAAAGACCCGACCACGCTCGGGAAACAGTAGAAAACTGACAGGAAAAAAGTGAACAATCCCGCTCGCCGAGATGGCACACCGGACCGTAACAACTCCCGCGACAACCGCGGCGCACGCAGCGATGCCCCCCGTGGTGGTCGCAGCGACGCCCCCCGCGGCGCACGTAGCGAAGCGCCCCGTGGTGGACGCAGCAACACTTCCCGCAGTACCTCCGGATACGACCGCAACGCCGGATCCGACCGTCCCCGCACGGACGACCGTCGCGGTGGATTCAATGATGACCGTCGCCCTCCGCGCAGTGATGACCGTCGCCCTGCACGTACGGACGACCGTCGTGGTGGCTACAACGACGATCGGCGCGGCCCGCGCACGGACGATCGCCGCGGACCCCGCAGCGATGACCGCCGTACCCCCCACGTCGACGCCCGTCGCGCACCGCGTGGCGGCGCTGACCGTCGTAGTGACGATCAGCGCGGCGCACGCCCCGACGCTCCTCGCGGCGGCGCATGGTCGAACGCACCTCGTGGGTCCAAGTTCGACGGACCTCCGCGCAAGCGCCCGGCAGCTCCCACACCGCCGGCGACAAACAAGCGAGGCAAGCCGAAGACCGAGAAGCCGCAGCGCGTCGTCTCTCAGAACCCGTTGGTCTCCAACGCCAAGCCGGCACGTCACCAGCATGCCGAGATCACCAAGCACGACGGCCCGCCGAAGGGCGACGGCGTCCGCTTGCAGAAGGTGCTGGCTCAGGCCGGCGTCGCATCACGCCGTGCAGCTGAAGAACTGATCGACCAGGGTCGCGTCGAGGTCGACGGTCGCATCGTCGTCGAACAGGGTCTGCGTGTCGACCCCGAGAACGCAGTGGTTCGTGTCGACGGCGTCCGCGTCGTCGTGCAGAAGGACCTCGTCTACCTCGCGATGAACAAGCCGCGTGGCTGGCAGTGCACCATGTCCGACGATCTCGGTCGTCCGTGTGTCGGTGACATCGTCTCCGAGCGCGTTCAGTCGGGTCAGCGGCTCTTCCACGTCGGCCGTCTCGACGCCGACACCGAAGGCTTGCTTCTCTTCACCAACGACGGTGACTTGGCTCACCGCCTGATGCACCCGTCGTTCGAGGTTCCGAAGACGTACCTCGCCACGGTTCACGGAGTTGTCGAGCGCAGCACCGGCAAGCAGTTGCGTGACGGCGTCACCCTCGACGACGGTCCGGCCAAGGTGGACGCGTTCACCGTGCTCGAGATCAACGAGGGCAAGACGCTCGTCAAGCTGGTTCTGCACGAGGGCCGTAAGCACATCGTGCGTCGCCTCCTCGATGCCGTCGGTCACCCCGTTGTCCGCCTGGTACGCACCAACGTCGGAGTTGTCGCTCTCGGCGATCAGCGTCCGGGAACGCAGCGCGTCCTCGGACGTAGCGAGGTCGGTGGACTGTACGAGGCGGTCGGCCTGTGACCGATTCGTCCATGCCGCTGGTAGTCGCAATGGACGGACCGTCCGGAACCGGCAAGTCCAGCGTCTCTCGCGCGTTGGCGCAGCGTTTGGGCGCTCGCTACCTCGACACCGGAGCCATCTACCGGATCGCGACCCTGCACGTGCTGCGTCAGGGAATCGATCTGGCGGATTCCGCCGCGATCACGGCCGCCGTTGCGGCGTTGCCATGGTCCATCGGTACCGATCCGAGCAGCGAGCAGGTGCATCTCGACGGCGCGGACGTCAGCGAGGAGATCCGCGGCGACGCGGTCACCAAGGCTGTCTCCGCAGTGTCGGCCGTACCCGAGGTTCGCGACCTGCTGGTCGCCACTCAGCGTGAGTTGGCGGCCGGTGCGGAGCGGATCGTCGTGGAAGGTCGCGACATCGGAACCGTCGTACTCCCCGATGCAGACGTCAAGATCTTCTTGACCGCATCGGCGGAAACCCGTGCGGCACGGCGCAATACGCAGAATATTGGCCAAGGCCGTGAAGACAATTACGAAGCGGTGCTGGCTGATGTGCAGCGCCGTGACCATCTCGATTCGACTCGGGCAGTGTCGCCGTTGCGCCCTGCCGAGGATTCCATTCTGGTGGATACGAGCGAATTCGGAATTGAAGATGTGATCGCCAAGTTGCTGTTGGTGGTCAGCGACAGAACTGGAGCAGTGCAGTGAGCGACGATCTGGTAACCGAATATGCCGGTGACGGAACTTGGTCCGAGGAATCGGAGTGGGACTACGCCGATCTCGAAGCGGAAGGCGAAGGCGAAGCGCACATTGCCGTCCCGACCTTGGCTGTTGTCGGTCGACCGAACGTCGGCAAGTCGACGCTCGTCAACCGCATCATCGGCCGTCGTGAAGCGGTAGTCGAGGACATCCCCGGCGTCACTCGTGACCGCGTCTCGTATGAGGCGAACTGGGCCGGACGACGCTTCCTCGTCCAGGACACCGGCGGATGGGAACCCGACGCAAAGGGCCTTCAGCAGGCCGTTGCCCGGCAGGCCGAGTTGGCCATGGGAACAGCTGACGCCATTCTCCTGGTCGTCGACGCTGTTGTCGGCGCTACGGCGACGGACGAAGCTGTGGCTCGCGTGCTTCGCCGCTCGAAGACTCCGGTCATCCTCGTTGCCAACAAGGTAGACGACGGACGTACCGAGTCCGAGGTTGCAGCGCTGTGGTCCTTGGGCCTCGGTCAGCCGTACTCCGTGAGTGCGACCCACGGCCGCGGCACCGGCGACCTGCTCGACGAGGTTCTCGAGAAGCTGCCGGAAACCCCGCGTGAAGGTATCCCCGGCGGCGGTCCGCGTCGTGTTGCTCTCGTCGGAAAGCCGAACGTCGGAAAGTCCAGCTTGCTCAACAAGCTGTCCGGTGACGAGCGGTCCGTCGTGCACAATGTTGCCGGCACCACCGTCGACCCGGTCGACTCCATCGTCGAACTCGGCGGGCGCCCTTGGCGTTTCGTCGACACGGCTGGTCTGCGCAAGCGCGTCAGCCATGCCAGCGGGGCGGAGTTCTATGCGTCGCTGCGTACGAAGAGCGCGATCGAGGCCGCTGAGGTCGCGATCCTGCTGATCGACGCGCACGAGCCGATCACCGAGCAGGACCTACGTGTTCTGAGCATGGTGGCCGACACGGGTCGCGCACTGGTGATCGCATTCAACAAGTGGGACCTCGTGGACGAGGACCGTCGACTCATGCTGGACAAGGAAGTGGACCGCGATCTGGTCCGCGTTCCGTGGGCTCAGCGAGTCAACATCTCCGCCCACACCGGTCGCGCAGTGGCGAAGCTCGTGCCGGCTCTCGACACGGCTCTCGAATCCTGGGACAAGCGAATCCCCACGGGTCGCCTGAACACCTGGCTCAAGGAAGTTGTGGCAGCAACACCGCCGCCGATGCGTGGTGGCCGACTGCCTCGCATCATGTTCGCGACGCAGGCAAGCACGCGCCCGCCGACATTCGTTCTCTTCACAACGGGCTTCCTCGAGGCCGGCTACCGCCGCTTCATCGAGCGGCGTCTGCGTGAAGAGTTCAACTTCGACGGCAGCCCGATCCGCGTGTCCGTCCGAGTGCGCGAGAAGCGCGACCGTAAGGGCCGCTGATTCTGCGTCCAATTCGGTACTGAAACGGCTCTGACCAGCCGATTGGTACTTCGGCCCGTCCCTGATGTAATCTTTCCAAGCGCCCGAAACAAGGGCGTGGGACGGGCTGTGGCGCAGCTTGGTAGCGCACTTGACTGGGGGTCAAGTGGTCGCAGGTTCAAATCCTGTCAGCCCGACCGAAGTGAGATTGAAATGCGGCTCCGGAGCAATCCGGAGCCGCTTTTTTGCTGTGCCTGTGGCAGGCCGTCACTTGCGTGCCCTTGCGAAGGTCCCAGCGGGCGTATTTCTGTTCGGCATCCAACGACTGGCGACGGAACTGGTTCTATCGATGTTCTTATGTATCGGTATGGAGGTATGACCGCTTGATAGGGATTCAAGTTCGCATGGAACAAGATCTCGAATCTGGGCATGACCAGCTATGTGGCATGAGGACGCGAGGTTTCCGTCCGGCCGGCATTCTCTCTAGAGGTTAGGAATGTCGGCATCTGAGCATTCACGCTTAGCGGTTGTTGTCGTACGGAGACGATTTGAGCTGTTCACAAGCGGCGATTCAAGGGCGCGAAACATTGCGGTCCGTCAGCGAGGTCCAAACCCGCAACGCCTAGCCGTACAAGTGGTCCCAAGGAGACCGCCTCCATTTCGAAGTGTCCTCGGTCTGCCGGAGCACCTGCTCCCCGAATCGTTTGTTGATCCAGTTTTCTGCGTCTGCGTCGGCTGGTAGTTGTGGGTAGCTGTCGCGCCACTCAAAGAACTCGTGTCCGTAACTTGGCCCAGTTCCATGTAGGTCGTAAAGATGCTCGGCAGTCAACGCAAAGTGAGGTCGGCCGTTAGGGTCCTCGGTGACCTTCCACGGGGCTGCGCAGGCCGCCGACTGCTCGGTGGTTACCGCAAATGTTGCCGGTGCGCCTACGCGGTCGGCGACTCGCCAGAGCTTCTCAAGATCCCGTAAATACAGGCCGCGTGCGCGCGCTTTGCATTCGCCGAGAACCCACGCTCCGTTGCTCAGGATGACTAGCAAGTCAACCTCGGCGAGTGGGTTCTTCGAGCCTAGTTCGAATAGTTCGACGCCCGGATAGATTCCGAAGAGATGCCCACTCCTCCGATCAAAAATTCGACTTAGGTGGTGCATGGCTAAGACCGCGGGCAGGGCGTCGGAGCGGTTTGCACGTAGAAGCGTCTCGCTGGCTCGATATTGGTGGTCAATCTTGATCGCGTTGAATGGGTTTGCAATGGGCCGTCCGCAGCCGTGGCAGATCAGAACTGGGATGGCGTCCTCGAGGGTGCGCCATTGGTCGTGGTTGCAACTAGGACATGTAGCTTCGATTCCGCGGACGATGAATCGGTGTGAAAGGGCCCAGTCGATCCAAGACGAAGTCTCGTTTTTCGGCAACCTGAGAAGCGTCTTTATTCGGCTGAAGTCCATGTATGTAGTCTCATCCAACTCGGGTGATCCGATTGCCGCGTCGAGTTTCGCGGTCAATGTGTCGTACTTGTCTACGTTTTCGAGTTCTGATGTACCAGCGAGGAATTGGTCTAAGCGGCGTTTGACGAGGCTAGAATGTCCACGTCGGGTGAGATTGGACATGAGATCGATCGCACCGGGCGACGCCAGCATTGAAAGGTCACCGCCGGAGGCTCGAATAAGATGTTCTCCCGCAACACCAGGTTCGCTCGGCCGAGCAGTGAGCGAGCGGTCTGCTGCGAGAGCTCGGAGAACTTCAAGTCCTGTCGGCTGGCTGATGCGTCTGAAATCGTGGAGATTTCCAACACTCGCGATCTGACCGTGAAGGTAGCCTTGCGTTCCATACTTGCCTCGCCGCATGGTTGGGCTAGGTGGCAGTCGGTGGTTTGAGATGGTGGTGGTGCTACGCAGCCAAGTTGCATCGCTGGACCCCAAGTACTGCTGACCCAACTGCTCGACGTCGGTTGGTGAGAAGGATGCGATCATTGCTTCGCCGCCTCTAAACTGCGCAACGTCCGTGGAGGATACGCAGTAACCGAATATGGGACCCATGAGTTCCCACGGATCCACTACGTCGAAGGTTGTGGCCTCTGCGAGTGTTCGCAGTTTCGCCATCGGGACGCTGAAGGACGTCAGTGTGATGTGATGTGATATCCCGAAGTGGTGATGAATTTTGTGTTCGTGCTCAAGATGGACGAGGTCGCCGAGTGTCCTGCTCGTAATAGGCACGGCGAGTGGAAGTTTTGGGGGGTGAGCGAAGCGTGCCCGAAGATTCCAAAGCAATGCTAAGTCGGCGATGCTGCCCGGTTCGTAAACGACGATGATGTTCGGCCCGTAATGCTCGCGCATCGGGTTTCCGCCCCACGAGAAGCGTGAATTGCTCGGCATACCCTTGTTGAAACCTGCGACGAGTCCGGATGGAAGGCGCTCTCGTGTCAGAGCTACCGCGGTAGTTCTTACAGGGTCGCTAATGCGTTCGACTAGATCTCGGATCGACCCACTGTCGACGCCTTCGAGGTGGATGACATCTTCGAATTTTAGGTCGGTTTTGAGGTTGCTACGATTGTTGCGGTGCCTATCTGGGCCTTCAGGAAGGATGCCTAAGGTGCCAAGGTATGCGATATACCAGGGGTCGTCTGTCGGCAACCCGCGGGCAGTCTGTACTCGGACGCTTCCTGGTTTCTCAAGTTCGATTAGTTGACGCAGGAGGGACCGGGTCGCTTGGGCGTATTGATCAGAAAACCAATCCACTGCGGAGTCTGGAACAATTTCGCGCCAGTCGATCCCGTCGATGTTGCTTTCAATGAGAAGCCGGTGTAGCCGATCATCGATGTCAGGAGAATCTCGCCGGACCGCGACAATAGGGGACGCTCCACCGGCCCAGTCCGTGCACGCAGTGGCGATCGCGTCGGTGGCATCGGCTATTGAGTCTGCGTCGATAACTCTCGCGACGACGGTTGGTCGAAGTTGGCGTTCGATTGACAGTGAGCCTTCCGTTAGGTCGTCGGTGATTAGCGGCCAGAGATCCACTTCCGTACCTTTCAATTGGCAATGCTGGGCGTCGGGCCCGCCGCACAGTCGGCCGAGCGCAATGCATGGACGATTCACCTACACAGTCAGTTAGTCGAGAGCGCGCGGCTACGTGACTTCGAGTCTGGCAGTGTGGATAGTGTTGGGTGTACGAGGATCCGGCGGAATGTGTCGAGGGCTACCTGGAGTGCTCGATTCGCGACGGTAGTCGCAGATTCGTCGTCGAAGTCGTTTTCGTAGGGGTCGGTCACGCCGTAGACGATGTCAGCGCGGGCGGCATAGATGGTAGATAATTCGAGCTCTAGACTGGTGCGAGAAGTGGGGTCCTCTGGCTCAAGTAAGAGTGAAATCTGCGTGGTGGTTGGGTGCCCAGACTCGGGATAGCTGCCGAGAAGTGCGTCCCACGTGGTTACGGCGGCGAGCAGTCGTTCATTACTTGATGTACACCGGGCGGCCCGTAGCAGCTGTCGCATAGGTGAGTTTAGATGGTCAGGCATTCGCGTGACGACTTCGATCCAATCCTCGAAGTTCATGCACACGTCTGAAGTCAACTCATGTGCGGAGTTGTTGTGCGGCAGCTCAGCCGGGAGGCATGCACCAACATGTGTCATCGGGTTCGCAACTGTCTTGTAAACATCGTAGGTAGTAAGTATTTCGCCTTCGGAGGCAAGCAAGATTGAGAAACGAAGTCGATCTACAGCTTTGTTCAGCTCGCGGCTGCGGGAATTCAACTCATCCGAATGGCCCGGATCTCGATCGGGAAACATTGCGATTTCTGTCTGTCTTGTGCGAGTGGTTTGTCGGTTGGTGTGAAGGCAGTAGAACTCGGTGTCAATTTCTGCAATCACCCAGATCCGCGTCGTTCCGTCGAGGCATCCTGGATCGAGGGGGCGTCGACCGCCTCAGGTTAAATCCCTCTAATCCGGTCGCATCGATGTCGTCGGCTAGCTTGACGCCGGTCAATCCAACAAGTGTTCGTACGACGGCCTTTTCGCCTTGCGAAACCTTGCGAGCCTGCTGCAGTTGTTCGATCGCAGACGATTGAACTCCTTCAATAATGTTATTGGGCGCATATCGAGGAACAATCGTGTTCGTTAAGAGAGCTAGAACGACTTCGTGAAATTAAAGGGTTTGAGACGTACCGTCAGACCACAAGGGAAGCGTTGGGGACGGCGGTGGCAAGTACTCGAACGCTTCGGGCTCATAATCGACTTCAGTTGAAATCGCATTTACGAACATCGAGCGCAGGGGTTCATTTTCATCGAGACGGTCGAACAGATCGCGATACATGGGGTGTTTCTCGACCACAATATTTGGATGAGTGCGAGATTCGAGCAGCCTAATCCCGAGCAGGTCGCGTGCCAGGACGCTCACTGCGTATTCTACCGACCCGTCGTCCTCCATAGTCGGTACTCGACCACCACAGCGGCGATGCCATTCTATTGCGCGCGTGGTATCAAAATCTCCGAGGTAGACGCCAAGTTTCCTCGCGGTCGCAACCCTCCTATGGTCCGCATCGGCCACAGTTGCAAGGTCCGACGCAATTTGACGCAGTTCTGCAACCACTTCGCGCTGAGCATCCGACGGGATGGAGTCGACAAATGACCAATTTCCTCCGTACGCACACACGAACTCAAGGAAGTCCGCCCCGAATGACCGGATCATTTCGAAAAGCGTCTCACGAAAATCTCGGCCCTGTGCATCTAGAAACTCCTCCCACACTTCGAAGTCCCTGGCGTCTAGAACCCGTTCGTCACTCATAAGGTACAGAGATACACGAAGTTCGGCTTTCGTGGCTCGTTGTGGCAGCACGCTTGGAGGCAGCACATGCGTGCCCTCCGACGCTGCCTGCATCGAGGCCGCAGAATATCTCGCGGGCGCGCGCCAGTCTCAGCCGGTCACGTCCAGCTTGCGCTCGGCACGCCGACTGGGGCTCACTGACGAGTCCGACATCGTATTGCGGTGTCGCGGGATTCGTGAGGGCTCGGAGTGAGATATCGACCGAAGGTATTGCCAGACTGAGTAGCTCGTTGGGTCTTCTCGCTCCGGCGGTCGACGTTCTGTATTGCGTGATTACGCGCGGACAAGTATTCACACGGTTAGTTTAGTTTCTTTCGGGACTCTACCGATTCCGCGAGACAGCAGGATTTGTTGACGGAGCTGCGAGGAACTCACCGAAATCAGCGCAGTCGCTCGAGTCGTTGGCCTTTGCGGGCCAGTCGACAACAGCCATAGGGTGGGTGTCGGTTGAGTTGTTTGTTGCCGCGGGGCCCGAGAAGTTTCACTGCGACTTGATTGTCAGGAAAGTGTCCACGGGTTTGATGATCTTGCGTAGTTGGTCGTTCAGGGACTCGATCGCGTTCGCCCCCATGTACTTCCCTGCACGAAGAACATGGGGGGAGACGATCTTGCAGACTCAGGTGGAACGTGCGAAACGGGGAATCTACCGCCCCCAAGCGCTGCGCTCGGTCCGACCGCGGTCGCATAATAGCTTTTTGCTCCCGAGCGCAATGTTCGTTACTGGCATGATCTCTTCGTATGACGGGGATTCGGATCGCATGGGTTATATTGGCGGTTGCCACCGGGATTCTAGGATCCGCGACGGCACAGTGGCCGCTGTACGAGATCACCGATTGTGAAATAGGCCTCGGCCCGCTCAGTTCTGCCGATTGTTACCGCTCGATTCACGACTATTTCGGGCGGGAGCTCTTCTTAGTGCTGGCGTTGCCGGTGGCTCTGTGCGTCATTCCAGCCGTGATTCCGCGACCATTAGTTTCCTGGATCGTCTCGGCGACAATGCTCTGCGCTGCAGTAGTGGGTTTCTTTACCGCTTTCAGCTCGGATATGCCTTCTCTGCTCTCGATGGTGGGGAGCCTCCCTGCGGCAGTGCTGGCATTGGTACTTGCCGCAGTGCATCAGGGGATCGTATTGCGCAACAAGGGCGCCATTGCGCATGCGCGCGGTGGAGTTCGCGATGCGCGGTCGAGTGAATGATCAGGTGGGGCTGAAGAACAGTTCCATCGAGATCCAGAACCACGCCACCATTGCAGCGACCGGAAGGAACGCAAACACCAATGGCAACGCGAATTGCCGGCCGGTGCGACTGGGAATAGTCATAAGTCCGAGCAAGACGAACACGGCGGCAGGCGCCGCCCAACTTATCCAGTAGGTGAGCGGTGGTGGGTTGGGCCCGAACGACGTGAACGAACGGTTCGGATACAGCTGCGGCTGCGGGACATCCGCGAAGTGTTGCCACAGGAGTACCAATGGCAGGTAGCCGAACAGCCCCAGTAGGAGGCCGACGACGAGTCCCGCGAAGATTCGTTCGCCCCTCATCTCAACGCACCCGTCCGAATCAATCGTCCCACTGCCTATGCGACTTCTGGTAAGTCACGAGGCTGAATCCGTAGAGCCCACGCCCGGGCCGCAACGAACGTCATGGCCAATACGAGAACCGCCAGCAGTACGACCGCGATCCAGGTGGGAGCGGCGGTGGAAAAGCCCAGCCTCCACGCAGTACCGACACCTACAGTCGTCGCCGCCAACGCCCCGACCGGAAGCATCGCCGCGACCGCTCGCGTCGTGCGCGTAGTAAGTCGATCCCCGGCAGCGCGAAGGACTCCGAACACGGCGGCGACCGAAAGGCCATAGGCCAGGAGACCGCTTACGGCGTAGACCAGGAGAGGGGACCATCCGGTACCAACCGACCCGGTGAATACCATGCCGATCAAGACCAACAGGGGCGTCAGCCCAAGCGTGACGCCTGCGAGGCCTGCCACCACAGTTCGGACCATTCGATTGTCTTGGCCTCCGGAGATTCGCACGCCCGCGAGGCGGAGCACGAACCCGGTCAGCGCGCCCAGAGCGGCGCCGATCACCGCAGCGTCTATCGGCCAGTTCCATTGCGGTTCACCCGCGAAGCCCGAGATTGTCGTGCCACCCGAAAAGAGGGTGATCGTGGCGGACGCCTGTGCCGATCCCTGTGTCAGCGCCGCCGTGACGATGGCAACGGTCGCACCGAACAAAGCAAACCCGAGTGCCTGTTTCCACATCTAGCCATCTTGACCCATCCCGCGGGAGAATTCGGCACAACGGCAGTCTCATCCGGATGCCTTCTCACTGTGCAGATTGGGGGCGCAGCCGACTTCGGCGATAATTGTGTGAAGGGGCTGGTGGTGACACCCTCGTCGTATCACCACCAGCCACGTTCGACACTCACGACCTGCTGTCACGCACGCAATCGGCGACGTGCTGCCAGTGCTGCCGGAAATCCGAGATCTGCATCGATCACTTCACCGGAGAGACGTTCCGAGATTTCGATCAGTCGACTGCATCCGGTCTCTCCGATCGCCTCGTACGGGTACGACCCCAGCACATCGGTCTGATGCTCAACCCGCTTCCGGCGATCGCGACCCACCTCGTTCAGGTGAAGCTCGGGGCCGCCTTCGAGCCATCCACGCGCCCGCACACTTTCGACGCCTTCCGCCCACTGATCGTTGTCCCATGCCCGGCTCATTTGCAGAGCAGCAGCAGGAACATCACCGGTTGCGGCGTGGACTACCAACGCTTCGACACCGTTGAGTCCCTCGGCGTGAAGAAGTGCGACATGAGAATCTCCGCGAAACTCCCGGAGCAAGGATTGGGCATGCCACAACACGAGATGAGGCTCCTCAGGCCACGGCAATGATGCGTGCCCACCGAACAGGGGTCGCCCTTGTGGTCTGTTGCAGGCGCGTTCCGCGGCTCGACGTGCGAGTTCGGCAGCTTCGCGAACTTCTGTGCCGTCGACATGTTCTCCCCAGGCCTTGCGCAGCGAACGGTCGACAGCGTCGAGTCGAGCGGTGAGGATCTGTTCGGGGGTGGCGATTGTCCAGGCTTCCGGCAGCACCGCGTGTACCAGTTCGGGGTTGAAGTTGAAGAACGTAGCGATGGTGACTTCAGCCGCTACTGCGCCCATGGGCGCAGACCGCGAAGCGAAGTAGCCCATTCGAGGGTGTGTAAAGCCCAGTGCGGCATATGCTTCCGCGCCGAAAGGGGTGAAGTAGATCATGCCGTGTATCGGTTCGGCTCCACGGAAGACGCGGCGCGCGGTTTCTGGTGCGATCGAGGTCATCGATAGTCCTTCATGCTGGTGGTGTGGTCTTCGAACAGTCGAGTCGGATGGTTGTTCTACGCCGGCTATCTCCCTCTGACATACATGCGGTCCCGGACGGCATCACCCACTCGGTAGACGGCCAGGACGACCAATGAAATCAGAATGCCGGAGGGGAGAATCTGTTGTGGTGCACTCAAGATGTGCAGGTACGCATCGGATAAGTCACCGCCCCAACTCGGAGTGGGGGGCTGTATTCCCAACCCCAGGAATGAGAGTGCCGCCTGCGCGAGAAAGGTCAGGCCGGTGAGCACGGTCACCTGAACGACAACCGGCCCGATTGCGTGCGGAAGAAGATGACGCAGCAGCACTACGTGCGGCGGGCATCCTGAGAGTCGCGCGCTCAGAACGAAGTCTCGGTTCCTCGTTTCGCTGACCCCGGCAGCCAGAATTCTTGCAATTGTGGGTGCATAGACGACTCCGAGCGCTGACATCGACGTGATCAGGCTCGGCCCCAGAACACCGGTAATAGCCACTGCGAGAACCAAACCTGGGAATGCCAGCAATGCGTCCGCCACCCGGAGGAGTGACGCGCCGATCCAGCGTGGCCAATATCCGGCGATCAACCCCCACGGAATTCCCAACAGCAGACTGACGGCGACAGCGATCGCGACGCCGAAGAAGGCGGAGCGTCCTCCCCAGATCAATCGACTGAGCACGTCACGACCGAAGCCGTCAGTGCCAAGCAGGTGCTGTGCACTCGGACCGGCGAACGTGTTGGTCAGGTTCTGATCGGTCGGACTGTGCGGAGCCACGAACGAGGCCAAGACGGACGCCGCTATCAGCGTGCCGAGAAAGCAGTAGCTGAGCCATAATCCGGGGTGCAGTCGAGGGACAGCCCACTTGGAGCGGGTCTCGCCTGCGGTGGTCAGCGCGAGTTGGCTCACGAGATCGTTCCCTTCCTCAATTGTGGGCTGATCATGTTGTTGACGACGTCGACCAGGATGTTCACGAGAAGCACGATCACGACGAACAGCAACACAATGCCTTGAAGCATCGGATAATCTCGCGTGTCGATCGCAATGACGAGAGCGCTCCCGAGGCCCGGCAGCACGAAGATCTGCTCGAGAATGACCGTCGCACCCAGCATCGCCACGGCGAGCAATCCATAGACAGTGACAATCGTGGGAACGATGTTTCGTAGCGCGTAGCGCCACACGATCTTCCGCTCGTCGATACCCATCGCACGCGCAGTTCGTACGTAGTCACTTGACAGTGTCTCGATCATCGCAGCCCTGGTCTGCCGAACCGCAATCGATGCTGCGCCGGCAGCGAGCGCCGTTGCTGGTAGGACCAAATGGCTCAGGTTGTCGATCACACTGTTCTCGAGAGGAACCCAGCCGAGCACCGGTAGAACTCCCAAACCGAGGGCGAAGACATCGACCAGCACGATAGCGAGGAAGAAGTCCGGTACCGCGAGTCCGATCCCCGAAACCGTGCGGGTCAGACCATCGCTGCGTCGTCCCTGCCGCGTCGCGGTCCACACACCGAGCGGTATAGCGACGACGGCGGACAGTAACAGTGCGAGTACAACGAGCTCGGCGCTCGCCGGCAGGCGCGCAAGGATCTGTGGGCCGACGGGGGCGCTGTTCTGTAGCGACGTTCCCAGATCTCCGTGCAGAGCCGACACCACCCAGTTCCAGTACTGGACCAGCAGAGGTTGATTCAATCCGAGGCGCTCGTTGAGTGCGGCGATCGATTCATCGCTGCCGTTCGGACCGAGAAGGGCCTCGGCTGGTCCACCGGGGATTATCCGGATAAGGGCAAAGGTTATGAAACTAGCGATGATCGCGGTAGGAATTATCTGTGCGAACCGGACGCCGATCATCCGTATGTAAGGATTCACCGGCGATCGGTGAGGGTTTCGGGTCGGAACGCTCTCAGGCTCGGGGGCCAACGAATTCTCTTGCGATACAACGGTCGTCGTCATGACTTCGAGAGGTACGTCAGATTGGGGGAGCCGTTCAGTGCAGGAACGGCCCCGTGGACGTTCTTGGTGTAGGCGACCACGTCGGGAGTGAAGTACAACGGTACGTACTCAGCGGACTTGATCACGACTTGATTGATCTGTTTGACGATGTCGAGCTGAGCGGTTTCGTCATACGTGTTGTTCAACAGTGCGATCAACTTCTCCAAATCCTCGTTGGGGACGGAATTCTGCCGGAAGTACGACCGCGAACCCAGCGAGGCTTCGAAATTGAGCGGTGCGGATGCTCGCGTGGGCCATCCCACGCTGAAGACGTCCGCGCTGTTGTGTGCGACGAACTCCGTAATCGCCTGAGGTCCAGTCATTTCGACGAAGTCGACCTTGATGCCGACCTTCTCCCATTGTTCTCCGACAAGGACCGCGTTGGTCGAGTACGGCGGTAGATTGCCTGCTAATCCGCGCACGGTGACCCCGTTCGGATACCCAGCCTCCGCTAGCAGCGATTTGGCCTTCTCCGGGTCGTACGGCCATGCATCTTCGGTTTCCTCGTCGTAGAACTGCGAACCGGGAGGATATTGACCGAACGCCGCAGTTCCTTCCGTGCTGTCCAGTGCGGCTCGCGCAATTGCCTTGCGGTCGAGCGCGTATTGCATCGCCAGACGAACGCGGACATCGTTGACCACGGGGTTCTTGTTGTTGATCACGACGAGCGCAACTCCGAGTCTCGGATCGTGACTGACGTTCAGGTTGGGGTTGCGTTCGAGGATCGGAGCACTCGACGGTGTGAGCCCGTATGCAAAATCCGCAGCGTTCGATGTCAGGGCATTTGTCAGCGCTGTGGGATTGGAGATCACCTGGATCTGGATCTTGGCGAGCTGAGGGCTGGGTGGACCCGCCGGTTTGTAGTCGTCGAATCGACTGAATGTGTATGAACTGTTCGGGACTGCGCTGGTGAATGTGTACGGCCCTGCGCCTACAGGCTTGTTGGCGAAGTCTGCCCCTGCTGCTGCCAGCGCAGTGGGGGAGACCACCATTCCCAATCTGCCGTTGAGCCAGCCTGGTAAACCGGAGGTAGGTGAACTCAACGAGATCGTGACGTGATCTGGGGACGTTGCTTCGATGCTCTTGATCGTCGGGACGGAAACGATTCCGAGACTCAAGCAGTGTTCCATGCTTGCCTTGACGGCTGCTGCATCGACAGCTGTACCGTCGTGGAAGGTCAAGCCGTTCTGCAACGTCATCTCGAACGTCAGGTTGTCCGGTCCGGAGAAGCCCCACTCGCTGGCGATTCCGGGCCGCAACTTCTGGGTGGCAGGTTCCGCATCGATCAGTGGTGCATACATCAACTGTAAGTAGTCGATGTCGTATCCGATGTTTCCCGCACACGGGTCGAGCGAGGCGGGCACGTGCGATGTCGCGACCTTGAGTTCGGCGTTCGGATCGGCAGGTCCGGTATCGCCGGCGGTACCGGTGGCGCTGCTCGAACAGCCGCTGAGCACAAGAGCAGAAAGTGCAAACGCAGCTACCAGCACACGTGGGCCACTTTTCCCATGATTCTGGAAGCGTGTGATCGGATATCGGGATCGCAAAGACAGACGCGGATTCATATGGTGGACTTTCGCTTTGGTCTTCTCGGAAGGGGGAGACTGACGCGGCACGCATTTACTGCGGCGGGTTGGAGATTCCGGTCGATGTGGCCGGGGACGATAGATGGCAGGCGGAGCTGTGTGCGGAATTCGAGGCCGCGCGAAGTGACGGCGCTTCCGACGCACAGCGATCCATCGCAAACGGGCAGCGGGTGCGGAATCGACAACCCGAGGGTGGATTCCGTGGGTCGGGTAACTCGCCCCGCACCAATGCTTTCCGACGACTGCGCCGCTCGAGTTCGATGTGCGGGGCCGCGGCGAGAAGCGCCTGCGTGTAGGGGTGCGATGGAGTCCTCAGGACCGTGGCAACCGGTCCGATCTCGACGATTCGGCCGAGGTACATCACCGCGACGCGATCGGCGATCCGTGCCACCGAACCCAAATCGTGCGAAATGAAGATGTACGTGAGGTCATGTTCTTCTCGGAGATCGGCAAGAAGTTGCAACACCTCTTCCTGAAGCGAAACATCCAGGGAGGCAACAGGTTCGTCGCAGAGAATCAGTGGCGCCTTGGAGGCAAGTGCGCGAGCGATGGTCACGCGTTGGCGTTGGCCACCGGAGAGCTGGGTCGGGAGGCGGTCGGCAAGCTCAGCGCCGAGACCGACCCGACGCAACAGCTCGACGGCTTTCGGCCGCAAGGACTGTGGGATGCGCAGACGCCCTGGCGCCATCGGCTCGGCTACGCAAGCCCATGAGGCCATCCGATTGTTCAAGGCCGACGTAGGGTTTTGAAAAATGAGATGGGAAGATCCACCCTTGCCGAACGCCGGGTCGTCGAGATTCATAGTGATGGAGCCTGCGGCCGTAGCCACCAGACCCGCGAGAGCGTGAGCCGTCGAGGATTTTCCCGATCCTGATTCACCGATTATCGCAAGGGTTTCGCCCCTCTGTACGGAGAAGCTGACGTCGTCGACCGCGCGAAGAGCTTTGCGTCCGCGTCCGTACTCGACTGCCAGATTCCTAACGTCGACGATGACGTCGGTGTTGCTCATCAGCTCACCAGTCCGAGCAACTCGAGTTCGTCGCTGCGGTGACATCTTGTTGCCGATTCCGGTGATCCGATCAGAAGTGGATGATCGGATATGCAGAGCTCCTCGGAGTAGTTGCACCGGGCGACGTATCGGCAACCCACGCCGTCAGCAGGGGCTTTGGTGGTGAAATCGCCTCGCGCCTTGGGCGATTGGGAGGAGACTTCTTCGAATGTCGAGCGTGCCGCCTCGAGAAGGCTGAACGTGTAGGGATGCGCGGGCCGCCGAAGCAGCACGTCTCGTGGCGCGACGTCGACGATCTCGCCGCGAAACATGGTGATGACTCGATCCGCGACCTCGGCGACAACCGCGAGGTCGTGACTGATCAACAACACGGCAAGATCGCGCTGTTCGGCCAGTTCTCGAAGGAGATCGACAATCTGAGCTTGGATGGTGACGTCGAGCGCTGTTGTCGGTTCGTCCGCGATCAGCAACTTCGGACCGCATGCCAGGGCCATCGCGATCATCACCCGCTGACACATCCCGCCGGAAAGCTCGTACCCGAACGACTTCAAGGTTCTGCTCGGGTCGGCCAGACCGACCTGGTGGAGAAGATCTGTAGCCACGTCCTCCGCATCGACTTTCGTGATGTCGCGGTGGGCCTTCAACACATCGACGATCTGGCGACCGATGCTGACGGTGGGGTTGAGAGCCGAACTCGGGTCCTGGAAGACCATACTGACGTCGCGACCGCGTATTTTCCTCAACTCGGCGGCGGGCAGACCCACAAGTTCCTGTCCTTCCAAACGGATGCTTCCGCTGGTTGTTGCCGTACGGGGCAAGAGACCGAGCAGAGCGAGTCCGGTCAGTGTCTTTCCGCTCCCGCTCTCTCCTACGAGGCCGGTGATTTCGCCCGACCCCAACTCGAAGCTCACGCGGTCGAGGAGTCTGTTCGAAATCGATTCTGTCCCAATGTCAACCGTGAGGTCTCGTACTTGCAGAAGTGGGCTCATCGTCGGGTCGTCCACGTGTGATCGTTCATCGCATTCCTCCGTAAACAACTGAATTGTTGTGACTGGAATCACGTACCGGGGAACAATAAACACCCACCTGCAACAAAGTCAATGAATGTTGCAACGATCGCCGTCGATGGCGCCGTCTGATCGCCTCCGGCTACCGACCAGCACGTCGTCAGCGATACATTCACTCCATGGCCGAGACACGTGACATCCGCGCGGAAGCGTTGAGTGCCGCCCGACGACAGTTCGCAGCCGGAAAACCGCTCGATGTGAACGCTTTGGCCACCGAGTTGGGGGTGGATCGGACCACCTTGTTCCGGCGTGCAGGGAATCGCGACACAATTACCGGTGACGTGCTCGATTCGCTGGCGCGCCGAACGTGGCGAATGGGCCTCGAGGAGTGCGGTGGAAGCGGAGCGTCAAGGGTTGTCGACGTCCTCACTTACCATGCACGGGCGACAATCGAGACCGAATTCTTCCGGACGTATTTGACTCGGGAACCGCAAAAGGCGTTGTGCATACTCACAACTGGACTGGGGCCGATTCAGGGCACGATGGTCGAATCCGTGCGAAGGCTGATCGAAGCTGAAATACCGGAGCAGATTCGGCCAGACCTGCCCGTCGAGGACATGGCATATCTGCTGGTTCGCGTGGGTGAGTCGTTCATCTACAACGATTTGCTCACTGGTGGCACTCCGGATACGGAGAAGGCTCGCTTGGCGTTCCGGCTCATCCTCTCGCGTGACTAGTGTGCCGAGTTTCCGTTGTCTCAGTTTTCGTGAAAGCGCTTCGAATGCAAGCTATTTCATAGCTATGCCTGGTTGTATGACCCAATCAGGCTGGTGGGATCGGCACAAAGCTCCGCATTTCGTCCCGTCCGGGCCGGATGACGCCTGCGGCGGATTCGGGAACCTCGTTCCAGGCGCCGGGAAGGTCACGTAGAGGCTCGGAGACGACGATTCGGGTCTCCTCACTCAGATGGTGCAGGGCATCCACCTCAGGATGGAGCTTGCGCAACATGGAAATCTCGGTGGAGAAGAACAACGACCTCGACTGGTGCTCGCTGGAATAGCGAAAGATCCAGGTGGAGATGCCATCCGACGTGGCGACGGTCATCTGAACCGGATTGTCGATTCCCTGCGAGCGGGCCGTGTGCTCGACGAATCCGACGGCCCTCGCGACACCTTCGAACGGATCGTCGGTCAGGCCGAACGTCAGCGCGAGGAAGAACAAGGTTTCCGAGTCCGTCGATCCTTCGAGATCCGGAAAGAGCGACGGATCAATGGCAGTCACCAATTCCCGTTTCATGTCGTGGAATCCGTGTAGTGAACCGTTGTGCATCCACAACCATTGCCGGTGCCGGAACGGGTGACAGTTGCTGCGCTGCACTGCAGTTCCCGTCGAGGCGCGGATGTGAGCGAACAGCAGAGGGGTGCGCAATTGGGAGGTGACTTCGCGCAGGTTCGAGTCGTTCCACGCGGGTTCGATGCTCTTGAAAACTGCCGGTTGGGGGCCTTCCCCGTACCAGCCGATTCCGAAGCCGTCGCCATTTGTCGTCGTGGCCCCGAGTTGAGAATGCAGGCTCTGGTCGATCAGCGAGTGCTGTGGCCTGAACAGCAAGTCATGGGCCAGTATCGGCTCTCCGGAATACGCCATCCACCTACACATACTTTCAACTCAAGCAGATCGAGTCGGCGTTGACGGTGCATGCGCAGCGGCGTGCGTCGTCTGGGTGGGCTTCCATGTCGACACAGCCCAGATCACGACGATGTTCAGCGCGATGATGAGAGTCGACCACCAGGGGTAGTACGGCAGCCACAAGAAGTTCGCGATGATCGAGATCGCGCAGATCACCACTGCCGACACCCGCGCCCAGGCCGCTCCGGTGAACAGTGCGAGCCCGACGAGAGCGACGAGCGCGCCCAGCACGAGATGGATCCAACCCCACGTCGTCAGGTCGAACTGATAGACGTAGTCGATCCCGACTACGAACACTTCGTTTTCGGCGACGGCAGCGAGTCCTTGGAAGCACTGCACGATGCCGACCGTCACCAAGATGACGGCTGCCCCGATCGATGTTCCTACCGCGAAACCCTGCTTGACTGATGTTGTATCCGACATGACGGTTTCCCTTGATTCGGTGGGGGGCGACCGGACACGTGCCCGGCACGCTCGTTGTAGTGATCGTTGTTCCACCGGCTGACCGCTATGAAACGGAAATACCTGTCCAATGCGGTGAGAAATCAGTGCGATCTGCTCCGATGTGCGGGCGAAATGTAACTTATGACCCCTGTTGATCCGATGTACCCCTTGCCGGAACGCGTGTGCGGAGAAATTGCTCGTAACCGAAGTTCACAGAAAACAAGAGGAATTCGGCACGGAATTCGACCTATTTGTCCAGCTGTACTGGTATTTTGACTGAATTGACCGGAAGCTACGGTCCGCGGAAAAAGGTAGCGAGAGAATGACGATCTTCGGCAGGCGTACCGCGGGCATCACCGCGACGGCCTTCGTCTTGGCGACCGTTGTGTCGACAGCACTCCCCGCAGTGGGATCGGCTGCCCCCGTTTCGCTCACCCGCGCGTGCAACTCGGAAATCAACGAAAATTCGATGTCACTCGATCGGGCCGTGATCGACGGTTGGTACGACATCTCGACTGGATCGCCTGGAACGAAAATCAACTCGATCGAGGCGTGGCGGACAGTGCCGGGAGACATCCTCGAGTTTCGCGCATCGGTGACGATCAGAGCCCACGGAAGTCCCGTCCGAGGGACCCTTCGGATCGACGGCGCCGGCTTGACCGGAGATCAGGATTTGATCTCCAGAATGACGTTGACCCAAGATCTCGGCCGGTCAGGGTCAACGGTCACCGACGCTGACGACGGTTCGGTCATCCCCGTACGTGCCAAGCTCGCATTCGACGTCACAACTCCTGGACAAGTCGCGCAGAACCAGACGGTCAACCTCTCGGCAGTCAAGATTGTCTTGGCAGGCGACACCACCGATCCGGGAGGTGAGTGCCCCGGCCCCGGCCCCGGCGGCGGGGGGAATGGAAGCGGTGGCGGAAACGGCAGCGGTGGTGACGGTTCCGGTGGGAACGGTGGGGATTCCGGTGACGCACTTCCCGGTCGTGACGTCGGAAACCGAGTACCAATTTCCCAGATTCCGTCCGGCCCGACTTCTCGTCCGTGACAGCGGCACCTGGATCCACGGCCAGCCGAACGTGGGCCGCTGCAGTAGTGGCGACGATGCTCTTGATCGGCGGATGTTCCGACGACGGTGACTCGCCGACCCGCGTCCTCGCGACCGGCCAACAAGATTTGCCGCCAGAGATTCGCGCGGTGGTCGACGGTCCGGATGTCCCGACCACGCTGCGCACAGGCAACAGCACCGCTGACATCCTGCCGATCAAGACGACGACGGACGGCTCGCTCATTCCGCCCGAGGATGTCAGTGAGATCGGATGGTGGGCAGATTCGGCATTTCCCGGCTCCGGCGCGGGCACCGTGGTGATCACCGGACACATCAACGACATCTATCAGGGTGACGGTTTCGGAAAGAAGTTCTCGACACTGGAAATCGGCTCGGTCGTGACCGTGGCGGGCGCCGGGGGACAGACCTGGAACTACCGTATCGATGCGGTCGATCACTACGGCAAGGACGGAGAGCTGCCGGTCGAGCGATTGAACAGCCTCGACGGACCCGAAACCCTCGCGCTGATCACCTGCGGCGGCGAGTTCGTCGGTCCGCCGTTCGGATACGAGGACAACGACGTCGCGTGGGGAAGTCCGGTGCCCGCATAGCCGAAAACCAGACGTCGGAACGGTTGATAAACTGGGTCCCGCGTTCGTGGCCATCCACGCACGTTTCGAAAGTCCGAAGAAGGAGATTGTGCTGTGGTTGACCTCGCCTATGTCATCGCTGGGTCCGAAGCGACTGGCGGTGCCGGCCTGCAGGTCGACCTGAAGACGTTCCAGGCATTGGACGTCTACGGCGTAGCGACCACCACATGTATCGTCTCGTTCGATCCCAAGAACAACTGGGGTCATCGCTTCGTACCGATCGCTCCTGACGTGATCGCTGATCAGATCGAGGCTGCGACTGCGGCTCACGATCTGGACGTCGTCAAGATCGGCATGTTGGGCACGCCCGCCACCATCGAGGTTGTGGCAGAGGGCCTGCGTCGGCAGTCCTGGCGCCACGTCGTCCTCGACCCGGTCCTGATCTGCAAGGGCCAGGAGCCCGGCGCGGCTCTCGATACCGATACAGCACTTCGTGATTCGATCCTCCCGCTCGCCACAGTCGTCACACCCAACCTGTTCGAGGCACGCACCCTCGCCGGAATGGACAGCATCGAAAGCGTCGACGACCTCATCGAGGCCGCACGTCGTATCCACGACCTCGGACCCAAGTACGTGCTCGCAAAGGGCGGTGTCGAACTCGCCGGTGGCGACGCCGTCGACGTGTTGTTCGACGGGACCGACGTGACTGTTCTCTCCGCCCCCAAGGTCGGCGAAGAGCGCGTCTCGGGTGCCGGTTGCACGCTGGCAGCCGCAGTGACCGCGGAGCTGGCAAAAGGCGCCGACGTGGGAGAAGCCGTCGCTCTGGCAAAGAAGTTCGTCACGGCGGGCATCGAAGGCCGCGTCTCGGCACACACGCCGTTCGACACCGTCTGGCAGGGCGCGTTCAAGGGATAGGCGCACGGCGGCTCACATCGCCGCGCGCGGCCTGGCAGGATCGAGTGCGTGAGTACTGCGAACCTGAATCGAAGCGAAGTCGCCGAACGATCTCGAGCCATCTCCGTCGCCGGTTACCGGGTGGAGTTGGATCTGCGATCGGCGGTCGACTCCGCCGTGAAGACCTTTTCGACGGTCACGACAATTGATCTGACGTCCTCGGTGGAGTCCACGTGGCTCGATTTCATCGGTGCTGCAGTCGATTCCGTGGACGTCGACGGTGCGTCGATTCCGGTGGAGTACGACGGATCCCGGATCGGGCTGCGCGGACTCGGCGGATCGAACGTCGTTCGGGTGGCAGCTCACGGCAACTACAGCCGTTCCGGTGAAGGGCTGCACCGATTTGTCGACGACGCTGACGATCAGACGTATCTGTACACGCAATACGAGCCTGCCGATGCCAGGCGTGTTTTCGCCTGCTTCGAGCAGCCGGACCTCAAGGCGCCCTTCACATTCGAGGTGACAGCACCTGACGGCTGGGAAGTCCTGTCGAATCAGCCCGCGACCCAGACTCTCTCCGTGGACGGTGCACAACGCGTCACTTTCGCCCCGACGCTGCCGATCTCGACCTACATCACCGCGATCGCGGCCGGGCCGTATCACCGCGTGGCGTCGTCGTGGAGTCGCGGCGAACTCACTGTCGAGTTGGGTGCGCTGTGCCGGGCGTCGTTGGCTCCACACCTCGATGCGGACAACGTTTTCGACATCACCCGTCAGGGGTTGGACTTCTACGCCGAGTACTTCGACTATCCGTATCCGTTCGGCAAGTACGACCAGATCTTTGTCCCCGAGTACAACCTCGGCGCCATGGAGAACCCGGGACTGGTGACCTTCACCGAGGCATACGTGTTCCGCGGCTCCGCAACCGACGAGCAGCATCAGCGCCGCGCCAACACGATCCTGCACGAAATGGCGCACATGTGGTTCGGCGATCTCGTGACCATGGTCTGGTGGGACGACTTGTGGCTCAAGGAATCCTTCGCCGACTTCATGGGATCGCTGGTCAGCGCCGAAGCTACTCGCTTCACCGATGCCTGGGTAGCATTTGCCATCAAGCGAAAAGCGTGGGCGTACCTCCAAGATCAGCTGCCGACCACGCATCCTATCGTCGCCGACATCGTCGATCTCGAAGCTGCGAAGCTGAACTTCGACGGAATCACCTACGCCAAGGGCGCCAGTGTCCTCAAGCAACTCGTGGCGTTCGTCGGCCGTGACGCGTTCTTCGAAGCGGCACGACGGTACTTCAAGGCCCACGCCTTCGGGAACACCACGCTGGTTGATCTGCTCGACGTGCTCGCGGAGACTTCCGGACGTGATGTGCGCGAATGGGCCCGAATCTGGTTGCAGACCACCGGAGTGTCCACGCTGTCGCTCGACGGAACAGACCTGGTCCAGACGGACCCGAGGCCGCATCGGCTCGCAGTCGGAATCTACGACTACAACGAGTCCGGAGACCTTGTTCGCACCGAACGCGTCGAACTCGACATCACCGAATCACGCACGTCGGTCGACCTTCCGCCCGGAGCACTCACACTGCTCAACGACGAAGACCTCACCTACGCCAAGGTGCGATTGGACGCGGAATCTCTGTCCACTGTCGAGGCATCCCTGGACCGCGTGAGCGATCCGCTTGCGCGCGGGGTGATCTGGTCGTCGCTGTGGAACTCGGTGCGTGATGCGCAGCTCTCGGTGTTCCGGTACCTCGACATGGTGGAACGATTCGCTCCCGCGGAGACAGATCTTGCGATTCTCAGCTCGATCCTGACCGATGCCCAATACGCGGTTCTTCACTACGTTCCGAAAAGCTTGCGGCCCAATGTAAGTGCAGGCTGGTTGGAAACGACCTGGAAGGCGGTGTTCGAAGCCGAACCGGAGTCCGGAAGACAGCTGGCATGGGCACGGGCTCTGTCGGCCGCTGCAGCGGTCAACGATGCTCGCGCCGACGAGGTGCGGTCGATACTCGACGGCACCTGCCCGGGGCCGGTCGGACTGGCTCTCGATCCTGATCTGCGGTGGGCATTGTGGATCGCCCTGTCGGCGACCGGCCATGCGAGTGTGAGCGACTTCGACGGTGAGCTGAGCAAGGACAGCACGTCAGCGGGTCGAACGGCGTACGTCCGCGCCGCGGCGTCGATTCCCGATGCCGAGACCAAGGCGGCTGCCTGGGCGTCGGCGACCACTGACGGCTCACTCTCGAACGACCGCCTGGATGCGACGATCGCCGGATTCCGTTCGGGCACGGACCCGTCGTTGATCGAGGGATATGCGGCAGAGTACTTCTCGTCCCTGGGGAAGTGGTGGTCCGAACGCAGCATCGAGATCGCCCGACGGTTGGTGAACGGACTCTTCCCGGCAGCTGAAGACACCTCTGCTGTCGATTCCTGGATCCAGGCCAATGCGGAGGCGCCCGCGTCGCTGCGGAGGCTTGTTCTCGAGCGTCGGGATCACCTGGCCCGAGACCTACGTGCCCAGGCGTCGAACGCGGTGATCTGACGCCATCAGCTCCGAAATGTCCTGTTCTTGGATATTGTCTAAACAGGGCTGCGACAGGAGACGACGTGCACACGATCACGGATCTGTCGCTGGTCACGGGCCCGGTTCCGCCCGTGGTGACGGTGCTCGGAATTCTGGCACTTCTCTGGCTGATCTTCTCGAGATCGAGGCGTCACGTGCTGATCTCGATTCCGGTCTGCATCGTCGCGGCAATCGCGATCACTCTCGTGCTGTACTGGCTGATCGAGAAGGTGTGGCACCCGTTCCCCGATCCGATTGCCCGTCCGGTCTACGTGTGGATCGGGTTGGGCATTCTCGGCGTGCTGCTGGGTGGCTCGCGGGTATTTGCGGCGACGCGGATCGACGGTCGCGTGCTCACCGTGGTCTCGGTGCTCCTGGTGGTCGTGTCGAGCGCGGCTCACGTGAATCTGCAGTTCCAGTCGTATCCGACGTTGGGAACAGCGCTGGGACTCTCGGACGCGGAGAAGGTTTCACTCGCCGACCTGGACGACGGCAAGGACGGGGCGGTACCGGTTTCGCAATGGAAGGCTCCCGCGGACATGCCGTCGGCGGGCAAGGTCAGCACGGTCACGATTGCGGGGACGGTCTCCGGATTCAGCGTCCGCGACGCCGAGATCTACCTACCGCCCGCGTATTTCACCAACCCGCGACCGGAGTTGCCCGTGTTGGTCCTGCTTGCCGGCCAACCAGGCGCGCCCGAGGACTGGCTACAGGGCGGACGTCTCGTCCAGACCATGGACACCTACGCCGCTGCGCATTCGGGCTTGGCTCCCGTTGTCGTCGTTGCTGACGGGACCGGGTCGGAACTGGCGAATCCGCTCTGCGTCGATTCTCAACTCGGGAACGTCGCAACGTACCTTTCGCGCGATGTTCCCGACTGGGTGCGCGGGAACCTCCAGGTGGATCCCGACCCGAGGAAGTGGGCGATCGGGGGACTTTCCTACGGCGGTACCTGCGCGTTCCAGATGGCAACGAACTTCCCCGCGGTGTATCCGACGTTCCTGGATCTGTCCGGTCAGATCGAACCCACACTCGGCGATCGCAAGCAGACGGTCGATGCAGCGTTCGGCGGCAATGACGCCGCGTTCGTGGCAGTGAATCCGCAGGATCTGCTCCGGGAGAAGAAGTTCCCCGACAGCGCCGGGGTGTTCGTGGTCGGCAAACAGGACAACGACTACCGCCCAGGTCTTCAAACGCTCTACGAAGCCGCAAAGGCCGCAGGGATGGACGTCCAGTACGCCGAGGTCGACGGAGGGCACAGCTTCCAGGTGTGGTCGGCTGGATTGGCGAGTCAATTAGGTTGGCTGGGAACGCGACTCGGTCTGCCCGGATGAACGATCGTCCGGAAGTTCCGAAGACCCGATGATCAGCGGGTGAATTCTTCCGGTCGCCCCGGCTTCGGAGCCCAATCCCTGCGGATCCGCCACACTCGCGAGCCGAAGGTCGAGTGCGCCGGTCCATTCTCGGGTCAATTGCGCATCGAGTGCGTCGACGCGCTCGAGTAGCGGAGGGTGCTGGTCCGGCGGGCAGGCTTCGAGCAAGGTCGCGAATACCGCGCGCAGACGACGCTGGACCTGCGCGGAATTGGTACTGAAGTGCCGGATCTCGTCGGTGGCGACGGACACGTAATCGGTCCAGGTGCGTTGCTGCCCTCTGATCAGCGTGAGATCCGAGGTTGACGTGTCGAAGCGGACCCGCGGGGCGAGAAGTACCAGAAGATCTTCGATGTGGTCGAGAGCCTGGACGGCTCGGCCCGGGTCGTTGATGGCGGGTGACAGTGCCTTGAGCGCGATGTCCACGATCGACTGAAGCGCTGCACCGGGGCTGACGACCGGGCTGTGCGTGTCACCGAAGATCAAGCACGACATCAAAGTGTCCGGGCGTACCTTCAGCGACGGTCCGCGTACCTCGAAGAGGGGCGCGTTCTGGGCGACGAACTCGCCGATGCTGGGGACGACCTCGACCGAGACGTCCCAGCGGCCGGCCAACCGCTGCAGGCGTGCGAGATCGATCGCCAGCAGAATCCGGCCGTCGGGTGAGAGGTGGCGCAGGCGAATCACCAGTGCGTCGGCGCTCTCGGAGGTTTCGGACTCGTGCGGTTGGTGGAGGGGAAGTGGCTGACTGGGTTTCGGTGCGCCCGAGGGTAAGTCCTCGTACAGCGGATAGGCACGAATCGTCGCGCTCCGGCCCTGGGCCGCTATCCAACGCAGCAACCGACTGGAATTGAGAATCGACCCGGCCTTCGCCACCAACGCGATGAACAGGATCGCACTGGCCAATGCCAGAAGCAGTGCGATCGCCGTGGAGATGGTCGGTGAGGAATTCTCCGAATCGAGCGCCAGATCGAGCGCAATGATCAAGGAGAAGACGAACGTGGCCAGAAACATGCCGATCGACCACCGCATCACCCGCTGCTGCGCGAGCATCGGGACCACCCGCACCGAAATCTGCGAGGCGCCGAACTGCATTGCGAGGGTGATGGCGGTGAACACCAGACCGGTGAGAGTGATCATCCCGCCGGCGATGACGCTGAGCAGCGTCGCGGTGGCCCCGGCGTCGACGCCCTCGGAAATGGTACCGACGTCGCCGTCGCTGACCAGGTCTCCGTCGATCCCGACGAGGATGTTCGCGGTGACGACGGACAGGACGACGAGGATCACCGGGAGACGCCAGACGGGGACTGTTCGTAATCGTCGGCGAGTTCGACGCCAGCGAATTCTGTCCGAGAGCCGCCGCGACAATCCGACCTTCGACGTGGGGGTTGTGGTGTCGACGACGGGGAGCGGTGGTGGGGGCGGGGGAGTGGAACCGAAACTTCCCGACACCGTTTCCTGAACGTAGATCTTCGCGTGGATCATCGGCTCGCGATAACGCTGTTCACGGGCCACTGCCCGGCTCATCTTCGCCGGCTTGTCGCGGTAACGCGAGCGCGCCCACGGGGCACCCGGGCGACTCAACCGAATTGCTCCGATCAACAGAAGTGGGGTGAAGAACAGCCCGATCAAGCCGGTCCAGAGTTTGCCCTTCATCAACGTGATCACGGCGAGTCCGAGTTGGATGACGATCGCGACGACAACGCCGATCAACGTCGCCAGGCTACGGTCCTGCTCGTACGGGTCGAACTCTCCCGCGAACCCGATCGGGTGGACCCCGAGAAGGAAAAGGAACGAGATCGCGATGGCAACGAACACCGCGTCGATGGACGAGCGACCCTCCTCGGCCCAGTAGACATCGCGCAGATGCAACACGAGCGCGTACTCGTCGAGGACCAACGCGCTGCCGATACCGAACACCGACGCGAGAACACAATTGGCGATCGGGGTGTGATAGTCGGCCAGAGCGATGAAGGCGAAGCCGGACACGAGCATCATCATCAAACCGAAAACCATGTGGTGGATGTGCATTCCACCGGGCGTGACATTGCCTGGCCACCACGAGACCTCGGCCCGGATCATCCGGACGCTGAAGCGGATGAACAGGAACGTCAGGACAAAGGCGAGTAGGAGGAAGAACAGCGGGAGCCTGCCGGTGTCGACGACCGTGTGCTCGAACCAGGACCGCACGGCGTCAACTCTTGCTGGTGGCGAGCTTGATCAGCTGAGGAGCCGTTGCGTCGGGCAGGTAGGCACGCGTCAGTGCGATTCCGATCCGAGGCAGGTCGGCCTCGTCGCGGAAACACAGGAAAACGGGTTCGTACCTCGGCTTGAACTTCTTCTTGAACGCGTGAAGAGACCGGAAGCCGTAGAGCGGTTCCATCGCGGCTCCGAGCATGTCCAGCAGGCGGTCCATCGATGCGGCGTCGGCGCCGTCGTCGCTGCGGGCGAGCGGTGCTCCGGACAGTGAGACGAATTGGGCACCTTGTTCTTTGAACTCGAGGGCCGACGATGCGATGAGGAACTCGACCACCGGACGGAACCCGTCGGGACGTCGACGCATGACGTCGAGTGTCCAACCCCGAACCACGCCGCCTTCGCCGTACACCGGCAACCACGAGGTGACGCCGTGAATGCTTCCGGTCGGGTCGACGGCCAAGCCGACCCGGACGTCGCGGTCGAGCGCCTCCTCGACGCTTCCGAGGGTGAACCCCATCTCGGGTAGCCCCTTGTCGCCCACCCATTCCTCGGAGATGGCGCGCACCTGAGCCAATACGGAGAACGGCTCGTCGGCCAATGTTGTCATCCGGAAGGTGATGTCGTCCTTCTTGGCCTTGTTGAGCGCCGAGCGGATGTCCTGCCAGGATTTACCGGTGAACTGCAGTTCTGGTAGGTCGACGATCGTGTCTTCGGCGACCTGAACGGTGCGCCAGCCACGCCGGGTGGCGGCGTCGGCTGTCTCCTTCCCCACGGAGAACAAGCAGGGAGTGAGGCCGTTGGCTTCGGACATCGTCGTGAATTCGTCGACCGCTGCGGCAAGTCGGTCGGGGCTCGCTATCGGATCGGCCAGGACCACGACGACACCGACATGCCGTTGGAATGCAACGACGCTCTCACCCGACTCGCCGAAGTAGTAACTGTTGCCGTCCCACGTCGTCATCCACGACATGGTTCCGCCGCCGTGTCGTTTGAGTAGTTCCCGAGCGGCGGCGCGCGGATCGTTCCCGGACAACGGCCCGCCTCGAATCTTGCGCCGCATCGGTACGTGAAAAGCGTGGCGGCCCTTGATCAACAAGATGAGTTCGAGAAGCCAGAGCAGCGCGGTACCGACCGTGACGGCGCCGGCGCTCTCGTAGTCGAAGAAGATGACCGAGACGAGGACGAGGGCGGTGGCCAAAACCGTCAGTGAACCGAACACCACGGCAACCCACCAGGCCCAGCGGCGACCTCGTCGCAACTGGTCCGCGATCAGGGCAACGATGACCACGTCGATCAATGCCGTCCAGCCCGAACCGGTTTCGGCTTCCGTCGGCCCGAACGGTCCGCTTCCGGGGAACAGCCAGACGGCGATCTCGACCACGCCGATCAGGAGCAGGCCGATGAATCCGAGCAGGCGGATCTCGCGTCGCGTTCGGGGGATGAACCCGCGCTCTCCGTCGCCGAAGAACTTCTCGCCCACCGGCAGGAATATCGCGACCGCGATGAGGTGCTGCACGTCGGCGAGGCGGCCTTCGAAGAGGAACGCGATCGCAATGTACGCGCACAGAATGGCGCGCACTCGCATTCGCCAGGGCGAGCGGAGTGTTGCCGTGGTCGCGGCGAGTGCGGCGATGATTGCGGTGGTCACGCCGACGTCGCGGTGGGTGGCGAGGTTGCGAGCCCAATCCCAGTCGGTGTGGCTGCCCGCCCCGAGGAGGAGCGATGCACCGAGTTCGCCCGCCAACTGACCGCTGATCGTGACGATGGCCGCGTTCTTGGTTCCCAGGCGCCATTCGCACCAGCCGACCGCGAAGGCAAAAACGACGATGATCGAAACATACTGACCCGGCGTCAATCCGAAGAACCACCCCGTGACGAGAGTCCACCACTTGCCTTCCTGCAAGGCAGGAACTCCGTAGGCGATGTCGTTGAACCACGAATAGGTACGGACGTGATTCCACAGGGCGCCGGTCGCGATCCCGACGACGGTGATGGTGAGCACGACGCTCGCGGTGAACGGCACACGCCGCAGGACGCTCAGCGTGTCGGAAGCAAAGCGAGAGGCCCGATTCGACGCGCCCGGCGCGCCCTGGTCGGTCTGCGGGGTGGGGGTCTGGGACTGCTCAGCCATCGAGGTTCTCTTCTCGCCATGCCGCACGGTGGATTCTGCCTGTTCAGCATGACAGGAATACAGACCGATAATCAGGCGAAGCGGCCAAAATGGACCAGACTGGCTGAGGGTCTCAGTCTCGTGGCGCTACTGTCGAGCCATGGTGAACGGAGATTTACTGAATCGGGACCACGTGGTCGCCTCACTTGCCGCTTTCGAACCTCGGTCGGTCGAATTGGACGGAAGGCGCTCGGCGTCGGTGGTCATCGTCGTCATGCGGACAGCGGACGGAACACCAGTGTTCCCGGTGACGAAGCGGCCGAGCAAGATGCGCGCCCACCCCGGTCAATTCGCGTTGCCGGGCGGAAGCGTCGACCCGGGCGAGTCGTCCGAACAGGCAGCGGTTCGGGAACTTTCCGAGGAGCTGGGTGTCGACGTTCCCGAGTCGAAGATCATCGGCCAGCTCGACGACTACGTCACTCGTTCGGGATTCGTGATCCGGCCGTTCGTCATGTGGTCGGGCGAGGACATCGGGGGACTGGTACCCAATCCCGACGAGGTGGCCCAGGTGTATGCCGTCACGTCGGAGGAGCTCGACGTGGACTCGCGCTTCGTCACCATCGAGGAGTCAGCGAACCCGGTGATCCAATGGCCGTTCCGAACGAGCCTGATCCATGCGCCGACCGGAGCCGTCATCTATCAGTTCCGCGAAGTGCTGAACGGACGGCACACGCGCATCGACAAGCTCGAGCAGCCGGTGTTCGCCTGGAGATAAGGGCAGCTCGACACGCTCGGGACAGTTCAGGCTACGGCGCCTCGGCGAATAGTCCGTCGTGCTGTGGAAAGCTGGCCGCACGGCAATCGAACGACGCGAGGTGTGTGCAGTGAACTCTGGCGAACAAGAACCGATCCCCACGGACCGGATTCTCACTGTTCCCAACGTGCTCAGTATCGTGCGTCTACTCGCTCTGCCGCTGTTCGCCTACCTGCTGCTCGTCACGCACTCGGACGGCTGGGCATTGGCGCTGCTGATGCTCAGCGGGTTCACCGACTGGCTCGACGGCAAGCTGGCCAGAGTGCTCGGACAGACCTCGCGTCTGGGAGCGCTTCTCGACCCGCTGGTCGATCGTCTGTACGTCGTGACGACACTGGTCACCTTCGTCGCCCGCGATTTCATTCCCTGGTGGGTCGCAGCGATACTCATCGGCCGTGATCTTCTGCTTGCGTTGACGCTGCCGATCTACCGCAGGCGTGGCCTGCCACCGCCCGAGGTGGTTTATCTCGGCAAGGCTGCGACCTTCCTACTGATGTTCGCTCTGCCGTTGATTCTTGCCGGGCACGGAGACTGGGCCATCGGACCGTTCACCCATGCCTTCGGTTTCGCTTTCCTGATCTGGGGAACCGTCCTGTACGTGTGGACTGCCGCGATCTACGCGCTCAAGGCCGTTGACGTTGCGCGAACCCACGAGGTCGTGCCCCGATGAAGTCGACCGGGGAGGACGTCCGTCGTAACCCGGTACCGTCGCTGCTTCGGTCACTCATGACCGAACATCTCGACCCGGGCTACGAGGCAACTGCATTCGAACGCCAGCACGAGCACACCAAGAACAGATCCTCGAAGACGGGGCCGTGGCTGGCCCTCGGCGCACTGTTGATCGGGTTCATCGTCACGGTCTCGGCTGTTCAGGCGACGAAGCAGGTGACCGGCACCGAAGAGGTTCGAAGCGAGTTGGTGGCGAAGGTCCGTGATGCGGAGGATCGAATCGATTCACTGGCCGCGTCCCGCGATTCACTCGGCGGAGCCGTCGACGCCGCGCGCGGCGTGGTGCTCGAAGGCGATGCACGCGGCAGCGCCGTCCTCGACCAACTGCGAGCGGTCGAATCCGGCGCAGGAGCCGAAGCTGTTCACGGGGAGGGACTGGTGGTGACGTTGACCGACCCGGCCGGACGCCCGAACCTCTCGGATGCGTCGCAACGGAGTGTCGGCGGTAAGACAGTTGTCCTCGATCGCGATCTGCAGACCGTCGTAAACGCCCTGTGGGCTGGGGGAGCGGAGGCGATCGCCGTCGGCGGCGTGCGAATCGGGCCGACGGTGACCATTCGTCAGGCGGGCGGCGCGATGCTCGTCGACAACCAACCTGTTTTCTCCCCGTACCTCGTCGAGGCGATCGGAGACACGCGAGCACTGCAGCGGAAATTCGTCGTCAGCGACGCCTACGTGAGAATGTCTAGCGTCTCGCAACTGTACGGAGTCGGTTTCGCGGTGGCCGAAGACGATTCGTTGACTCTGCCGCCTGCGGCGCCTCGCGCCGTCCGAGTGGCAACAGAACCCACAGAACCCAAGTGACAGAAGGAGTTCGATGAAGGCCGGTTCCGCCCTGTACGGACTCGCAGCACTGGTCGTCGGCATCGTCCTGGGCGTAGTTTTCAGCCCGCAGGTGCCCGACGTGATCCAGCCCTATCTTCCGATCGCTGTCGTTGCGGCGCTCGACGCCGTCTTCGGTGGACTACGCGCGTATCTGGACGAAATCTTCGACGCGAAGGTGTTCGTGGTTTCCTTCGTCTTCAACGTGCTCGTCGCGTCGTTGATCGTCTGGCTCGGTGATCAGTTGGGTGTCGGTACTCAACTCTCGACGGCGATCGTCGTCGTGTTGGGTATCCGGATCTTCGGCAACGCAGCGGCATTGCGACGCCGACTGTTCGGAGCGTGAGTCATGGCGGAACATTCCACGACCGAACCGGAAGAAGAACCTCCCGTCATCACTGCGGGTGAAGGTCGTCACGAGTTGCGTTCACCGTCCAAACACCGCACCAACGTCGTCTTCGCAATCCTCGCTGCTGTGCTGTTGGGCGTGCTCGGCGTTGCGATTGCCACACAGGTACGCAGCACAGTGGCCGGAGATTCACTCGACGCCGCGCGCCCTGCCGACCTCCTGGTGGTTCTCGACAATTTGAATCGGCGCGAAGCCGCGCTGAGGCAGGAAGTCGCGAATCTTCAGGAATCGCTTGCCACTTTGGAAGCCGGTGGCAACACGGGAGCAGCGCTGGACGAGGCGCGGGCGCGGCTGACCTCACTCTCCATTCAAGTGGGGACCGCTCCGGCCATTGGACCGGGTGTGACGATGACCCTGACAGATCCGGCGGGCGGCGTCGGATCGGAAGTGATTCTCGATCTCATCCAGGAACTGCGTGCTGCCGGTGCCGAAGCCATCTCGATCGCAGGTGCGAACGGCGAACCCATTCGTATCGGCGTGAACTCGTGGGTGAGTGGGCGCGGCGGCGAGATCGAATTGGACGGAACCCGGATCGAGCAGCCGTACACTGTGACCGCGATCGGAGATCCGCCGACATTGGCGGCAGCGTTGAACATTCCCGGAGGCGTCTTCGACAATGTCGCACGCAATGGCGGAACGTCGTCCGTCGAGCAATCGCAGCAGGTCACGATCTCCGTCTTGCGACAATTGAATCCGCGCCAATACGCTCAACCCGGAAATTGATCTTTTTGCGTCCGACTTTCGGACGGCCTGTGAAAGGAAGCCACTGTGAGTGAGCTCGATACACCTACCGATCTGCGCTACACCGCGGAGCACGAGTGGGTGAAGCGAACCGGCCCGACCTCAGTTCGAGTCGGTATCACCGACTTTGCTCAGTCGCAGCTCGGTGACGTCGTGTTCGTCCAGCTTCCCGCTGTCGACGAAGACGTGACCGCCGGTGAATCGCTCGGTGAGGTCGAGTCGACCAAGAGCGTCTCCGACATCTTTGCTCCGTTCACTGCGAAAGTTCTTGCAGCGAACGGTGAATTGGACGGACAGCCCGACCTCGTCAACACCGACCCGTACGACACGGGTTGGTTGGTCGAACTCGAGGTTGCCGACGAGGCCACACTCGACGCCGCACTCGCGGCAACTCTGGACGCGGAGGCATACAAGGGACTCACGTCCGAGTAGAAAACCTGCGCGTGGACCGGCCAACTCGTGTTGTGTCGCGGCCTGTCTCGCTGCACACGGCGGTCTGCGCAGGGTACGGTCGTTAGGTACGCATGTGCCGAGTCGGGGCGCAGGGCCGTATCGAACGTGACTGTGAAAGATGCTCGTGAAGAAAGTGCACTGCGTAGTCCAGTGATTCATGATCTGGATGATTGACCCAGGAGGAGAAACAGTGAGCGAGAACGGTAACGACGCGGGCTATGGGGAGTCGCCGGCGGAGACCACTTCGGTTTTCCGCGCGGACTTCCTCAATGAGCTCGACAACACCTCCTCTGCAGCACCGGCCGCCGAGCAGCCGGTTTCGGGCGTGGAAGGCCTTCCCGCCGGAGCCGCACTTCTGGTGGTCAAGCGGGGACCGAATGCAGGATCCCGCTTCTTGCTCGATCAGCCGACGACGTCGGCAGGTCGGCACCCGGACAGCGACATCTTCCTCGACGACGTGACCGTCAGCCGTCGTCACGCCGAGTTCCGTCAGGAAGATGCAGATTTCCACGTCGTCGACGTCGGAAGCCTCAACGGCACCTACGTCAACCGTGAGCCTGTCGATTCGGCAGTTCTCGCGAATGGTGACGAGGTTCAGATCGGCAAGTTCCGTCTGGTGTTCCTCACCGGCCCTCGTGCCGGCGGTTCGCAGGTCGGCGAGTCGTCAGCAGGTGCGGGTAGCTAATGACGGCAGTGCGGCAGCAGAGCCAGCCCGGAATGTCGATTGGTTCCGTGCTGGATCGGTTGCGTCCAGATTTTCCCGACGTGACGATTTCGAAGATCCGTTTCCTCGAGTCCGAGGGCTTGATCAGCCCGCAACGGACACCGTCGGGATACCGCAGATTCTCTGTCGAGGACTGCGAGCGTCTTCGCTTCGTGCTGACCGCTCAACGCGATCAGTACCTGCCGCTCAAAGTGATCAAAGAACAACTCGAAGCGATCGACAGTGGCGCAGCGACGGTGAGTGCAGAAGTTCCTGCGCCTCGTCGTGCTCGCGTCCTGTCGATCGCTACGGGCGATGTCTCACCCGAGGCGTTCCGGGTCGATCGCGAAGTTCGAGTCGGTCGTCAGGATCTTCTCGCGCGCGCCGACATCGACGATCGGTTTCTGACCGATCTGATCCGCACCGGTTTGGTCGTTCCCGGCGCGGCGGGCTTCTTCGACGAGGATGCCGTGACGTTGGCGCGCACCGCTAAGGCGATGTCCGAGTACGGCTTGGAGGTGCGCCATCTGCGCGCGTTCAAGTTGGCTGCTGATCGCGAAGCGGGACTGGTGACTCAGATCGCCGGACCGGTTGCCAAGGGTCGTGACGCCGGAGCACGTGATCGTGCCGAGGAAATGGTGCGGGAGCTGGCCGCTCTGTCACTGACTTTGCACACGTGTCTGGTCAAATCGGCAGTTCGGGGAAGTCTCGATCGCTGAGTTCCTCGATCAGCGGGGCACACTCGAATAGAATTTCAGTACGACCGCATCGGAGTCGGTCGGCTGGATCACGTCAGGTTGGAGGCAAGCTCGATGGGCGAAATGCGTGTGATCGGAGTTCGTGTCGAGCAGCCTCAGAATCAGCCGGTCCTGTTGCTGCGAGAGTCCGACGGCGATCGGTACCTGCCGATCTGGATCGGGCAAACCGAAGCTACCGCGATTGTTCTCGAACAACAGGGAGTCGAGCCGGCGCGGCCGCTGACTCACGACCTGATCAAGATCTTGATCGAATCTTTCGGTCGGAGCCTCAAGGAAGTTCGGATCGTGGACCTGCAAGAGGGCACTTTCTACGCGGATCTCGTCTTCGACGAGCAGACCACTGTCTCGGCACGTCCGTCGGACTCGATTGCATTGGCCCTGCGCATCGGCGTTCCGATCTTCGCGTCGGAGGCTGTTCTCGCCGAGGCCGGTCTGGTCATTCCCGACGAGCGCGAAGACGAGGTCGAGAAGTTCAAGGAATTCCTCGACACCATCTCGCCGGACGATTTCAAAGCCACTGATGGTTAGCCTGAATTGACTGGTTGCGGACTTTAGTCTTCAACTCTCAAGTAGAGGTTGAGTCTCGGTCGGCGTGTTGCGTTGACCATGCACCCTCCTGGACTTACCGTTGCGTGCGGTGGAGATCTTCTCGCCTTGTCGATCGAGGCGTACTCTGGGTAAGTCCACTCATGGAATTACCTGCCTTGGATTCACATCTGAAAGTTCGGTCGGCACGGGATTCTCGTGACTGCTGATAGCACAGGTTGGTTACATGATGGCGAAGCGAGAGGGAGACGGCAGTGGAAGAACAGTCGAATGAGCGCGGGACGGGCATAGCCGGTAGTGCCGCGACTGCAGAAATGTCTTCCGAAGAGCTGCAGCCGGGCTTGTTCCCGGACGATTCCATCCCCGACGACCTCGTCGGATATCGAGTACCCAGTGCGTGCCAGATCGCCGGGATCACGTACCGCCAACTCGACTACTGGGCACGGACGTCGTTGGTTGTTCCGTCGATCCGTGGCGCTGCCGGATCCGGAAGCCAACGTCTGTACTCCTTCAAGGACATTCTCGTTCTGAAGATCGTGAAGCGTCTGCTCGATACCGGCATCTCACTGCAGAACATCCGCGTTGCCGTCGATCACCTCCGTAAGCGTGGCGTCCGCGATCTTGCCAACATCACTCTGTTCTCCGACGGCACCACCGTGTACGAATGCACGTCCCCCGAAGAGGTCGTCGACCTCCTCCAGGGTGGGCAGGGCGTATTCGGCATCGCAGTCAGTGGCGCGATGCGTGAACTCACCGGAACGATCGCCGACTTCCCCGCCGAGCGGGCCGACGGCGGCGAAAGTGATCCCAACCCGGAAGACGAGTTGGCTTCGCGACGCAAGAATCGCGCCAGCCGCAAAACCGGATAACGTACGTCACATCTCTTTGGAGGATGCCACGGTGCAGGTAGGCGTTTCGGTCAACTAGACTGGGCCTGCGTCGCCGGCGTACGGGAGAGCCTCGGATACCGATTCACCGAACTTGTCTTTGTTTCAGTCTTTGTCTCAAAGGTCAGTCGTGAGCGGGATCAGGGCGCCGAAGGAGCAATACCTCCCCGTCAATCTCTCAGGCACCAAGGACCGTACGGGCTCCGACGCCTCTGGAAAGCGGTGGGACAACCCACCCGCCGACGGGGAAAGGCTGTGGCTTCCGCCTTCGGCGGATCACTACCGAATCTCTCAGGCGCTCGGGAATCGAGCATGCGACAGAGGGGGAGGAACACACCGCAGTTCGGTGTGTGTCCTGATCCTCCGATCTGTCTGGGAGTTGTCGTGATCGACGCTGCAAGCCGTATATTTGCCGACCGCCATGTCGGTCCGAACGCCGCGGAACTCGCGCGCATCCTCGAACTCGTCGGGGTCGATTCACTCGACGAACTGGCAACCAAGGCCGTTCCCTCCGTCATCCTCGACGCTGCCCCGAACGGCATCGCTGCCGGACTCGACGCTCTGCCGCTTCCGGTCGGAGAGCACGAGGCACTTGCCGAACTGACTGCACTCGCAGCCCAGAACACCGTCGCGACGTCGATGATCGGCCTCGGCTACTTCGACACGTTGACGCCGCCGGTGTTGTTGCGCAACATCATCGAGAACCCGGCCTGGTACACCGCGTACACCCCGTATCAGCCGGAGATCAGCCAGGGCCGTCTCGAAGCCCTCCTCAACTTCCAGACCATGGTCGCCGATCTCTCCGGCATGGAACTGGCAAACTCGTCGATGCTCGACGAGGCCACCGCCGCTGCCGAAGCCATGACGCTCCTGCGCCGCGCGAACCGCAGCAAGTCCCCACGATTTGTCGTCGACGCCGATCTCTACCCGCAGACCCTCGCCGTCATCGAGACTCGCGCCGAGCCGCTCGGCATCGAGATCGTCTCTGCGGACCTCACCGCTGGTCTTCCGGAAGGTGACTTCTTCGGCGTCATCGCCCAGATCCCAGGTGCCTCGGGACGAGTCGTCGATTACACCTCGATCATCGCGGAAGCTCACGAGCGCGGCGCACTGGTTGCCGTCGGCGCAGACCTCCTCGCGATGACGCTCATCACCTCACCCGGTGAGCTCGGCGCGGATGCGTGCTTCGGAACCACCCAGCGTTTCGGTGTTCCCATGGGATACGGCGGACCGCACGCCGGTTACCTGGCCGTGCACTCCAAGCATGCGCGTCAGCTGCCCGGCCGCTTGGTCGGCGTCTCCATCGACGCCGACGGAGACAAGGCATACCGCCTGGCGCTGCAGACACGTGAGCAGCACATTCGCCGCGAGAAGGCGACGTCCAACATCTGTACCGCTCAGGTGCTCCTCGCCATCCTCGCTGCGATGTACGCGAGCTACCACGGCGCCGAGGGACTCAAGGCGATTGCGTTGCGCGTCGCTGCCCGCGCACACGCGTTGGCAAACGGCCTGCGCGAAGGCGGCGTGACCGTCGTCCACGATTCGTTCTTCGACACCGTGCTCGCTCAGGTTCCGGGCAAGGCGGCCGACGTCGTCGCTGCGGCCAAGGAATCCGGGATCAACCTGCGTCTGGTCGACGCCGATCATGTCGGTATCTCCTGCGACGAGGCCACGACCGCCGACCACGTCCTTGCCGTGCTCGACGCGTTCGGGATCGAGGATGCTGTTGTCGCCATCGAAGCCGAGGGCAATTCAGTTCCGGCTGCTCAGGAGCGCACCTCCGACTACCTGCAGCACGAAGCCTTCACCCGTTACCGTACGGAAACGGCAATGCTTCGCTACCTGCGCGCGCTGTCCGACAAGGACATCGCCCTCGATCGCAGCATGATCCCGCTGGGTTCGTGCACCATGAAGCTCAATGCGACCGCCGAGATGGAATCCATCACCTGGCCCGCGTTCAACGCGATCCATCCGTTCGCGCCGACATCGGATGCGCCCGGTCTGCTGAAGATCATCAAGGATCTCGAAGACTGGCTGGTCGCGGTCACCGGCTACGACAACGTCAGCCTGCAACCCAACGCCGGCAGCCAGGGGGAATACGCGGGCCTGCTCGCGATCCGCAACTACCACCTCAGCCGGGGCGACGACCACCGCGACACCTGCCTCATTCCGTCGAGTGCTCACGGCACCAACGCGGCTTCTGCCGTCATGGCCGGGATGCGCGTCGAGGTTGTCGCCTGCCGTCCCAACGGTGACGTCGACGTCGACGATCTGCGCGCGAAGATCGCCGATCACGCCGAGCGTCTCGCCGCGATCATGATCACCTACCCTTCAACACACGGTGTCTACGAGCACGAGATCTCCGACATCTGTGCAGCGGTACACGACGCCGGTGGCCAGGTGTACGTCGACGGCGCCAACCTCAATGCGCTTGTCGGCCTTGCCCGTCCGGGCCGATTCGGCGGCGACGTCAGCCACCTGAATCTGCACAAGACCTTCTGCATCCCGCACGGCGGCGGCGGACCCGGCGTCGGCCCGATCGGTGTGCGCTCACACTTGACGCCGTTTTTGCCCGGACACCCGATGGCCCCCGAACTCGGTGGTGGAGGAACGATCTCGGCAGCGCCGTACGGCAGTGCGTCCATTCTGCCCATCACCTGGACCTACATCCGGATGATGGGTGCTGCGGGCCTGCGCCGCGCCAGCCTGACCGCCATCGCGTCGGCCAACTACATCGCGCGTCGACTCGACGAGTACTTCCCGGTTCTCTACACCGGCGAGAACGGCATGGTCGCGCACGAGTGCATCCTCGACCTCCGTGGGTTGACCAAGGACACCGGCGTCACCGTCGACGACGTCGCAAAGCGTCTGGCCGACTACGGTTTCCATGCACCGACCATGAGCTTCCCCGTGGTCGGCACACTGATGGTCGAGCCCACCGAGAGCGAGAACCTCGAAGAGATCGACGAGTTCTGCGAGGCGATGATCGCCATTCGCGGCGAAATCGATCGCGTCGGCGCCGGCGAGTGGACGGTGGAGGACAACCCGCTACGCGGTGCTCCCCACACTGCCGGAAGCATTGCAGCGCAGTGGGATCACCCGTACTCGCGTGAGATCGCCGTCTTCCCGCGTGGCAAGGCCCGCCCGAAGGTGTGGCCGTCCGTGCGTCGTATCGACGGTGCACATGGCGACCGCAACCTGGTCTGCTCCTGCCCGCCGATCGAAGCGTTCGCAGGCAACTAAGGCGTGTGCCCGCCGGAGATCATCACCTCTCGTGTACGAGTTCGAGAACAGTGATCTCCGGCGGGGCGCCGACGCGTACCGGCGGACCCCAAGCCCCGGCGCCACGCGTCGTGTACAGCACTGTGTTTCCGACCCTGTCCAAGCCTTGCACCGAAGGCTGCTGCAGCGGAACGAGATACCGCAGCGGCCACATCTGACCGCCGTGAGTGTGCCCGGACAGTTGCAGATCGATACCCATCTCGGATGCCTCGATCGCTTGACGCGGTTCGTGCGCGAGAAGCAAGGCGAAAGTATTCGGATCGCGACCTGCGAGCGCGGCAGTCAGGTTCGGCTCGTACGGGGCCGGCGACGTGTAGTCGTGGATGCCCACGATGTCGATGGTATCGCCGCCATGCTGGATCGAGGTGCGGCTGTTGCGAAGTGTGGTGATCCCCAATGTCTCCCACACGTCGAGCCATTTGCCGCCGTCGTCGGCGTAGAACTCGTGGTTTCCGCTGACTCCGAAGATTCCGTCGGGCGCCCGAAGATCGGCGAGCGGAGCAAGATCGGGAGCAACTTTCGCGACGGTTCCGTCCACGAGGTCGCCGCCGATCGCGATCAGATCGACATTCTGCGAGTTCACGATATCGACCACCTTGCGGGTGAAGTCGACCCCGCGGGCCGGTCCCACGTGCAGGTCGGTGATCAAGGCGATCCGGTATCCGTTGAAGCCCTCAGGTAGGCGAGCGAGCGGCACGCGGACGCGGGAAATCTTGGGGCCCGACGCCTCGTAGACGCCGTAGCCGGCGGTGCCGATCGCCGCGAGAGTGACTGCTGCCGTAGCCAACTGCAACGTACGACGCTTGGCTGGGTCGACTTCGGTCGTGGTATCCGTGTGGCGTGCACGTAGTCGACCGATCCCGGCGAACAGGCCGATCACGAGCAGTCCGGGAATCAGATACAGCCACGAAGCCAGCCAGACCCATCCGACAAATCCGATCGGTCGCGCCCACGATGTCGGAAAGACTTCGCCGCTGCCGACCCCGATGAGCGTCGAGACCGCCAAGACGACAAGCGCAGTGTCGGCGAGACGAGCCCATCGCCTCGGGATGCCGGTGGCGCGAACGAGTCGGCGATGCAGGAACCAGGTCAGAAGGGCGAGAAGGACTGCAAAAACCGCGACGCGCCCCATCAGGACAGCATCTTGGTCACTGCGGCCGCGAGAGCGGGGTCGGACGTCGAATCGACCCGAACCAATGTGCCGCCCGTCCGATCCGAGACGTCTTGGAGTGTGGAGACGTCGTCGCCCGCACCGACGACGATCACGTCGACCTGTACCGGACGCGACGGATTGCCCGCAGCGGCGATCGCGCTGAGCAGTTCGGCTCGCGTCGTGGTGGATTCGTCAGGCGTACTCGAGGTGATCAGCAGCACCGAGTTGACTCGCCCCGCGTCGAAACCGTCCACGGCGGCTTTGTAGGAGCTGGCAAGCGCCGGGTACTTGGAGGTCTTTCCGCCGGCCCGAAGCCCGTTGAGGAAATCGGTGATCGTGGCACGCCGATTCGGCTCGGACAGTGAACCGCCCGGAACCAGGATGCGCTCGGACGGTTTTCCGTCGGTGCCCGTGCTGAACTCGCGAAGGCCGATGTCCGAAGCGTCAGGGCTGCGACCCAATTGGGTATTCACCGCCGAGGCAACGTTCGCCAAGCGGGTAGTGCCACCGTCGTCGGTACCCATCGACGCCGACGTGTCCATCAGGATGGTGGCACTACGCGGCGAGACCGGGTTGGCGACTATGTCACCGAGCGCCGCTGCGGTCTCCGCCGAAGCCGGTTTCAACGTGGACGAGATCTTGGCCGGGGACACCGCCCCGAGATCGGGAAGGTCTTGGCCCTCGACCCGGAAACCGGCGCCGACGAACAACTGTGACTGATTCGGCTCACGCATGAAATCGGCAAACTGTGCCGCTGCGCGCGACGCGGTTTCGTCGATCCCGCTGCCCGAGACGATGACCGCCGGATAGTCCGCGACTGGCGTTGCGCCGGCGGGGGAGTACGTCGTCATCGCCGCGTTCGCGCTCTGCGCTATCGACTGTTCCGTGGCCGGAACGGCTTTCACCGAATCCGGTGTTCCGGCGCTCAGTGCTCCGAGGGCTTCGGCGGTGGACGAGGGGGGAGTCGGCAAGGATTGGAACTGCAACGCCCGTGCACTGAGCGCAGCGTTGACCTGAGCGGACTTCGCCTGATCCGTCGTGACCGGACCGGCACCCGCATCGGCGACGTCGGCAGCGATCGCCTGTGCAGCCATCGAGGTTTCGGTACTTCCGACCGGCAGGGCGACCGTCAGATCGGAAGGCAAAGACTTCCAACTCGATGCTGCGCCGGCCAATGCTGCCGCGGTCTCGGGACCGGCTGCCAGAACGATCGGGGAACTCGCGAGCGAGCGAGGATCACCGTTGATCACGGCCTTGCCCGACAGTGGCGCGAGTTCGAACGAACTCGTCGGGATCCACAGGGAGGGACGCGGTCCCAATGCTGCGTCGTCCCAGGGGGCCGCCGGACCGGCTTCGAGTGCCGTCGAGACCGACGCGGACGGCGCACCGTGCACCACGACGGCGATGCAGTGATCACGCACCACCGGCGAGGTCTGGGTGTACCGCTTCGCCAGTTCCTCGACCTGTGGGGCTATGGACGGATCCGCGGTGACGTCGAGTGTCTTGTTGCCCTCGACGCACGTACCGGCTGCCTGCTGTCCCTGATCGTCGATCCGGTTGCTGAGGGCCTTCCATCCGAAGAAGCCTGCCACGATCAAGACGATCAGCACGACGACGAGAATCGGCCCCTTACTGATACCTCTGGCGCCTGACCCGCCGCGATGTTCGCCCACGTACCTTGCCCTACCTTGGTCACTCGAAGAATGTCTGTTGAACGGACTGTGTCCTCGGCCAGTCTAGTGACGAAACTTCGGGGCCTACGCGAACAGCCTCGACACCGGGAGCGGTGCCGAGGCTGTTCGGGTTCAGCTTCGAGTTCGAAGAAGGTGAAATCAGGCGTTGGCGGCCTTGTACTCGCGGCGGCGGCGATGCAGGATCGGCTCCGTGTATCCGCTGGGCTGCTTCGCGCCTTCGAGGATGAGTTCCTTGGCAGCCTGGAACGCGATGTTGGAATCGAAATCAGGTGCCATGTTGCGGTACTCGGCGTCGCCCTCGTTCTGACGGTCGACAACCGGGGCCATGCGCTCGAGTGCACTGACAACGTCGCTCTCGCTGACGATGCCGTGACGCAGCCAGTTGGCGAGCAGCTGGCTCGAGATGCGCAGCGTGGCGCGATCCTCCATGAGCGCGACATCGTGGATGTCGGGAACCTTGGAGCAGCCGACGCCCGCGTCGATCCAACGGACCACGTAGCCGAGGATGGACTGGCAGTTGTTGTCGAGCTCTTCCTTCTTCTCCGCGTCCGTCCAGTCGGTGCTGGGAGCGAGCGGGATGGTCAGGATGTCGTCGACGCTCGCGCGAGGCTTGCCCTTCAGGCTGTCCTGAACTGCGAATACGTCGACGCGGTGGTAGTGCGTCGCGTGCAGCGTTGCGCCGGTCGGCGAAGGTACCCATGCGGTGTTGGCGCCGGCCTTGGGGTGACCGATCTTCTGCTCGAGCATGTCTGCCATCAGCTCGGTCATGGCCCACATGCCCTTGCCGATCTGCGCCTTGCCCTGCAGGCCGCAGGCCAGTCCGGTGTCGACGTTCCAGTCCTCGTACGCACCGATCCACTTCTGCTTCTTCATCTCGGCCTTGCGCACCATCGCGCCGGCTTCCATGGAGGTGTGGATCTCGTCGCCGGTGCGGTCGAGGAAGCCGGTGTTGATGAACACGACGCGGTCGACGGCTTCCTTGATGCAGGCGGCGAGGTTGACCGTCGTACGACGCTCCTCGTCCATGATGCCGACCTTGAGCGTGTTCTCCGGAAGCCCGAGGACCTGCTCGACACGGCCGAACAGTTCGGTGGTGAAGGCAACTTCCTCGGGACCGTGCTGCTTGGGCTTGACGATGTAGATCGAGCCGGTGCGGCTGTTGTCGAGCGGTCCGTTGGCGTCACTGATCGAGAGGCCGTGCACTGCACAGGCACTGGTGATCAAGGCGTCGAGGATGCCCTCGGGGACCTCGTTGCCGTCGGCGTCGAGGATCGCGGGGTTGGTCATGAGGTGACCGACGTTGCGGACGAACAGGAGCGAACGACCGTGCAGGCTGAGTTCGCTGCCGTCGACTGCGGTGTACTTACGGTCGCCGTTGAGCGTGCGGGTGAAGGACTTGGCGCCCTTCTTGATCTCCTCGGACAGGTCACCGCGGTTGAGACCCAACCAGTTTCGGTAGCCGACAACCTTGTCGTCGGCGTCGACAGCGGCGACCGAGTCCTCGAAGTCCATGATCGTGGTGACGGCGGATTCGAGAACGACGTCCTTGACGCCGGCGGCGTCGGTGCTGCCGATCGGGGACGAGGCGTCGATCTGGATCTCGGCGTGCAATCCGTTGTTGAGCAGCAGGATGCTCGTCGGTGCGTCCTTCTCGCCGAGGTAGCCGACGAGCTTCTCCGGCTGGGCGAGCGTGGTGACAGTACCGTCTGCCAACGTGATCTTCAGTTCACTGCCGTCGACAACGTACTTGGTTGAATCTGCATGCGATCCCGACGCGAGAGGTGCTGCCGCATCGAGGAATTCACGCGCCCAGGCGATGACTTTGTCGCCGCGGACCTTGTTGTAGCCGGAACCCTTCTCGGCGCCGTTCTCCTCGGAGATGGCGTTGGTGCCGTACAGCGCGTCGTACAACGAACCCCAGCGGGCGTTGGACGCGTTGAGTGCGAAGCGCGCGTTGAGGATCGGCACGACCAACTGCGGGCCGGCCGTCGAGGTGATCTCGGTGTCGACGTTCGCGGTGGTGACCGAGAACTCGGCAGGCGTCGGCAGGAGGTAGCCGATTTCCTGCAGGAACGCCTTGTACGCGGCGGCGTCGATGGGAGCGCCGGCGTGATCGCGATGCCACTGATCGATCTGAGCCTGCAGATCGTCACGCTTGGCAAGCAAGTCGCGGTTCTTCGGTGCGAGCTCGGTGATGACCTTGTCGGCGCCGGCCCAGAACGTTTCGGCGTCTACACCGGTGCCGGGAAGAGCCTCCTCGACCACGAAGTCGTAGAGAACCTTGGCAACCTGAAGACTGCCGACCTGAACGCGCTCAGTCATGAATAGCCTCACTTTTCCGAAAGCGGAGCATCACATATGGATGCCATGAACCAACATCAATGTTACCTGGGAGTATTCCCACCGCTGTCCGCGCCCTGAGCTGCGATAATCGGGCGCGAAGAGCTGAAACGATCAAGTGAAATTCGTTCTGTCTAGAGTTTGCGCGCGGAAATCTCGAAACCAGCCGCGCGTAGACGCTCGACCAGGACGTCGCCGAGCGCTGTCGCTGGAGTCAAAACGCCGGTGGCCGGGGGAAGAGCCTTTTGGTCCTTCGCCAACGACAACGCAGATTCGCCGAGCATTACCGCCGTCGCGCTGTATCCCGGGTCGCCCTTCGCCTTCACTCGTGATGTGTATCGGGCGCCGGTCGTGGTCGTGGTGAACACGTCGAGCGTGAAGTGGCCCTTCTTCTGGGTGCTCTCGCTCGGACCTTCACCGGGAGCCGGCAAGACCTTGTCGAGAAGGAAACGTGTCGGAGGTAGAGCGAGTCCGGCGACCAGCGCGCCGAGGCCGACCGCCACGCCGCCCGCAATCACCGGTGACACCACCGATGAGCCGACGCTCATCACCTCGCTGTACTTGAACTTCTTGCCGTACGCCCACTCTCGGAGCGCATTGCTGCGACGGACGACTCGTGTGTTGTACGACGCCATCACGAACGGCGCTTTCCACCCCTTCAACGACGGATCGATCTTCTTGCCGTCGATTACGCTCACGTCGCTCTGGCGTCCGAGTTCGGGCTCCCGATCACGATCGGGGCTCAGCGAGTACGGCGAGGCAGCAAGTTTCCGCAGGCGCGCATCGTCTTTCGACACGTCGATTTGGTTGCGAAGCGAATCGATGGTGCCACCGCTCACGCCGCCGCGCAGGGCCGTGACCACCAGGGTGGTGTCGGTGAGCTCGCCGGCGCCGTCGGCGGCGACCTTCTCGTGCAGGACGTGAACTCCGAGATCGGAAGGGATGGAATCGAATCCGCAGGAATGGACGATCTTGGCACCGGTCGAGACCGCCAGCTCATGGTTGTCGTCGATGCTCTCGCGGTGGAACAGCACCTCACCGGTCAGGTCGACGTAATGAGTTCCGGCGGAGGCGCATTCGTGAACAAGGGCGTGGCCGTACTTGGCATACGGGCCGACCGTGGTGGCGACGACCCGGGTTCGCTGGGCGAGTGCCTTCAGTGCGGTGGCGTCGTCGGCGTCGGCGATGATCAAGGGGAGATCGGCAGCGGCAGTACCCAGATCGGCGCGAGTGGCTGCCAACTTTTCGAGGGAGCGGCCACCGAGGCCGATCTTCGTGCCTTCGGGAGCATGTTTGACGAGGTAGTCGGCGAGAAGCTTACCGACGAAGCCGCTCGCTCCGTAGACGATGATGTCGAGTTCTCGGGCGGGCGAGGTTCCAGTCATGGAGCCAGCCTACAAACGAGTAGTCGAAAGTGATGTGACCGCGGTCACTCGGCGGGGAGGGGCTCCTTGACGACGAGGATCGGAGCCTCGACTTCGAGCAACAGGCGTTGCAGCGGGCGTTCGAGGAGGAACTTGCCGATGGGGGACATCCGGCGTGTTCCGACGATCAGGAGATCGACACCCGCGTCGTGGACCAGGTCGACGAGTGCGGTAACCGGATCGCCGTCGTGCTCGGTGGTGCGCAGATCCCACTTCGTCTCCGAGAATCCACCGGCGTCGAGCGCTGACTGGATCTCGCCGCGAAGAGCGGCCCTATCGTCCTCGGTGTCTCCGAGGTTGACCGTGCCTCCGATGTTGACGTCGTCCAGGACGTGCAGAACCAGCAGTTCCTCGCTTCGACCCACGGATTCCCGTGCAGCGGCCACGATTGCGGCACGGCCTTCCGGGCTGTCCTTGTGTACGACGGCGATCGTCATGGTTCCTCCGAGTCGGTGAGCAGTGTCGGCTCCATTATCGCCTGCAATGCTGTGCTCTACCTGAAATGAGCTACTCGACACGGGGGTTTGGGGGTGACGAGATCGCCACATCGGGGCGGCTGGGTGCTGCCCATCACGAATGCGGCGTGCTGCCGATCACCACGGCGAAGGTTTGTAATCCTTGAGGAAGCAGCCGTGCAGGTCGACGCCCAGTTCACCCTGAACGATGGGGTCGTAGACGCGGGCGGCACCGTCGACGAGGTCGAGTGGTGCGTGAAAACCTTCGTCGGCCAACCGCATCTTGGTGAAGTGCGGGCGTTCGTCGGTGATCCAACCGGTGTCGACGGCGGTCATGAGGATGCCGTCGTCGAGCATTTCCTTGGAGCTGGTGCGGGTCAGCATGTTCAGTGCTGCCTTGGCCATGTTGGTGTGCGGGTGGCCAGGGCCCTTGTACGCGCGGCTGAACTGGCCTTCCATGGCGGAAACGTTCACGACGTACTTGCGTCGTGCAGCGGCCGCGGCCATCGACGGGCGCAAGCGCGAAACGAGGATGAAGGGCGCGACCGAGTTGCAGAGCTGGACTTCGAGAAGCTCGATCGGATCGACCTCCTCGACGGTCTGGACCCAACTGTTGGTGTGCGCGAGGTCCGGCAGCAGCCCGCCGGCGTCGATGGCGATGCCTTGCTCGATGCGATCGGGTGAAGCCGACTTGGCGACGAGTGCGAGTGAACTGACCGCGTCGGCGGACAGATTTCCGGAGGTGATGCTTGCGACATCCGACAGCGATCCGGCCAGAGCCGCGGGGTGAGCGTCGCTCGTCTTGCCGAAGGTCAGGACATCAGGCAGTTCACCGGCGGGCAGCGCTCCGGACTCGGCGTCGACCAGAGCGCCGTAGGCACCGGGGGAGCGTCGGACGGTTTGCGCGGCGTTGTTGATGAGGATGTCGAGTGGACCCTGTGCGGCAACGGAATCCGCGAGTGCAACAACCTGGGCGGGGTCGCGGAGGTCGATGCCGACGATGCGCAGACGGTGAATCCAGTCGTTGCTGTCTTCCATCGCTTTGAATCGGCGGATCGCGTCGTTGGGGAATCGCGTCGTGATGGTCAGATGTGCGCCGTCACGCAGCAGGCGCAACGCGATGTACATGCCGATCTTCGCGCGGCCGCCGGTCAGAAGTGCGCGTCGGCCGGTGAGATCAGTGCTGGCATCACGTTTGCTGCGGCTGGTGGCAGCGCAATCGGGGCACAGTTGGTGGTAGAAGGCGTCGACTGCGGTGTAGCGCTGCTTGCAGATGTAGCACGGCCGCGCCTTGATGAGCGTTCCGGCGGAGGCGCCGGCGGTGTTCGACTTGATCGGAATGCCTGCGGTCTCGTCGTCGATGCGATCCGGTGAACCGGTGGCAGTCGCAGCGACTACTTGGCGGTCGGCTTCGTTGACGGCTGCGCGCGAGGCGAGGCGACGCTTCTTCTTGAGCCGCTTGAACAGATGGCCGACAGCGCGCTGCATGGTGATCGAATCGGGATGCTCGTCGTCGAGTTCGGCGGCTTCGGAAAGGACCTTCAGGCAGATTTCGAGTTCCGCGGGGTCGAGGCCGGTGAGTTCGGCTCGAGCAGATTCTGAATCGGCTGTTTCCAGCGAATCTGCCTGCAGTGCATCCGACTTCTTGGTGTCTGTATCCACTTCGAACTTCTGTTCCATCTCGATCGCCGCTCGCGCGGACTGTTCCCTGGTGCGGGAACTTCGCCAATTACGAGAAAAGCTCCGGTTCGATGAACCGGAGCTTTTCCTGTCTGTCTCAACACAGAGTGTCCGAGGGGGGACTTGAACCCCCACGTCCGTTAATAGGACACTAGCACCTCAAGCTAGCGCGTCTGCCATTCCGCCACTCGGACTCGGCCCCGATTTCTCGGTGCTGGGAAAGAGTATCCGATGCCATCCCCAGGTCCCAAATCGCCCCACTGCTGTGCGCCTTTTTTAACCGCCGGGGGTTAATAAAGGCGCACAGCAGAAAGACCCCAGCCTGATCAGGCTGGGGTCTTTCTGCTGTATTCGAGTGTCCGAGGGGGGACTTGAACCCCCACGTCCGTTAATAGGACACTAGCACCTCAAGCTAGCGCGTCTGCCATTCCGCCACTCGGACTCGGCCCCGATTTCTCGGTGCTGGAAAAGAGTATCCGATTAGGTGAGCTGCCCCAAATCGCCAGGTTGCGGGGCATTCCGGTCGCCCGCGTCGTTTGATTCGATGGTAGGAAAGTGGAATGACCACAACCCCGAATAATCCGAATCCGAGCAGAGCCGAAGCAGAAGTAGTCGAACTGGTCAGTTCCCTCATCCGCTTCGACACCTCGAACACGGGAGAACTCGAAACCACCAAAGGCGAGCGTGCGTGCGCGGAGTGGGTTGCCGCGCAGCTTCAAGAAGTCGGTTACGAGACGGAATACGTCGAGTCCGGAGCACCCGGCCGAGGAAATGTCTTTGCTCGCTTGAAGGGAGCCGAGTCGGGTCGTGGTGCGTTGATGCTTCACGGTCACCTCGACGTAGTTCCGGCCGAGCCCGCCGACTGGAGCGTCCATCCCTTTGCCGGCACCGTCCAGGACGGTTACGTCTGGGGGCGCGGCGCCGTGGACATGAAGGACATGGTCGGGATGATCCTGGCCCTCGCCAGACAGTTCAAGGCGGAAGGCGTCGTACCGCCGCGTGATCTGGTGTTCGCTTTCGTGGCGGACGAGGAAGCGGGCGGAAAGTACGGATGCCAGTGGCTGGTCGAGCACCGCCCGGATCTGTTCGAGGGAGTGACCGAGGCCGTGGGTGAGGTCGGCGGTTTCTCGCTGACGGTTCCGCGGCCTGACGGAACCGACCGCCGGCTCTACCTCGTGGAGACTGCGGAAAAGGGCCTAGGTTGGATGCGTCTGACTGCCAAGGGACGCGCCGGACACGGCTCCTTCCTCCACGACGACAACGCAGTCGCGACACTCGCCGGCGCGGTCTCGAGGCTTGCTGCCCACCAGTTCCCGATCGTGATCTCGGATTCGGTCGCGGAGTTCCTGACCGCCGTCGGCGAGGAGACCGGATTGGACTTCGATCCGGGATCACCCGACATCGACGGGACTCTCGCGAAGCTGGGCACGATCGCCAACATCATCGGCGCGACGTTCCGTGACACGGCGAACCCGACGATGCTCAAGGCCGGATACAAGGCGAACGTCATTCCGCAGACGGCCGAGGCGGTCTTCGACTGCCGCGTGCTGCCGGGACGTCAGGCCGAATTCGAGCGAACGGTGGACCAACTGATCGGTCCCGACGTGACCCGCGAGTGGATCACCAAGCTGGATTCGTACGAAACAACGTTCGACGGCCACCTCGTAGACGCCATGAACGAGGCGATCCTCGCCCACGATCCGGAGGCTCGCACAGTTCCGTACATGCTCTCCGGCGGAACCGACGCGAAGGCATTCGCGAAACTGGGCATTCGCTGCTTCGGCTTCGCGCCGTTGCAGTTGCCGCCCGAGCTGGATTTCAGCGCGCTGTTCCACGGCGTCGACGAGCGAGTTCCGGTGGACGCACTACTGTTCGGGACACGTGTTCTGGAACATTTCCTGCTCAATTCCTGACGAGCACGTAGATAGATCCGTGAGCTCGACGCACATCGAGCTCTCTTGTCACAGAAAGGATTCGCATGGCGCACGATCCGTACGAACCATTGCCGAAGTTGCCGAGTTTCGAGCTGACCAGTGACGACATCACTGCGGGCCAGCCGCTGAAGCTTGCTCAGGCCAGTGGAGCCTTCGGTGTCCCCGGTGGCGAAGACATCTCACCGCAGCTCTCGTGGTCCGGCTTTCCGGCCGAGACGAAGAGCTTCGTCGTGACGGTGTTCGATCCGGACGCACCGACTGCGTCGGGGTTCTGGCACTGGGCCGTGGCGAACATCCCCGCTTCCGTCACCGAGCTCCCCGCCGGTGCCGGCGCGGCGGACAGCGATGTCCTGCCCGCCGGAACCGTCACCCTCCGCCACGACGGTGGTGGGTTCGGTTTCATCGGTGCAGGCCCGCCTCCCGGGCACGGTCCGCATCGCTACATCGTCGCGGTGCATGCCCTCGACGTGGAGGCGCTCGACGGAGTCACCCCTGATTCGTCGCCGGCGTTCCTCGGTTTCAACGTGTTCCATCACGCGATTGCGCGTGCAACCCTGACCGGGACGTTCGAGGTCGAATAGTCACTTTGCTGTGCGCCTTTATTAACCGCGGGCGGTTAATAAAGGCGCACAGCACTCTCTAGCGAGGGTTCTCAGCTCCCACAGCCTGGGCGATCGACGAGAAACCCGCTGCGCGGACCCGCTTCGCTATCCCCTTGTGGATGCTGCGAGCCCAGAACGGTCCGCCGTAGATGAAGCCGGTGTATCCCTGCACCAGTGTCGCGCCGGCGAGGATCCGTTCCCACGCCTGATCGGCCGTCTCGATACCGCCGACCGAGATGATGGTCATCTTGTCGCCCACTCGGGCGTACAGGCGCCGAAGTACTTCGAGTGAGCGCTCGGCGACCGGTGCACCGGACAGCCCGCCTGCGCCGAGTGCAGCTACCTCGGCGTCCGGGGTCTTCAAACCGTCGCGACGGATCGTGGTGTTGGTCGCGACGATTCCGGCAAGTCCGAGTTCGATTGCCAGATCGGCGACCGCGTCGACGTCCTCGTCCGAGAGGTCGGGCGCGATCTTCACCAGTACCGGCACGCTGACGGTGTCGAGCACGGCCTGCAGGATCGGGCGCAGTGATTCGACGGCCTGCAGATCACGGAGTCCAGGTGTGTTCGGCGAGCTGACATTCACGACCATGAAGTCGGCCAGCGGACCTAGAAGCTGCGCGCTGGCGGTGTAGTCGGCAGCGGCGTCGGCGGCTTCGACGATCTTGGTCTTGCCGATGTTGGCACCGATCGGGACCGTGACGCGGCGCTGTCGCAGGAAATTCGCCGCGTGACCAGCGCCGTGGTTGTTGAAGCCCATCCGGTTGATCAGAGCGCGGTCGGCCGGAAGACGGAAGAGACGCGGCGCGGGGTTACCGGGCTGAGCCTGGGCCGTCACTGTTCCGACCTCGGCGAAACCGAATCCCAACGGGCCCCAGGCGTCGACTCCGGTGGCGTCCTTGTCGAATCCTGCGGCGAGGCCGAGAGGTGCCGGGAACGTCAGACCGAATGCCTGACTCCGCAGTACCGGGTCGTCGACGACAAAGACTTTTGCGACCAGCCAGCGAAGGGGAGCGAACCGTGTCACCAGTTTCATCGCGGTGAAGGCAATGTGGTGGATGCGTTCCGGTGGGACCCGGAACATCAGGCTCAGCAGCAGTTGGTACACGATTCTCCAGCTCTTCGATGGTGTGATTTTGTCAGCGGCGGGCTCTGGTCGTCTGTTGGACGATCAGTGCTGAATGCCGTCCGGATCGGTCACGTGCAGCGGCGTCTTCTTTCGCTTGAGGAGCACGCGACGACTGCCGTCGGGGTAGAGACGGACTCGGGAGAGTTCCCATCCGCCGAACTCGGCGGAGATCGCCAGACGCATCGACGCCGTGACCCGCGAAACGTTCGGCGGTAGTCGAAGGGGCACATAGTCGAACTTGTCGTCCGACGTCTCCCACTGCGCGGGGATCCCGCGCGTACGCTTTTCCATCAGTTCTCCCGTGACGGGATGACCTGCAGCCCGTCACCGGTTGCCGATCCGACGATCAGATTGCCGTTGGAAGAGTCTACGGCCAACGAATTCGGCTGTCGCACCGTCTTGAACCGTCCGGTCTCCATGGGGATGCCGGACGACAGATCGAAGCCGACCACTTCGTTGGTCGCGGTCAGCGTGACCCACACCCGATCCGCGGCCTCGTCGTAGGCAACGGCGTACGGCGACTCGCCGACGGGGTAGCGCTGGTGCATCAGGAGCGGATCGGCAGTGAAGACGAGCAGTTCGTTGCCGGTGGTGTCGGTGACCAGAATGCGTCCGAAGCGATCGGTGGCCAGATGAGTTGCGCCCTCACCGGCGCGGAGAGCGACGCCGAGTTTGCCGTCTTCGAGGTTGATCGCCGTCAGCGAGGTCTGACGGTGATCGAGGGCGCTCAGGTTGTCGCCGGTGACCGCGAGTTCGTCGACCGATGCGAATCCCGAAACTGTCTGTGACTGATCGTTCTTCGGGTCGACGATGTGAACTGAACCATTGTCCGTGCCGATCGCGATGCGGCCGTCGTTGAGTTCGACCGCTGAATTCGCCTGCCCGTCTACCGGGATGGACGTCTGTTCGCCCGAAGTCAGATTCAGCTTCACGACCTGGCGATCCATCGACAGAAGAGCGCTACCGTCAGAGCCGATCGAAACGTCGCGTACGTCGGAATCCAGGGCTGTCGGACGACCTGCAGAGGCGGGGTCGGCGCCGGCCAAACTGTCCGAAGGAACGACCAGCACCGAACGGGGGTCGTTGGCAACCACTACAGCGCTGCGCGTGATCGGGTCGAATGTGATGGAATCGATCAGACCTGAATACGGGTGAACCACGCCGTCCGGGGTACTGGTGGTGGCCGGTGAGACCGCTGCCGTTGCGGGATCGATCGTGATGAGGTCGTCTCCGCCATCTCCGGAAGAACATCCTGTGACCAGCAGAACCGCCGCCCCCATTGCTGCTGCAGTGGTGCGGATCCCTAGGCGAGCCATGTGTAGTTCCTCTTTTTCTTGTCATCTGTTCTTCACGCAGTGCGACTGTCATCGATCATCCCTGATCGCAGTCGGGCGCCGTTCATCGCGTCGAGGAACTACCGACCATTCCGCTCACACCCCTGACGCGATACCGTACGAACAGCGGTTGCGGTTGACGCTGCAATCACCGAGGAGATCATTGTGATTCCCACAGAACCCACCGATTCCGGCGCACAGCCGCCCGAACCGGCGCGGCCGGGCTTCGAGATCGAGGACCTCACCGTCGGCGCTCACGCACACGGTTTCGGCAGGTCCGACGGTCGAACTTTCGCGTTCCGCGTACGAAAGAGCATGCTGTTCGTCGAGGTATACGGCGAATACTGCGAGCACAGTGTGCCGACCCCTGCAGACGTTGTCGCCACCGCGGAGCGATCGGTGACCGACATCGATCTGACCGACGAGCGAAGCATCGCCGGTGTGGTCCGCGACGCAGTTCTGTCCACGGAGGCTGATTGGTCACAGCCCGGTCCCGGTGACGGAGTTCGTGAGGGCGACGGCCGCAGCCTGCCGACGGTGAGAGCCGTCCTGAACAGGCTGGGATCGATCATCGATTCTGTTCGGTGAATTCTCGGCGCGGGATGACCAGCGTTGCTCCGGTTGTCGGATGCGGGAACACCTCGACCGGATAACCGTAGACGCGGGTCAGAAGCTCTTCGTGCAACACCGATTCCGGGGGACCGTCAGCGGCGATGCGGCCGTTTTCGAGCACGACGATCCGATCCGCGTACGCCGCTGCCAACGCGAGGTCGTGCAAAACGACGACGACGGCATCGCCGTCCGCAGCGCGAGCGCGCGCCACGGACATCACCGCCTCCTGGTGTCCGAGGTCGAGAGCTGCAGTCGGCTCGTCCAGCAGGATGGTCGACGTTTCCTGTGCCAGTACCCGGGCCAGCGCGACCCGCGCCTGCTCGCCGCCGGACAGCACGGCGAACGGCCGATTGGCAAACCCCTCGACATCGCAGGTCTTCATCGCCGCGGTGATAGCAGCGCCGTCGCGGTCTTCTCGGCGAGTTCCGGTCCATGGCGCACGTCCCATACGAACCACCTGGCGAGCGCTGAACGAAAATCCGATGGTGTGTTTCTGGGGGAGCACCGCGCGTCGGCGCGCCATGTCGATCGGCGACCACTGAGTGAGGTCGGTGCCGTCAACGTCCACCCGCCCAGCGATGACGGGCTGATCACCGGCCAACGCCGCAAGAAGAGTCGACTTACCGGCGCCGTTCGGTCCGACGAGAACGACTAGCTCGCCTGCCCGGACTTCGATGGACACGCCTTCCAGAATCTGCCGACCACCGCGTTCGACGGTGATGTCGCGCGCCTCGAGGGTGACATCACCGACGCCAGGGCTTTCCGGTTCGGGGGTGACACGGCCGAACAGTTCGCGCCAGTTTCTTACGAGGCTGCTCATGCCCACCCGCCCTGTTGCGCGCGCGTGCGTCGGAGAAGCCAGAAGAAGAAGGGGCCGCCCACCAGAGCGGTCAGCATTCCGAGGGGCAGGTCTGCGTTGTCGATCAGCGACCGCGAACCGAGATCTGCGACAAGCAGAACCAGTGCGCCGGCGAGGGCACTCGCCGGAATCAGCGCGCGGTGGCCAGGTCCGACGAGAATGCGCATCAGGTGCGGAACGACCAGACCGACGAAGAGGATGATGCCGGTGAAGGCAACACTCGCCGAGACCAGGAGAGCGACGATCAGTACCGCGAACTGGCGAAGCCGTTCGACGTTGACGCCCAGATGACGAGCCGCGTGTTCACCGAGCGCCAGCAGGTCCAGACGTGGGGCGATCATCATGGTCGCGGCGATCCCGACGACGGTCATCGGCGCCACGATCAGGACTGCGTTCCAGGAAGCGCCGTTGAGTGAGCCGAGTTGCCAGAACACGATCTGATCGCGAGCGGACGGGCTGGCGACGAAGGTGAAGAACGCGATGAGCCCGCCGGCGAACGCGTTGATCGCGACGCCCGTCAGCACCAACGTCACTACTTCGGTTCGGCCTTCGTGCCGAGCCAGCAGGTAGACCGCCGCGGTGGTGACCAGCCCGGCGACGAACGCAGCCGCAGCAACGGCCCAGCCGGCCACGAACGTTCCCCCGACGACGATGACAGCACTCGCGCCAACTGCCGCGCCCGCAGACACTCCGATCACTCCGGGTTCTGCGAGCGGATTGGAGAACACACCCTGCAGGAGCGCACCGGAACATCCCAGCGCCGCGCCGACACAGATGGCGAGCACGACGCGGGGGAATCGAACCTCCCACAAAGTCACTTCACCGCTGGGATGGGCGGGCATCGGACCGAGGTCGAGCCCGATGCGATGCAGGATGCTGCCCAAAACCTCGAGTGGCGACGTCGGAACTTGACCGATGCACGCCGACAGTACCGCGACGATCACCAGGGCGAGAGTCAAGCTGACCAGAACCGCACTCACCCGCGACCGCGACGCGGGGCCAGACGCCGACTTGTCGGCGCCCCCGACGTCGTGTGAATCCTCGGCCGACACAGTCTTACCTGCTTCGGAACTACCTGTCTCTGTACTCACGAATCAGCACTCACGAATCTTTGCTCACGATCCACCGGGCTCGTAGATCGCTTCGGCGAGTGCCGCCATGACGCGTCCGGTGTTCGGCCCGAAGCTGAGCAGTACACCGTCCGCCATGTCGACTACTCGTTTGTTCTTTCCAGCCGGCGTCTGAGCGATGCCAGGGACCTTTTCGAGGCCGTCGATTCCGCCGATCGATGCCAATCCGTCCGTCATCATCAGCAGGGCGTCAGGCGCTGCGGCGATGAGCGCTTCGCTGGTGATGGGCACGAACTGTTGTGTGATGCCCGAGGCGGTTCCTGCATCGGTGGCGCCGAGTGCCTCGATCAAGGAATCTGCTCCGGACCCTTCACCGCCGATCATGGTGATGGCCGATCCGCGCATGTAGAGGAATGCGATTTTCAGTGGATCGCCCTCGGTGGGGACCAGGTCACGAGCTCCAGCGATTTCCGATTCGGTCCGATCGACCAGCGCCGCGCCCTGGGCGGGGACGCCGAGCGCGTCGGCGACGGCCTGGAGTTGTCCTGGCACACCCTCGAGTGTCCGGGTCGGATCGAAGAAGACGACGGGAACACCGGCGGCGCGCAACTGATCCTGGACGCTCTTGGGCCCGATACTGGTGTCGGTGAGAACAACGGTGGGATTGAGGTCGAGAATTGCCTCGGTGTTGAGCGATTGGCCGCCGACCGTGACAACCGGCACGTCCGCGACTGCGGGGAACTTGGCGGCGGTGTCGCGGCCGACGAGATTGTCACCGAGGCCGAGCGCCACCGTCGTCGTCGCGAGCGTCCCGTAGCGGTCGGCCGCAACGATCCGGCTGTTGTCGGTGATGGTCACGTCGACGCCGTCGAAGCTCTTCACCGTCACGGGCAGTGTCGCGGTCGGGTTGCCGGACACGGGAACCGGGCTGGAATCTTCGAGTACCGCGGTCCTGGCACCCTGAGATGTCGTCGAAGTGTCGCTGGACCCGCAAGCCACCAGACCGAAACCGGCTGCTGCGACCAGAGCCGCCGCGGCCAAGCGCTTCATCATTTGACGAGGTAGCTCTCGATGTCGCCTTCGAGGTCGGCGAACAGGTCGCCGTTGAGGCGGTATGCCAGATTCACCTCGTCGATGAAACGCTGCTGTTCCTCGGCAGGAATCTGCAGTGCATCCAGATTCGAGCGGTAGTCGTCCTTGAAAGGCTTCGGCTTGGGGATGCCTTCGAAGATGTAGAAGCGAAGTCCGTCGGTCTCGAATCCGTAGGCGCGTTCGAGCATCCGGCGGATGATCTGTCCGCCCGAGAGATCGCCCATGTACCGAAGGTAGTGATGTGCGACGAAGCCGGCAGGCCAATCGAACGCCACCTCCTTCAGGCGGGCGATGTAACGCTCGGTTGCCGGTAGGGCCACGAGTTCGTCGCGCCAGTTCGGTCCGCCGAGGAACTCGAGATCGGCTTCGAGTGAAGCCACGCGCAAAAGATCCTCGGACAGGAACGGGGCGACCAACTCGTTGTCGGCGTGTGTGCGGCCGGCCTCTTCGAGGCTCGTGTAGACGAGGTACGTCTGTCCCAGAAGAGCGGCGTAGCCAGCCGTGGTCAGCTCACCGCCGAGAAGTGCGCCTACGAATCGCGACTGCTCCGTCTCGCGGTGTGCTGCGTCCGTCTCGGTCTTGATTCGTTCGGAGAACGCTGGGCCTGCGTCTGCGGAAAGGCTGTCTACGTCGAGCGTGGTCATTGATTCTCCTGAGGCTGTAGTCAAGCGTTGCCTACTAGGTTAGCCTGCCCTCGCCAACACGATACCTCCGGTATTTCGATCAGCGGGACAGATCAAGCGCTCACATCGTCGAGAGCCGCGGCAATCGCTTTCGGAAGTTCCAATTCTTCGGTTGCCAGTACTCCTGTCAACTGGGCGAGATCACGCGTGCCGACGACGGCGCTGGCCACCCCGGCGCGATCGCGCGCCCAGGCCAGTGCCACCGCCAGTGGGGAAGTACCCAGACCGTCGGCAGCGGTAACGACTGCGTCGACCACCCGGATCGAGGAATCGGTCAGATAGCTCTGCACATCCTGCGAATGTGCTTCGTCGGCGCCGCGGGAATCGACGGGAATGCCGTCGCGGTACTTGCCGGTCAGCACACCGCCCGCGAGGGGTACTGCGGCGAACACTCCGACGCCGTGATGGGCCGCCGCTGCGAACAATTCTTCCTCGACGCCGCGTGCGAGCAACGAGTACTCGGCCTGCGTCGCGGCGAGTGTTGTTGCGCCACCGGCTCCTACGGCCGTCGCGAGCTGCCAGCCGAGGTAGCCGCGAACTCCGACGTACCGCACCTTGCCGCTCGAGACGGCGTAGTCGAGGGTTGCTGCAACCTCGTCGACGGGCGTGAGCGGATCCCAGGTTGCGACCTGCCACATGTCGAGGAAGTCGGTTCCGAGTTCACGAAGAGTCGCGTCGAGCTGGCGGAGCAATCCGCGCCGCGAGCAGTCGACGCGGTCGGTGCCGATCGGTGTGGGGTCGATGCCGGCGCTCGAGCTGACGATGAGTTCGTCACGTGGAACGACGTCGTCGAGCAACTCGGCGAGGATCCGTTGCGCCGCACCGGCGCCGTAGGCGGGCGAGGTGTCGACCAGGGTTCCGCCGGCCTCGGCGAACGCGAGTAGCTGCGCAGCAGCCTCGTCGCCGTCCGTGTCGCGTCCCCATGTCAGTGTGCCGAGCCCAAGTCGCGAGACCCGAAGTCCGCTCGTTCCGACAGATCTGTGCTTCATAACCGCCTGCATCTCGCGCCCGACTCGTGTGCGCAAGTGCGGCACCCGAGAGATCTCACCACGTGCAGACTAGTAGGCGCTCGCCTCGAGTCGGGGTATTCGGACACGGACGTGCCGGGCGCGGCGCGGCGCCGTGGGCCCCGGTAGCGTGGCGCCGGTGAAACGTGAACCCGACACACGAAACCTGTGTGCAGTAACCCCATTCGAATCAGCCGGGATCGGTGAGTGATGGGCGAAGCGATGACCTGGCTCCAGGCCGTGATCCTGGGCCTCGTGCAGGGCTTGACCGAGTTCCTGCCCATCTCGTCTTCCGGACATTTGCGAATCGTGTCGGAGATATTCTTCGGCAGTGACGCCGGCGCGTCGTTCACCGCGGTGACGCAGCTCGGCACCGAGTTGGCGGTCCTGATCTACTTCGCACGCGACATCGTGAGGATCATCACTGCCTGGTTCCGAGGTGTGTTCAATGCCGAGCACCGGGGTGATCTCGATTACCGGATGGGCTGGTATGTCATCATCGGCACCATCCCGGTCGGCATCCTCGGGTTCTTCTTCAAAGACCAGATCCGTACCGGCGCACGCAATCTGTGGCTGATTGCCACGATGCTGATCGTGTTCGCGCTCGTCATCGCTGCTGCCGAGTACTACGGACGCAAGACGCGCCCGATCGAATCGCTCACAGCGCGCGACGGCATCATCATGGGTTCGGCTCAGGCGCTCGCGCTCATCCCGGGTGTCTCACGTTCGGGTGGCACGATCAGTGCCGGCCTTTTCCTCGGGCTCACCCGTGAGGCCGCAGCCCGTTACTCGTTCCTGTTGGCGATTCCGGCAGTTCTCGCCTCCGGTTTGTTCAGCCTCCCGGATGCCTTCGAGCCGGCTGGTGAGGGTCTGAACGCGAGCGGTCCGCAGTTGCTGGTGGCAACCGTCATCGCCTTCGCGGTCGGTTACGCAGCGATCGCCTGGCTGCTTCGATTTGTTGTCGATCACTCCATGTACTGGTTCGTCGGATACAGAATCGCTCTCGGCGTAGTCGTCCTTGCGTTGCTGGCCACAGGGGTCGTGTCCGCGACATAGGGCCCGTTTCGACGTCGACCACCCGTCCGTGCGGCCACCGCCCCATTAGGGTTGTGGAATGACAGTTGTCCTACTGCGGCACGGGCGGTCGACGTCCAACACTGCCCATACCCTGGCCGGTCGAACGCCGGGTGTGGAACTCGACGACCACGGCCGGAAACAGGCCGAAGGCGTCGTCGATCGGCTGGTCGGTCTGGACATCGCGGAGATCGTCCGCTCGCCGCTGTTGCGGTGTGAGCAGACGGTCGGCCCCATTGCCGTCGACCGTGGTCTGACGCCGGTGGTCGAGGATCGCCTCATCGAGGTCGATTACGGCGACTGGACGGGTCGCCCGCTCAAGGAACTCTTGGAAGAACCGCTCTGGAAAGTGGTGCAGCGCCACGCTTCCGGTGCAGTGTTTCCCGGCGGTGAAGGGCTGGCCCAGGTACAGGCGCGAGCCGTTGCCGCGATCCGAGAGCACGACGCACGGCTGGCCGAAGAACACGGCAAGGACGTCGTCTGGATTGCGTGCACGCACGGTGACGTCATCAAATCGGTTCTCGCCGACGCGTTTGCGATGCATCTCGATTCGTTCCAGCGCATCGTCGCCGAGCCCGCCTCGGTCAGTGTGATTCGCTACACGGCGACACTGCCGTTCGTTCTTCGCGTCAACGACACCGGAGACGTGCTCGCCGCGATCGGTGCAGCGAAGGCCGCGACCAACGGTTCGGCTCCCGCGCAGGAGTCCGTCCCCGGCGGAGAGGTCGGTGCGTGAGCTGTGACGGATAATGGGTATTCAGTGATGTTCTGCTCGAACTCGAGGAGGTGCAATGTCGCGCGCGATTCACGTATTTCGCACTCCTGACCGATTTGTCGCAGGAACGGTGGGCGAACCCGGTGACAGGTCTTTCTATCTCCAGGCCGTGCACGAATCACGGGTGGTGAGTGTGCTGCTCGAGAAGCAGCAGGTTCAGGTTCTCGCCGATCGCATGGGCTTACTCCTCGAAGAGGTGCATCGACGCTTCGGAACCGAGGTTCCGCCACAAGCCGACGACGTCTCCGACCTCAGCCCGCTGGTCACACCACTCGACGCGGAGTTCCGGGTCGGCACGATGGGGCTCGGTTGGGACGCCGATGCCGGGGCGGTCGTCGTGGAGCTGCTTGCCGTCAGCGAGACGGAGTTCGACGAATCGGTTGTCCTCGACGACGCCGACGACGGTCCGGACGCAGTCCGTGTGTTCCTGACTCCGGAGCAAGCGCGCGAGTTTTCGCTGCGGTCCGAACGCGTCATCGCGGCGGGACGCGCGCCGTGCCCGCTGTGTGGTGAACCGTTGGCGCCCGAGGGGCACGTCTGCATCCGCACCAATGGGTACCGACGCGGCGAGTCCTTCGGTTTCGCGATCGACGACGCAGACGACGACGAGGTCTGACGTCGTGTCCGAACCTGGTGTGCCGGACGTGCTGCTCGAGGGTGATCTGACTCTGATCGGTCAGATCACCACGGCGAGCAACGCCACGCTGGTATGTGAGTCGACTCTGGGGGAGCAGTCCACCCGTGTGGTCTACAAGCCGGTGCGGGGTGAACGCCCACTGTGGGATTTCCCGGACGGCACTCTGGCGGGGCGTGAGGTCGCGTCGTACCGCGTGTCCGAGGCGCTGGGTTGGGGAGTGATTCCGCGAACAGTGTTGCGGGACGGCCCCTTCGGTCCAGGCATGGTGCAGCGATGGATCGACACCGTCGATCGCCGCGCGGATGGATCTGGCGGACTCGAGATGGTGGACCTGTGCAGTCCCGGCAACGTTCCGCCGGGGTGGTTCGAGGTCCTGCAGGCCTTCGACTCGGAGGGTGAACCAGTCTCCCTGATCCATGCGGACGATCCACGGCTGCAGCGAATGGCCGTTCTGGACGTCCTCATCAACAACGCCGACCGCAAAGGTGGTCACGCCCTCGAGGGCGTCGACGGCTCGGTGTACGGCGTTGATCACGGAATCTGTCTTCACTCGGAGAACAAGCTGCGGACCGTGTTGTGGGGGTGGGCCGGGCAGCCCGTACCCGGTGCTTTGATCGCCGACGTCGCCGAATTCGCGACAACTCTCGACGGGGATCTCGGCGACGAGTTGTCCGAACTGATCACCGAAGAGGAAATCGTGGCCTTGGCGGTGCGGGCGATGCAGTTCGCCGAGTCCGCTGTGATGCCTGAGCCGAACGGCCATCGAACGATTCCCTGGCCGGCCTTCTAGTCGCGAGACGTTTCCTGCTGTTCGCGAGTTGCCGTCAATCCGGGTGAGCGAACCAATCGCAGTAGTTGTTCGCGCAGCGCGGCGACATCCCCGACGCCGACGGTCAACGCCGCATCTTCCTTCTCGAGCGTCAGTAGTCGCTCGTACGTCAGTCTTCCGGCGTCGGTTATCGCGATCACGCGCCGACGCTCGTCCCTCGGATCGGTGTCACGAGTGACGTAACCCGCTCGTTCGAGACGGTCGATCGTGCGGCTCATCGTCTGATCGGTGACGCGGGCGTTCTTCGCGATGTCGCGTTGAGACGCCGCCCCACCGGCGATCGAGTGGAGCACGATCAGGCCCGCGTGCGTCATGTCCTGAGACCGCAAGACCTTCTCCCACGAGTGCTCCACCAGGCGTGCAGCGGTGGACAACAGCCGGCCGGTGGGCCAGTCGTCCAGGCCGTCGCTGCTCATTTTTCTGCCTTCCGTTTGCAATTACTCAGCATGCTGAACAAAATAGTCGGCAAGTCCTCTGCTGCCGATCCCTGGAGACCCAGTGAGCACACCAGTACAAAATCGTCCTGTTCGTCGCCTTCGATGGATTGTGCCAGCTCTCCTCGTGATCGGCTGGCTGGCAATCGGAGGATTCGGCGGTCCGTTCGCCGGAAAGCTCAGCACGGTGCAGCAGAACGACAACACGTCGTTCCTGCCCGCGTCGGCCGAAGCGACCGAGGTGGCAAAGCTTCAAGAGAGCTTCACGGACACGCGCTTCGTGCCGGCCATCATCGTGGCGGAACGACCGGGTGGCCTCGAGCCCGCCGACTCCACCTTCCTGTCCCAGACCGTCGATTCGTTTGTCGGTACCGAGGGATTCGGTGACGCGTCATCGCCGCCGATCCCGTCGGCCGACGGCCAGGCACTCCAGATGTTCCTGCCGGTCGACAGCACCCTCGAAGTCAAGGACAGCGTGAAAGCGCTGCGCGCGGCGCTGGAGTCGAGCCCCGACGGACTGACGGTCAAGGTGACCGGCCCCGCTGGGCAGGTTGCGGATCTGTCGGCGGCATTCGCGGGCATCGACGGATTGCTGTTGTTGGTAGCCGGATCCGTGGTGATCGTGATCCTGATCATCGTCTACCGGAGCCCGATCCTGCCGTTCGTGGTGATCTTTTCGGCGATCTTCGCACTCGGATTGTCGAGCTTGCTCGTGTATCTGCTCGCGGACGCGGACGTCATCGCACTGAACGGTCAGAGCCAGGGCATCCTGTTCATCCTCGTGTTCGGTGCCGCTACCGACTACGCGCTACTTCTGGTCTCTCGCTACCGGGAAGAGTTGCGGATCGAGAAGGACAAGTACGCAGCAATGCGCACTGCGTGGCGCGCGACGCTCGAACCTGTCGCAGCGTCTGCGGGAACGGTCATCGCGGGCGTTCTGTGCCTGTTGCTCTCCGACCTGAACTCGAACCGCGGACTCGGTCCGGTGGCCGTCATCGGTATCGCCGCGTCCTTCCTCGCATCGATGACCTTCCTACCTGCTGTCCTGGTTCTGTTCGGGAGGACGGCGTACTGGCCGACCAAGCCGAAGTTCGATGCCGACCGCGAGCACCACGACGAGGCGAACGATCACCGGTTCTGGGCCGGGCTCGCTGCTCGAATCGGTAGGCATCCGCGCCGCTTCTGGGTGGCGTCGACGCTGGTGCTGGTGATCTTCGCGATGATGATGCCGCAGTTCAAAGCCAGCGGTGTCTCGTCGTCCGACATCTTCTTGCTCGATGTCGATTCGGTTGCAGGCCAGGAGATTCTCGGCGAGCACTTCGACGCGGGTTCGGGTTCACCGGCCGTGGTCATCGCGAATGCAGACCAAGTGGATGCCGTTGCGGCGGCCAGTCGCGTGGAGGGTGTCAGCGACGTGAGCGTCGTGCAGAACGGGGGAGCCCCACTGGTTGTCGACGGACGAGTCTCCCTGCAGGCGACGCTGACTGACGCTGCCGACTCACTCGAGGCCGAAGACACCATCGTGCGACTACGTGATGCAGTTCACTCAGTGGAGGGCGCCGACGCATTGGTCGGTGGCGTCACTGCGACCGACCTCGACACGAAGACCACCTCGACACGGGACCGGACACTCATCATTCCCGTGGTGATCATCGTGGTGTTCGTGATTCTCTCGCTCTTGCTGCGTTCGCTTCTCGCACCGCTGCTTCTCATGGGCACCGTTGTGCTCTCGTTTGCTGCGACACTGGGCATTTCGTCGCTGGTGTTCGACCACGTCTTCGGTTTCCCCGGTGCGGATCCGGTGGTCCCGCTCTTTGCGTTCGTGTTCCTCGTGGCTCTGGGAATCGACTACAACATCTTCCTCATGACGAGGGTGCGTGAGGAAGCGCTGAAGATCGGCACCAGGGCGGGCGCTCTGCGGGGACTCACGGTGACCGGCGGGGTGATCACATCTGCCGGAGTTGTTCTGGCAGCAACCTTCTCGGCGTTGGCGGTGATCCCGCTGTTGTTCCTCGCCCAGATCGCGTTCATCGTGGCGTTCGGTGTCCTGCTCGACGCTCTGATCGTCCGATCCTTGCTGGTCCCGGCCTTGACCTACGACATCGGTCAGAAGATCTGGTGGCCGAGCAAGCTCGCGTCGACGCCCGAACCAGAGCAGGATCAGCCAGCACCTTCCCAGCCTCAGAGCAGTCTCCACTAGGCTCGGCAGCATGCAGTCTTGGTCCGATACCGCACTCCCGTCCGTTCCCGGTCAGGGGCCGCCGTTGCGGCTGTACGACACAGCCGACCGTCAGGTTCGCCCCGTCACCCCGGGCGAGAAGGCGACGATGTACGTCTGCGGCATCACCCCGTACGACGCCACCCACCTCGGCCACGCGGCCACGTACCTCACGTTCGACCTCGTGAACCGCATCTGGCGCGACGCCGGACACGATGTCCACTACGTCCAGAACGTGACCGACGTGGACGACCCGCTGTTCGAGCGAGCCAATCGCGACGGCGAGGACTGGATCGTCCTCGGCATGCGTGAGACGGCACTCTTCCGCGAGGACATGGAAGCGCTGCGTGTGCTTCCGCCGAAGGACTACATCGGCGCCGTCGAATCGGTGAACGAAGTAGTCGAGTTGGTGGAGAAGTTCGTGGCGTCCGGTGCCGCGTACATCGTCGACGACGCGGAGTTCCCCGACGTCTACTTCCGTGCCGACGCGACCGAGCAGTTCGGCTACGAGTCGGGCTACGACCGCGCGACGATGGAGAAGTTCTTTGCCGAACGCGGCGGAGATCCCGATCGCGTCGGAAAGCGCAATCCTCTCGACGCACTTGTCTGGCGTGCGGAGCGTCCGGGCGAGCCCTCGTGGCCCTCACCCTTCGGGCCGGGGCGCCCCGGCTGGCACATCGAATGCGCGGCCATTGCACTCAACCGCATCGGCTCCGGCTTCGACGTCCAGGGCGGTGGCAGCGATCTGATCTTCCCGCACCACGAGTTCTCGGCGGCGCATGCCGAATCGGCAACGGGTGATCGCCGTTTCGCGCGGCACTACGTGCACACCGGCATGATCGGTCTCGACGGCGAGAAGATGTCGAAGAGTCGCGGAAACCTGGTCTTCGTCTCCAAGCTGCGCGGCGAGGGGGCGGACCCAGCGGCAATCCGCCTCGGACTGCTGTCCGGCCACTACCGCCAGGATCGCGCGTGGACTGATCAGGTCCTCGCGGATGCTCAGTCGCGCCTGAAGGTGTGGCGCGAGGCCGCGGCTCTCGGTTCTGCGCCGTCTGCCACCGACACTGTTGCGCGTTTGCGTCAGCACCTGGCCGACGATCTCGACACCCCGAAGGCGCTCGACGCGCTCGACGGTTGGGCCCGCCGCGCCATCGAGGGCGGCGGATCCGACACGCAGGCACCCGGCGAGTTCGCCGATGCCGTTGACGCCCTACTGGGTATTTCGCTTCGCTGAACCCCTGCTGTGCGCCTTTATTAACCGCCCGCGGTTAATAAAGGCGCACAGCAGTTTCTAGGCGTAGTCCAACGCACCTTCGGCGGGTGTCGGCACCCGGCGCCGTAGCGGCGAGCCCAATGCCCTCGCCAGATCCGTTCCGTCGTGCTCGGCGAGCAGCTCACCGTTCGACCAGACCAGCAGCGCGGCGCTGACCGCTTGTTCGGCCGTGGAGTGCGCGAGGTCGTAGTGCGCACAGCCGGGGACGTCTGCGTACGTGATCCACAGGTCGTAGCCGGTCATGAAGAGATCCAGGTCGAACTGAACGCTCAAGCCGAGAAGCTCGCTGCGACCGTTGTCGTCGACACCGGCGAAGGCCTCGTCGAGTGCCAGCAGACGCGGGGCGTGCGGGTCGGCCGAGTCCAACATGACGTGCGCCGCGGCGAACAAAGGAAGGTGCAGCGAGACGGACTGCTCGCCACCGGACAGCGCGCTGTGCCGCGCGACGGTAAGACGGTCTTCCTTGCCCTCACCGCTGATGAGGGTGAACGAGAACACGCGCCATTGACGGTAGTCGAGCGCCGAGGACAGAATCTCCGGGTACGAGCGTTCGGGGTGCGCCGCGCGGGCGGTACGGATCTGCGTCGCGAAATGTGCTCGCAGAGTAGCTAGTTCATCGACGCCGAGGGCCGACGCGTCTCGATCCAGCAGCTTGGAGATTGCCCGCGAGCTGTCGTCGAGGTTGTCGGCGAGCACCCAGTGAACGCCGATGGTATTGCCTGAGGACATCCGCCGCTCACGCATCTCGGTGCCCATCTGTGCGATCAACTCGCGTGCGTCGACCGTGCGCTCGTGGATCTGCTGGGCCAATCCCGTCAACAGGGCATCTTCGAGAATGCGACGCTCGGATTCGGTGAGCAACTGCTCCTGATCGCCGCGAGCGTCGTGGATCCGCGTTGCGAACTCGCCGATCGACGAATAGCCCTGATCGTCCTGGACTCGTACGACGGTCAGCCCATCCGGTGCATCCCACTGCAGACGGTAGTCCTGTCCGGCCGCTGCGAGTTGGGCGTCGAAGTCCTGCAACGCCGAGGTCAGTGCCGTGCGGGTTGCCTTGCGGGCTCCGTCGGTGACTCGGACTGCCGAGGTCGCAGCCTCGAGCGCTCGGTACAACTTGTCGACGTCTTCGGGGAGGACGGGCGGGTGGGCTGCGTCCTCGCTGCGATCTTCGTTCTGGATGCGGTAGACCAACTGATCGGGGCTCATCCACGCCGCTGAACTTGCCGGCCAGCTCAGATGTTCCTTGACGCCCAACAACTCGAGAAGGTCCGGGCGCGCGTAGGGTGCGAGTCGCTCTGCATCGCTGCGGGTTTCGGTCAGGGTGTGACGCAAGGTCTCCACGGCGGTGTTGTACGCACCCTCCGCCGTGCCGATCTGGAGGACGGCGGCGTCGTATGCCTTTCGCGCCGCACGCTGTTCGACCTTGCATTCTTCGATCTTCGCGCGGGCTTTTGCCAGGTCCAGGTCGATCTGCTCGGCGCTGGCACCGAGGGTGTCGCGCAGCGTCTCGAGACGCTGCACCTGCTGGAGCAGACTCTCCTCGGCGATGGCGGCTTCCTCGGCGAATTCCTCCGCATTGGCGCGTGATTCGTCGAGACGGTCGCGAGACTCGCGTTCGAGTTCGACTTCCTTGGCATGCTCCCGTCGGCAGCGCAGCGCCAGTTCGCCCTGCTTCTCGAAATGACGGATCGCCGCCGCGAGGGAATCGAGTTCACGGCCGATATGCGGCGTCCGGTGCTGCGACGCCGTCGCTCGGAGTTGCTTTTCCTTCGCCGCGAGATCAGCGATCGCCGCATCGAGTTCGCGTTGTGCCGTTTCCGTGGCCTCCGAGCGAGTACGGAGTGCGCCGGCAGATTCGGTGACCGTCTTGAGTGCGCGCAGGATCGAACCTGTCTTCGGCAATTCCTTTGCCGCAGAGTTGATCCGGCTCAGTTGCTCGTTGGTCTGCGCCACCAGTGCCTTGGCCGTATCGACTGCCGCGGCAAGTTCTTCCAGAGCCGCGTCGATCTCGGTGATCCGAGCCTCGCGTCGACGCGCCCGTGCTGTGGTGCCGATGTACTCGGCATCGGCCTTGACGTGCCGGCCACGCGCGACGCCCTGCCAGAAGCGGCCGTCGACGCCGATCGCGACGCTTGCATCGGAGTCGCCCGGCGCCTCGACGAGACTGATCGACGCGAGAATGTCCTGTACCCGAGCGTCGGGTACGTCGGCATTGCCTTCGACCTCGAGGACGTCGGCCAGCGTTCGTCCCTTCGGACGCTGCTTGACGGGCAGAGCCGTCAGGAACTGCTCGCTGACGTGCTCGGGAATCTTCTCGTCCGGGCAGACCCAGCCGTCGAGCAGATTTGCCGCCTGGAGTGCGGATTCGATTCCCGTGGCCACGTCTGGTTCGACGGAATCGGCGAAGCGCACCAACTGCCACAGCGGTGCACCACCCAGTTCACTGCGGTTGTCGGAGCGTGCGTGGAAGGCAGGCGGAGCGTCGTCGTGTTCCGCGGAGACGGCCTTGCGCTCGGATTTGAGAGCCGCGATGGAGGCGTGTGATGCAGATATTTCAGCTTCGGCCTCACGTCGACGCTCGCGCAGCGTCTCGGTGCCGGCCACGGTGTGCTCGGCGAGAACTGCGGACAGCGCCGGAGCGTCTTCGTCGCCGACCTCGGCGAGCGCCGCGTCGAGAGCTTCGAACAGCGACGTGTCGGCGCCGACAGCCGAAAACAGGGAGGAGTGATCGGTCCACCACGCGCGCAGCCCGCTGGCGCACTGACTGCGTGCGAGTTCCACGGCAGCTTCGCCCTCGAGTACAGCCGCCTTGGACGCTTCGAGCAGCTCTTGTCCACGGCGAGAGCTGTTTTCGGCCCGGGTTCGTTCGGTCGCCGCCTTCTCGACGGTCGCCAGTGCGGTGCGGACGACGCGTACGTCACCGTCACGCTCCTCGGCATGGCCACGGACTGCTGCCGTGATCTGGTCACTGCGTGAGCCGTCGGGCAGGGGAGTCCAGACGATGCCGGCGTCCTCGGCTGCTGCCTGAAGTTCGTCCTCGGCGCGCGAGAGTGCTTCGGCCGCACGCTTGACCGACGATGCAGCCTTGTCGGCTTCGTCGCCGCGTTGAGCGAGTGCGGCCTGCGCTTTCCGGGACTTGTCTGCCTGCTGCTCGGTCGAGAGCTTGAGCGTCGCGACGGCCTGGGCGAGGTCGTCGAGTTGCTGTTTGCCTTCGTACGCGCTCGAGCGTTGCAGTGCTTCGACATTGGCGCGCGCGTTCTCGAGTGCCTGCTCGGCCTGGTTGAAGCGCTCCTCGGCTGCTGCCCGCGCCTCACGGCTGCGGGTCTGGGCGAGCGACGACTCGTCCATGGCGGCAACACCTCTGGTGACCGCTGCGAGGCGGGTGCTGACCTGTTCGATCTCTCCGCGAGACTGCTGACGCAGGTACTTGGTGTAGACCCCGATGAAACTCTGGGCTGCCTGATCGGCGGCCGCGAGCCCCTCGAGCGCGCGGCCGACTTCCTCCATGTCGCTGAACGAACGCGCAGCTTCGAGGACCAACTGATCGTCGAGTGGACGGAGACCGTCGGTGAGTGCCTGCGAAAGGCCCTTCGGGTCGAGGTTCTTCGCGAGCTGGGGACGGCGAAGCGTGAGAATGAGATTGATCAGCTGGTCGTAGCGCTGCACTCCGAGACCGAACATTCGCGCGTCGATGGCTGTGCGGTAGTCGAGGGGACGGTCGGTGATGGAATCGCTGCCGAGTTGTTCGGCCAACTGCTTCTTGGTGAGAGGACGATCGTCGTTGCCGATCAGCGAGAAGTCGACTCCGACGCGGCCGTCGGCGACGAAGTACCAGCGGGTGACCTTGTCGTTGGTTCGGGTTGCCCGCATGCCGATTCCCACGGTCACCGACTCGGGATCTTCGAGGGAGCCGCGGCAGAACTCCATCCACACGTAGGAGTGCGCGCTGTCCTGGCCCCGGTAGAGCAGGTTGGACTTCATCGTGCGCTCTTCACCGGCGAACGGATTGAGGCGCCGCGGTTCGATGCGGCCGTCGAAGACGAACGGGAACAGGACCTCGAGGGCCTTGGTCTTGCCGGATCCGTTGGGTCCCCGCAGAACCAGTCGACCGTCGGCGAACGAGAACTCTTGGTCTCGGTAATCCCAGAGGTTGATGATTCCAGCCCGAGTAGGTCGGAAGCGGGCGTTGCTCATACGTTCTCTACCTCTGATAGTTCGCCGTTGGGGGAAGGTTCGGGGCCGAATTCGTCGACCGGATCCGGTGCGGAGTTGTCCACCGCGAAGTCGATCTGAGGATCGCGTTCGCGCACGGAGACCACGACGTCGCGGTACCGGGCAAGGACGGGCAACACCAGTACGCCGCCGTCGACCGCATGCGTCAGGCGCAGACGTTGCAGCAACCCGAGCGCCTGCTTGCGCAGCCCGTTGTGATCGGCCTGCCACTGCGCCGCGAAAGTTCGCCCGAACTGGTCCACCAACTCGGTGACCTTGTCAGCGAGCCAGTCGTCGTCGATTTTCGGGTACGTGACGGGTGGCGGTGGCTCGGCCGGTTCGCCGGCGGGCAGCACGAAGTCGTCGTCCTCGTCGGCGAGGTCCTCGAAGATCCCGGCCTCGGGGATGGCGGCATCGAGTTGTTCGATCAGGTGATCGTCCGACACGTGCGGGATCGGAAGTTTCGGCAGTTCAGGAGCGTCGACGTCGAGTACGCGGTCGGCAATCTCGCCGGCCAGGAGAAGTGCCACCTGAGCGATCGTTCCGGTGCTCGGGAAGCGGACGTCGGAGAGTCGGCCGGTGGGATCGATCATCGCGATTCCCTCGGCGCGGCGCTCGGCCACCAACCCCGTCAGTAGTTCGACTTCCGACGCGGTCTTGGGCTGCGCCAACGCGATCAATTCGTGCTGATCGAGTTCACCGGCCAGTACGACCGGCCGCTCGACCAGAGCCCGACGCACTCGGCGTCCGATCTCTTTCGCGTCCACAGGAATTCCGTCGTCCTCGGAGGCGCTCGAGGTCTCGACGGCCAGGAGTCCGCGGATGGAGTGTAGGTGCTGCAGGGCGCGCGGTGGACGGAACAGCGCTACGACGACGGAACGGTCGATGTCGTAGAGCGCTTCTCCCGCTTCGGGATTGGACGCCCAGCCGTTTGCGTCACCGTCGGCGAGGGCGATAGCGCCTCTGACTCCGAGCCAGCCCACTGCGTCGACGAAGGCGTCGCGGTCGGACGCACGATCGGTGGAGAGTTCGACGCCGTCGACTTGTGCAGCATCGGCCGCGACGTGATCCGCCAACTCCGACAACGTGATCTGGTTCCCGGCGCGGCCCAACGCGGCCAGGCACAATGCCAGGTAGGCGTAACGCGTGCGATCGAAGGTTCGCTCGGAGGCAGTTCGGGCCGGTGCCGACGGGTTGAGTCGATCCGACACCGTGAACAGGCGAGCGGTGGTCTCTGTCACCTCGAGGCGGTATCCGAACAGCTCCAGTAAGTCGTCACGTAGCTCGGTGGCCCAACGGCGCAAGAGCGGCAACGCAATTCGATCCGGGTACGTCGAGGTGATCAGGTGATTGGACAGAATCACACGCGCCGCTCGTTGGTACGAATCGAGGGCTAGGGGCGTGATCTCGCGAGCTCTCATCGAACACTGACCTCGATGCCGTCGAGATGCATTCGTCCGCGAGCAGTCTTGATGGTGGTCGAACCGTCCGAGGGACTGAGCGTCAGCTTCACCCCGTTCTCACTACCGGTGGAGCTCTTGACGCGTCCCACCACCGGAACGCGCGCGGTCAGTGCTGCATTGAGCAGACTCAGCAAAACTTCGGTCTCCTGCTCGTTGAGTTCGCGCTGATAAACACCGTTCGACGCGAGGGATTGCGCCGCGGCACTGCGCGTACGTTGCGCCGCCAACTGCTCTTCGCGCAGGCGGCGGATGCTGCCGTCGTTGCGGGCGACTTTGCTCGGCAAGCCGGGTGAGGGCGGGCGGCCGGTTTCGGCGAGTGTTCGCGCGATCTCGACCGGCGGTGCCTCCCACCACGAGCGTGAGTGCGAAATGATGTCGGCGTCCGGATGCACCATCGAGAGATGGCGTGGACGACCGAGGTCGAACACTGCCTGGAACAGAGCATGAGCTGCGTCTTCGGACGGCGTGGCGGCGAACCAGCCGGCGAGGTGCCGGAGCTGGCTCTCACGGCTGACACCGCCGCGACGGGTTTCCGTGACGCGGCGAAGGAGCGCGAGAACCGCGGCGATCGCGCTCATCGTGCCCTCACGCAGGCGTTCGGACTCGCTGATTCCCGATTCCGCAGAGACGAACCAGGCGGTCAATCCTCGCCAGCGCGCAGCCCAGTCGTCTTCGCGTTCGGTGATCGGGACGAACACCCGTTCGTCACTGGCGGCGGCGAGGCGGATCATGCGATCGACCCCGGTGGATTCGACGTGCTCGATCGCTTCCTTGAGCTTGGGGGCGTAGCGAGCCAGATCGGAGCTGAACTCCCGCATGTGCGTGAGCAGAGCATCCTTGTGCGTGAGGAAAGCCTGCGGAGTGATCTCCGTGGTCCGTACGAGGTCCCCGAGGGTCAGATAGAAGTGCGCGGCTCGATCAGCCATGTCGGAGAGTGTCGAGTCGAGGCGCTTGAGCTTGCGGAAGATCAGATCGCCGTCGGAGCGTCGGTTGGCCTCGGCGAGTTCGGACATGTCTGCGAGCAGGTCCGGCAGAGCGAGACGCGAGAGCGACGCCGAGTCCAGGCGTGCGGCGAGAACGTCTTCGACTGATCGATAGACCTGGTATCCGGCCTGACCGAACTGGTAGACGAAGTGGCGATTGCGGTACTCGGCCAGCGTGGCCGCGCGGGTGCCGTCGTAGCTGCGCTCGAGGATCTCCCACACGTGGAGCTGATCCAACAGGGGAGTGACCTCTGCTGCCGACAGATCGGCCGCCGGATCCGATCCACCGATCTTCTCGAGGATGTGCGCGACGGCTCCGGCATGCAGCAGGACGGTGTAGTTGGCGCGAGCATGGTCGAAGGCACGAAGTACCCAGAGGTACTCGGCCCGTTTTTCCGCGATCGTGAACGAAAACAGCTTCAGTCGATTGGTGTCGGCGTACGCGGCGTAATCGGGCGCACTCGTTTCTTCCACCATGACAGGGTAGGCGAGAGACGCCCCCTCTTTTTCCTACGGGCGATCCGTAGCAGGGGATGCGGCGCGTCGCCACTGCGATTCGTTCTCGATCATCCATGTGAGCAGGTGCTCGGCCGCCGCCTCGTCGGAGTCCGGGCCGACCAGCAGATCGGCGAACGCTTGGCTGGGGGCGACGATGCGGATGCCGTCGCGGGTGAGCAATCGGTCGAAGGCAGACGGTGAGAGGGGAGCGGTGATCCACACGTCACCGCCGGATTCCACCCGCCGTAGTCCGAGAGCGTCGGCGAACTGATCGACGTTGTCGGCATGGAAGTGGGCACGTCGAGTGGGCGCGTACCGAGCAAAGGGTGCGGCGGCCACCGAGGCGGTACCGGCGTAGATGTGACCGCTGAGCTGACGCAGTTGATCGAAGAGTGCTTCCAACCCGTCCGGCGCGTGAAAGCCGTGAGGCGTCGGCGCTTTGGCCCCGGCCTCAGCCGCCCATTCACGAAGCATCTTCGGCCAGCGGACGTCACCGATCCCACCGCGGGGGAGCCGGGTGACCAGTTCGCGATCCGACAGTGTCTGAACCACCCGGTAGGTTGCTCCCGTCGATGCACCGGCCAGGCGCACCAAGGCAGTGATCGCCAGTGGCGCCGCGAAATCGGCAAGCGCACGCACGACGCGAGCTGACGGATCGCCCGTCAGCTGTCCGGAAGGACGTCCGGGCCCCCGCCACGGATCGGCGTCGGCTCCGCGTCCACGCACCCAGACGGCGGGTCGATCAGCGGTCAACGACACGTTGCCCGTGGCGTCTGCGTACGAGATCGCGTGGGAATCGAGCTGCCGGCGGACCGGCTCGGACAGATATTTTGCGCACACGAAGCCGGGTTGACCGGTGGGGAAGCGATCGGCGATACCGGGAACGTCGCTGCTCAGGACACCGTGAGCGGCGTAGACGCCGAATTTGGCCACCGCGCCGTCAGGGGAGCGGAGGTCGAGTCGGAGTGGCGCCTCGGACAGGTCGGGGGAGCGCTGTGTCGACAAAGACCAGGTAGGAGGCAAATTTTCTTCGATGACGGCAACCGATCGCCGAAAAATGTCGATCGGCCGTTCCGGTTCCGACTCAGATTCGCTCATGTTCCAATGGTATCAATATCTGTCAACGACGGAAACACAGGATTTTCCGAATAATGTTCGCCCTGACAGCCTCGCGACAACGGTGGTCGCTTTCGCCGAGAAACTCACTACCTCCACAACTTCGAATTCGAAATTGCCGAGACCGATCAGCGTTGCTTCGGCATGATCAGGGGAGCGACGACGGCGAGCAGTAGTGCGGGGATCAGGAAGCTCGCGGCAGGCGAAGAGTCGTAAATCGGTGTCAGGGCCAGGGGAGCAAGAGCGGCGCCGCCGAAGCGCATCGCTTGGACGACGGACACGGCGCCGCCACGGTTCGGCCCCGCGGATCCGAGGACCGCCGCGTTGACGCCGACCAGCACGAACTGGCTCGCGACGCCTGCGACAAACCATGCGATCGCGATCACGGGCACCAAGCCGGCAAGGCCGACGACGGAGACCAGAACTGCTCCGCCCAGGGCGCCGATCATCACGGAGGAGCGTGCGCCGATGCGATCGATGAGGATTCCGATGCGCCGGGCCGAGAGGATGCCGGCCACGCCGAAGACGGTGAGCAGTAGGCCGCGGACGGTGGGGGACAGCCCGAACTCGTCTTCGAAGCGGAAGGCGAGCAGGAAGCTCAGTCCACCGAGGGCGCCCCAGCCGAGCAATGCAGCGATACCGATGCGGAGCACTTCGGGGCGTAATGCATCGCGGAGACGGGCGGGAGTGGTCGCTGCCGGTGCTTCGGACTTCGGAAGTCCGACGGCTCCCAGAATGCCCGCGACCACTGCGATGACGAGAAAGGCCAGACGCCAGTCGAATTCGGCCGCCAGTCCGCCGATCAACGGAGCCGACGACTGCCCTGCGGCCTGGAAAGCGCCGAAGGCTCCGAGGGCTCGACCCAGCCGTGCCTGCGGTGTTGCGGCCGCCAACGAGGCAAGCAGTAGCGGCGTGGTGAATGCGTTCGCGGAGCCCTGCAGTACCCGGGCGGCAAGGAAGATCTCGAGTGTCGGGGCGAGGAAGCATGCCAACGACGCGAGGACGTAGACGCCGTAAGCGATGCGCACCGTCCGAACCTTGCCCCACCGCGTCCCGAGTGTCCCCGACACCAACATCAGAGCGGCGAAGGGGAGCAGGTACGCGGTGAGGGAAGAGGCGGCCGCCGACGGACCGACCCCTAGATCGTCACCGATCTCGGGAAGGATCGAAGCAACCACGCCGCCGCCGAACGGGCCGAGGAACCCGCCGGCGTACAGCGCGATCAGCTGAAGCCGGAGGCGCAGTGGGCGCTGTGTACTTCCGCCTTCTTCTGGAGTGTTCTTGCTCACAGTCCGAAGCTGCCGGGGCCTCGCCGTCTGAGGTAGCGCTCGAATTCCGCGGCGATGGCATCGCCGTCGATCTTGGAGATTGCTTCGCTGATGTCGGTTTCGGCGTCTCCCCGTTCTTCCAGGGTGCGCACGTATTCGCCGATTTCCTCATCGTCCGCGGTCATTTCGTTGACCGCTTCCTCCCAATCCTCCGACTGAGCCGGGAGCTCCCCGAGTGGGACCTCGATGTCGAGAACATCCTCGACTCGTTGAAGGAGGGCCACTGTGGCCTTCGGGTTGGGTGGCTGCGAGACGTAGTGCGGAACCGCCGCCCAGAACGAAATAGCGGGTACACCAGCACGAACGCACTCGTCCTGAAGAACCCCGGTGATGCCCGTCGGGCCTTCGTACCGCGTCTGTTCCAGGTTGAATCGGGCGGCGGATTCACTGCTGTAGGCCGTGCCCGTCACCGGGACCGGTCGGGTGTGCGGAGTATCGGCGAGCAGGGCGCCGAGGATGACGACCGTCTTGACGTTCAGTTGGTCGATCAGCTCGAGCAGATCCTCGCAGAAACTGCGCCACCGCATGTTGGGCTCGATCCCGCGAAGCAGGACGATGTCGCTCTCGCTGCCAGGAGGCGAACAGACCGACAAACGTGTTGCCGGCCAAACGATTTCGCGAGTGACACCGTCGACCTGCCGGACTGTGGGGCGGTTGACCTGATAGTCGTAGTAGTCCTCTGAATCGAGTTCGGCGAGCGGCTGGGCATCCCAGATCAGCTCGAGATGTTCGACCGCACCGCTGGCTGCGTCACCGGCGTCGTTCCAGCCCTCGAAAGCTGCAACGAGGATAGGATCACGTAGGACAGGGATGTCGCCCTCGAGGCGGTCGCTGCTGTCGACGGCAAAGCCGTCAGGGCTCTCGAAGGCCGCGGAATCATCGAAATCGACCGGGCCGTCGGGAGTGACGGGGAACTCACTTGGACTCACCCACCCAGCCTACGGCCAGAGCTTGTCGGTGCGCCCACTACTCTGGACGGCATGTCTGCCCCATTTAACTCTGCCCTGCTTGATGCGCTGAAACAGCGCGTTGTCATCGGCGACGGAGCGA